>NZ_JAKEVZ010000011.1:0-191678 GCF_021491425.1 Mariniradius sediminis | reverse complement strand
CTGCATGCCTCACGGCAAACCAGCTTGCCACTTGCTTGGCTTCGGGACGTTACCCCCGCGCCTAGGGACTTTCACCCGTTGGAACGGCCAACTTTTTGACCTATATTCACCATTCAAGGCACACACATCACCTATACGCAAGCAGGGGGTTCGTGCTTCGTAGGACAGAAAAGTGCTATATTTGAAGTTCAGTTCTTCGTAGGAAGTTCAGTGGTTAAAATCCCTGCCTGCGTATAGCTGAGAACCGTTAGCACCAATTGTAGGACGACACCGTAACAGACGAACAAAGACGATAAATGAAGTATAAAAACATAAGAGAAGAAGAACTAAAAAATAAAGTCGGTGCGGACTGGTTCAAATCATTCGACACGACAGAGATAATAGGAAATATTGACTTTTCAGTTTTCCCTAAACAAGCCGACATTTTCGGGCGGACACCGCTACTTTGGGCAGAAGCCAAAACGGGCAACTTTGACATTCCGACAATGTTCGTTCAACTCATTTTGACAATTGGCAAAGCAAGAACTTTTGACAAGACTTTGCCACCTGCATTTTTGGGAGCTTTTGACTTTAAAAAAATTGCCTTTGTTCCTTACATCAGCGTTCAAGACATATTTTATCTAAACGACTTTAATTGGAACGTAACACCAAGCAACCACGACACAAAAGAATTTAAGCTAATCAAGGAAAGAGTTGAAACCAATCTCAAACAGAACAGCTACGTTTACGACTACGAGAAGGATGAGAAAGAATTAAAACATTTTGTTGCTAATAACATTGCCAAAGCAACAGAAACAAGCAAAATAAAAATTGACAAAAACAATTTCATTCCGATTTACTTGCGTTGGCTTGAAATTGTAAAACCAATAATTGACGTTGGTTGGGACGACCTGAAAAAAGCCAACATTTTAGACAGCGACTTTTATTTAGCCGACTTGTTTGTTGATGACCGTGACACAAGCAAAATTGAAGATGACGCTTCAATCAGAGATAACCTATTTGTAATTTTTCAAAATCAAGGATATAAAATTGCGAAAGAAAACATCAAGCAAATGTTTGATGCAACTATCAATATTCGCAACAAAGAAACGTATCAGCAATTTTGGAAACGTTACAAACGACCGCCAATAAAAGAGTTTCAAAACTACATTATTGAACGTAGAGATTTACTTGTTCCGCAAGACATCAGAGAACGCAAAGGAGCATTTTTTACACCAAGACAATGGGTTGAACTTTCCCAAAAATATTTGTGCGACTTGTTGGGAGAAAACTGGCAAGAAGAATATTTTATTTGGGACTGTGCCGCTGGCACAGGAAATCTTCTTGCGGGTTTGACCAACAAATACAACATTTGGGCAAGCACCTTAGACCAAGCAGACGTAAAGGTAATGCACGACCGTATCAATCACGGAGCAAACCTTTTAGAAAATCACGTTTTCCAATTCGACTTTTTAAATGACGATTTTTCCAAACTTCCGCAGGGATTGCAAGACATTATCAATGACGAACAGAAAAGAAAAAAACTAATTATTTACATCAATCCACCTTATGCGGAAGTTTCAAGTAAAGCCGAGAAAGGTAAGGTTGGTGTAAACCAAACAAAGACACATACTAAATATGGTTCTATTTTAGGAACAGCAGGCAGAGAATTATTTGCCCAATTCCTTATTCGTATTTATTCAGAACTTAATGGAGTAACCCTTGCAGAATTTTCAACTTTGAAAATTCTGCAAGGGTCGGCTTTCCTCAGCTTGAAAGAACACTTTCAAGCGAAGCTTGAAAAAATTTTTTTAGCCCCAGCCGACACTTTTGATAATGTAAAAGGACAGTTCCCTATTGGCTTCAAAATTTGGAATACAAACAAAAAAGAAGTTTTTGAAAATGTAGTCGCAGACATTTACGACAAAAACGCCAACTTCATTGGCACAAAAGGAATTTACTCACTAAATAAAAATCAATACATCAATAAATTTATTTCCATTTACAAAGCCACGAAAGAAAACAACATTGGCTTTATGGACGGAATAAACGGAAATGATTTTCAACACAACAACATTGTTTATGTTCTGAACACAAAAGAACAATTACCAAATCCTCGTGGAATTTGGATTAACAAGGACAATTTAATTCCTGTTTCAATCTATTTTTCAGTTCGTAAAGCAATTGAAGCAAACTGGCTTAACGACCGGGACCAATTTTTAAATCCTAACAACAATTGGAAAGCAGACAAGGAATTTCAAAACGACTGTTTGACTTTTACACTTTTCAGCAACAACATTCAGACAAAGTTTGGTGTAAATCATTGGATACCCTTCACAGAAAACGAAGTAAACGCCAAAGAAAAGTTTGAAAGTAATTTTATGACTGACTTCATAAAAGGCAAAATCAAACCAGAACAAAAAAACGAAGGACAGTTGTTTACAGAAGAAACTATCAACACTGACAACAAACCATTAGAATTTTCAGAAGAAGCAAAGGAAGTTTTTAAGGCAGGTCGTGAACTTTGGAAATACTACCACCAACAAAAAGACATTAACATAAATGCAGCTTTATACGACATTAAATTACACTTTCAAGGGCGTAACGACAAAGGACGTATGAACGCAAAAAGCACAGACGACAAATACACAGAACTAATTGGCGACTTGCGACAAAAACTAAATTTACTTGCGGACAAAATCGCACCGAAAATTTACGAATACGAATTTTTAAAACTATGACGAGAAAAGAACAACTGGTGCTAACAGCCGTAACCGTTGCACAACCTCCCCTTGAATCAAGGAAATAGAAGTTTTTTAAAGGAAGTGGTAGATTTTTGGGATTTTTGATTGGCTGGCGAAAACGGGATCGTTTTTCGGTCAGGCGGGGCTAGGAGCAGGTATAGCGATGATATCGGCCCAAAACAGCTCCAGAAAAGCAAATTTTAGGCCCCTGAGGGCCTTTTTCATTGCCATTGCCGGCCTTTTCGCTGACCGCCGTTCAAAGACCTGGTATTTCTGTCTGACTGCAAGCAGGTCTTGAGGTTGTAGACAAGCCCGAAAGCAAAGCCCGAAACGTTGGCGGGCGTTGTAAAGAGACAATAAAACAGAGATATGAACCCGGCAATTACAATTTCAAATCAGTTTCCCAATAATTATTTGAAACTAGGACAATGGATATTGCCTATTGATGGTCTTGTTTACTTGAGAATCAATTAATTTGCCTTATGCTTAAACTTGGCGGATACCTGAATATTCTATTTGCAATCTTACATATTGTTGGATTGATTTGGGCTGAAAAAATGTTTGAACTTGTTGGTATAGCAGAGGGAATGGCTCTTGCTAAACAAGACATACATCCTCTGTATCCGTATTTTATCACGGTAGTAGTAGGAATTATATTTTTTATAATGGGTTTATATGGGCTCTCGGCTGATAACAAGTTTAAAAAACTGCCATTGTTAAAACCAATGGTGTTTTGCATTGGAGGGATTTATTTTTTGCGTGGAATCGGTGAACTTATTTTTGACATAGGATGGCAAAAAGCAAGTCCATTATTAGAAAACACCTACTCACTCATAGCGGTTTTCGTTGGGCTTTTGTATTTAGTAGGAGGACTGAAAAAATGGAAAATAAAAGAAACAAAATAATAAGCAACGACCAGCTAGTCGAGTAGACCGCCTCGCCAACCGTAAAGGTTAGCGAGGTGCGCCGCCTGCGGACGGCCGGTCTCACGATTCCTGCCCGGAAAGCCTTCGGAATTCGTGGAGCGAGATAAGACAAAAAAACCGGGTCTATTGCTAAGCCCGGTTTCATTGTTATATCTACAAACTCCAACTGTTACCCACATCAGACAGCGGAATACAACCTTTGTACTCTCCCGGTATCGGGTCGTAGCTGAGGACGTTTTTGCCGATTTCCTCGGAGCTGAAATAGGCCCAAAGTGTCATCGACTTTAGCCCACGGTAAAATCCAACAGGCTCCTGTTTGCCAACCGCCGTACCCCAAACCCGGGGATTGAATTTCGGGGAATTGGCTTCTTGCTCTTTGAGAAAAGCTGTCTTGTCTTCCAAACTCAGCTCTGCGAACACTTTCCCAAATTTCTCCTTGGCTGTCGCATTGAACTTTTCGATTTCGGCGACTACATTTTCTTGGGCTTTTTGGTCATAGGTACGGGCATACACCAAATCGATGAAAACGTCCGCCTTTACATCCAAAGCTCCGGGCGTATCGGTCTTGGGCAAAATGGTGTCGACAAAAGCGGAGATAAACCTTGCCTGGTCTTCGGACAAAAACTCGGGCACCCAAGTCAGCCGTTCCTGCTTGGAACAGGCCTGCAGGAGTGACAAAAAGCTTGGAACCCCGGCAGCCGTCCCGGCCATCAAGGCTGTTTTTCGAATTGCGTCTCTTCTGTTCATGGCTTAGAGGTTCATTTTTTTGAGTTCGGAAACGGCATGGTCGGCAGCCCTAGCTGTCAAAGCCATATAGGTCAGGGATGGGTTGACACAGGAGGACGAGGTCATGCAGGCGCCGTCGGTGACAAAGACGTTTTTGCAGGCATGTACTTGGTTGAATCCATTGAGGACGGATGTCTTGGGATCGCGACCCATGCGGGCTGTACCCATTTCATGGATACCGTAGCCCATTTCATGTTTGTTGTCAAAGTCGATCACATCCTTCAATCCTGCGCGTTCGAGCATTTCCTTGGCATCGATGCGGATTTGCTCATTGAGGGCGAGTTCGTTGGCACCCCACTCGGCATCTATCGACAAGGTCGGCTGACCCCATTTGTCCAAAACGTCCTTGTTGAGGTAAACTTTGTTTTCATGGTAGGGAAGGCACTCTGCGAAACCGGTAATGAAAAACTCCCAAGGCCCGGGCTTCATCATGCGGTCTTTGAAATCTGCGCCAAAATCCGGTTCGTTGGCACCTGCACCCCAGTTGCTGCGACCACCGCCCCCCTGGTATCCAAATCCCCTGACGAACTTGTCGGATTGCGGGCCTCCCTGCAGGTTGACATAGCGCGGAATGTAGATGCCGTTGGGCCGTCTGCCTTTGTAATATTGGTCCTCAAAACCTTCCACTTTGCCCATGGCACCTACCCGATAAGTATGGTCCATCAGGTTGTGTCCGAGTTCCCCGGAATCATTACCGAGACCATTCGGAAATCTATTGGAAGTGGAATTGAGGAGAATTTGGGTGGTACTCAAGGTAGAGGCATTCACGAAAATGATCTTGGCATTATAGACGATATCGGCGTTGGTCTCTGCATCGATGATGCGGACGCCTGAGGCTTTGCCTGTTTGTTCATCGTACACGATCGATTGGACGATGGAAAATGGGCGAATCGTTAAGTTTCCGGTCGCGTTTGCAGCAGGTAGCGTCACTGCGTTGCTGCTGAAATAAGCACCATAAGGACAACCCCGATCGCATCGATTGCGGAATTGGCATTTGCCACGCCCATTGATTGGCTCGGTCAGGTGGGCCACACGGCCGATGATCATGTTGCGTCCGGGGAAATCCTTCTCGATCCGACTCTTGACGTGCTTTTCCACACAGTTCAATTCCATTGGAGGCAAAAAATGGCTGTCTGGTAATTGCGGCAATCCCAAGGCTTCACCGCTGATTCCTGCAAATTTCTCCACATAGGTGTACCACGGAGCCAAATCCTTGTAGCGGATCGGCCAATCCACCCCGTGGCCGTCTTTCGCGTTTGCTTCGAAATCCAAATCAGACCAGCGGTAGGTCTGTTTGCCCCAAAGTAGCGAGCGCCCGCCCATTTGGTGTGCCCGAACCCACAGAAAAGGCTTGACTTCGGTGTAGGGATTTTCCACATCGTTGGCGTGGAAGTGTTCGTTCATTTCTCCGATAAACCCAACCCTGCCTCCTTGGGGATGCCGGGCTTTTTGTTCGGGAGTCAAACCTCCCCTGAGTTCAGTATCCCAAGGATCCAAAGTCATGGTGGGATAATCCTTGACATGTTCCACGAGTCTGCCGCGCTCTAGAACGAGGGTTTTCAGTCCTTTTTCGCAGAGTTCCTTGGCGGCCCAGCCACCACTGATACCCGACCCGATGACGATCGCGTCATAGGTCGTGTCTTGTTTTGCGTCGATGTTAAAATTGGCCATTCAATAGGTTATTTTGAGAGCTAAAAGATAGGGATTTTTCGGGAAAAGACCTTTCTGGATCTGCATTCCAATCATTTCGAAGGCTCCCGGACTTCAATCGGGAACAGCTCCGATAAGGAAACAAATTCATAGCCCCTTGACCTTAGGGTTTGAAGCATTACGGGAATTTGAGCGTGGAATTTATCTACACGCTTCGGGCCGACACCGATATGCATGAGCAGGATGAATCCGTTCAGGCCCTGAGGCTGGGAGCTTTCATAGTCCAAAATAGAATGCAGGATTTTCTGCGAATCCACATAATTGGGCATTGATGGATCCGTGTAATCCGCGTGGGAACGGGTACCGCTGCTGAAATTGATCAAATGCAATCCAGCCTCCCGCGTCCAGGCGCTGATGCTGTCATTGTACCATTCGTAGGGAGGGAGAAAAAAAGGCGCCTCGGATTTGTCGACACCAAACCGCCTCATTTCATCATAATTCCGTTCCAAATCCTCCAAAAACGCTACCTTGGTCACAAGTAGACTATCCCTTTTTCCCCAATCACAATACAACAAATGCTTGTCGGAATGGGCACCCAGATAATGGCCCTTCCCCTTGATTTGGATAATGAGATTCTCAAAATCGGGATTGCGGTAAAAATCCCCTGTGAGGAAAAAGGCCGCCTTTGCCCGGTGTTGGTCCAATGTCTTCAAAATCTCTTCTCCAGCTTCCGCAAACTCATGCCCTGTGAATACCAATGCAATCTTCTTTTCACCGAGATCGCCGCGTACCATGCCGCCAAATACATATTGGATCTGTCCCCGTACCAGTACGGGGGATACAAGAAGCAGGATCACGACGCTGAATGTTATTCTCATGATTTCGGAACCGCAATTCGCTTTTTTATTTCTTCTGCGAAAGCCTAGGCAAAATAAATTCGCCCGATTGACCAATATCAGTTTCTTTTTTCAGACTTTTTAATAGTTTCAAGCCTTCAACAAGAATTTCACCAATACAGGTGAATGCTTAATCCAAATCCGCATGATTATAGGGATATTGAAAGAACCCCAAGACGAGGCCCGGGTAGCGCTTTTGCCGGAAGCGGTCAAGACGCTCATCAGTTGGAAGACCTCCGTTTGGGTGGAATCCAGCGCTGGCGCGAGTGCCTATGCTTCAGACCAATGGTATCAGGAATCGGGAGGGGAAATCCACAACAGAAAGGAAATACTCGAAAAGGCAGATCTGATCTGCGGCATCCAACCACTCGCCGAAGCCGAAATCGGCCAAATGAAACCGGGTGCGGTCCTCATGGGGCAGCTCAGTGCACTTTTCAACCCCAAGCTGACGGACTATCTGATCCAATCCGGCAGGACGGCATTCAGCATGGAGTTGGTGCCAAGAACTACCCGCGCCCAAGCGATGGACGTACTTTCATCCATGGCAACGGTCACCGGATACAAGGCTGTACTGATGGCCGCCAACCTGTTGCCACGGTTTTTCCCGATGTTTATGACGGCCGCCGGAAGCATCACCCCTGCAAGGGTATTGATATTGGGCGCAGGCGTAGCTGGTCTTCAAGCGATCGCAACGGCCAAGCGCTTGGGCGCAACGGTCTATGCCTTTGACGTTCGTCAAGCCGCCAAAGAGGAAGTTCTCTCCCTCGGTGCCAAATTTGTGGATGTGCAAGGCGCCAAAGAAGACAAATCCGCCGGCGGGTATGCCGTCGAGCAAAGCGCGGAATACCTGCAAAAACAAAAAGATACCATCCACGAACATGCCACCAAAGCGGATGTCATCATTACTACGGCACAGATTCCGGGAAGAAAAGCGCCTTTGTTGGTGGAAGAAAGAACCGTCCGGGCAATGAAAGCGGGTGCTGTAATCATCGACTTGGCGGCCTCATCCGGTGGCAACTGTGCCCTTTCCCAACCTGATCAAACGGTCGAAGTAAACGGTGTCCGCATCGTGGGGGTAGGCAATCTCGCAGCCGAAATGCCCCAGGACGCCAGCAAGATGTATGGCAAAAACTACCTCAATTTCCTCAAACTCATCATCCAAAACGGTGAACTCAAACTCAACTTTGAGGATGATATTGTGACGGGTACTTGTGTGTGCCACGAAGGCAAGCCGGTGAGTCCGAGAATTGTACAAATGAAATCCGCATAAGCATGGAAGCGATATTGAATTTTATTGGGGACAATATGGAAATGGTCTATTTCCTTGTCCTCGCGATACTTTTGGGCATCGAGGTTATCTCCAACGTGCCGGCGATTTTACATACTCCGCTGATGTCAGGGGCCAATGCGGTCCATGGCGTCGTGGTCGTCGGGGCTATCATCGTGATGTTGCAGGCCTCACCGGACAATTACCTCGCCCTCACCGTTGGGTTTCTGGCAGTGATTGTGGGAACCCTCAATGTCGTCGGGGGATTTGTGGTGACTGACAGGATGCTTGAAATGTTTAAGAAAAAACCGAAGAAATCATGAGCATCCATATACTAGAAATAAGCTACCTCATTGCCTCGCTGACCTTTATCATCGGTCTGAAAATGCTGAGCCATCCGGATTCTGCCCGCAAGGGAAACCTGATAGCTGCGGCGGGGATGCTTTTGGCGATCATCGTTACGCTGACTTTGTACCAAGAATTTGATTCTGGCAAAGCGCTCAATTACGGACTTATCTTCCTAGGCTTGGTCATCGGGACGATCATCGGGACGATCATGGCCAAAAGGGTGCAAATGACCGCAATGCCCCAAATGGTCTCCTTCTTCAACGGAATGGGGGGTGCCTGCGCAGCCTTGATCGCGATCATCGAATTCCAGCACCATCAGCATGCCACGGTGACCGGATTTGATGGCGAACTTTTGGTGATGCTCTTGGGACTTTTGATCGGCTCGGTTTCATTCTCAGGTTCTTTGATTGCATATGGAAAGTTGGAGGGCAAAATCAAAGACAAAGTGCTTCCCTTCAATCAAGCCGTCAACATGATTTTGCTCGGGACGATCGTTGTGATGATTTTGATTCAAATGGTGAGTGGTTCGAGCCCGGTTTTGTTCTATGTATTGTTGGGATTGGCCTTGGTGTATGGAATCCTGTTTGTCATGCCTATTGGCGGTGCCGATATGCCCGTCGTGATCTCTTTACTGAACTCATTTACAGGAATGGCGGCAGCTTTCGGTGGCTTTTTGTATGGCAACAAAGCCATGCTGACTGGAGGTATCCTCGTAGGTTCGGCCGGCACGATCCTTACGATCCTGATGTGCAACGCCATGAACAGGTCACTGACCAACGTGCTTTTGGGAGCCTTTGGCGGAAGTGCAGGTGGTAGTGCCAAAACAGGCCCCGGCGACCAAACCGTCCGCGAGATTTCAATTTCCGATACTGCTGTATTGCTTTCCTATTCCCAAAGCGTCGTCATCGTTCCAGGGTATGGTTTGGCTGTTGCTCAAGCCCAGCATGTGTGCCACGAACTTGAAAAACTCCTCTCAGAAAAAGGTGTGGAGGTAAATTATGCCATCCACCCCGTGGCAGGAAGGATGCCGGGCCATATGAACGTGCTGCTCGCAGAGGCTGATGTCCCCTATGAAAGGCTTCAGGAAATGGAAGAAATCAATGACAAATTTGCCAATACAGACGTGGTTATCGTCATCGGTGCCAATGACGTCGTCAACCCCGCGGCGAAAAATGACCCCTCCTCTCCTATCTATGGCATGCCGATCCTGGACGTGGACCAAGCCAAAAATGTCATCGTGATGAAGCGGGGCATGGCGGCAGGATACGCGGGTATCGAAAACGAGCTGTTCTTCTACCCCAAAACCAGGATGCTTTTCGGTGACGCCAAAGCGACGCTACAGAAACTGACCGCAGAGGTGAAGGAAGTGTAAGGAAGTAGGGATGTGTGGATGTAGGGAAGTAAGGAAGTGGGGAAATTTCGAATGATGAATGTCGAATCATGAATTACGAGTAAGGCGGGCGGACGAAAAGGCGAAAAATCAAATCCACCTGAATAATTGAATTGTTCTTTTCAGTACATTTCGATTTATCCCAAATCAACCATAGCTGCCCATGCTCGAGGACTTGGACAACAGTGTCCTGAATTTCAACCAAGATTCCCTTCTTCTTCTCAACATCACGTTGGCGATCATCATGTTTGGCGTGGCGCTCGAACTCCGGGTCGCCGACTTCAAATATATTCTCAAAGAGCCAAAAGCCTTTTGGTTGGGAATCGTAGCCCAGTTCCTCGTTTTGCCGTTTTTGACTTGGCTTTTGGTCCTGATCATCAACCCGCCCGCCTCCGTCGCCTTGGGAATGTTTTTGGTGGCAGCCTGCCCCGGAGGAAACGTCTCCAATTTTCTCAGCCATCTATCTCGGGGAAACACGGCCCTTTCCGTGTCGCTGACGGCCTTTTCCACCGGTGGATCGATTTTCTTTACTCCTTTCAACTTTGCGCTTTGGGCAAGCTTCTACGAGCCCACGGCCACCATGCTCAAAAGCATTTCCCTTTCCTATTTCGAAGTCTTCCAAACGGTTGCCTTGATATTGGGAATTCCCTTGATATTGGGCATGTTGGTCAATAGCAAATGGCCCAAATGGTCCGAAAAAGCTACAAAAATCCTCAAACCGCTCAGCATTCTCATCTTCGCGGGCTTTGTGGTCATCGCCTTTCTGGGCAATTATGACCTTTTCCTGAAATTCATTTCCCTGATTTTCCTGTGGGTGTTGGCACATAACTTTGCAGCCTTGGCAGCAGGTTTTGGTGTCGCCAAAATTGGGAGATTGGGAATTGCTGAGACGAAAACACTCACCATCGAGACCGGCATCCAAAACTCCGGATTGGCTTTGGTGCTCATTTTTACCTATTTTGACGGTTTGGGCGGCATGGCCATCATAGCGGCATGGTGGGGAATCTGGCATATCATTTCGGGATTTGCCGTCACTGCCTATTTCAGGAGGATTTGATCCTGGGTGTTTTCCCAAATGAAGATTCCAATATGAAAAACGGTTTCAACGCGATACTTAGACTTTTGGTGAAGATAGCCCTACATGGCTACTACCACAGAATTCTCGTCGAAGGCAAACAAAATCTCCCCAAAAACAAGGCCGTCATCATACTCGCAAACCATCAGAACGCCTTGGTGGACCCACTATTGATTGCCACGCAGACCAAGCTCAAGCCCCACTTTCTGACCCGGGCCTCGGTCTTCAAAAAGCCCCTTTTTGCCAAACTCCTTGATTTCATCCGCATGATTCCCGTCTACCGAGTCCGGGACGGCGTCGAAAACATGGAAAAAAATAAAGAAACTTTCGACCGCAGCGTGCAGATTCTGAGGAAAAAGGGCTCCGTACTGATTTTTGTGGAGGGCGGACATTCCCATCAGCGAAACCTGCGACCGCTGCGCAAAGGGTTTGCTCGGATCGCATTTCAGGCCCTGGAGTCTGACCCGAATCTCGATTTGCAAATCCTCCCGATAGGCATCAACTACAGCAACCACAAATCGTCGGGAAGCAAAGTCCGCATCATCGTCGGAAAAGCTTTTGCCGCCAAGGACCACTATCCCAACTTTGACAGCTTGATCAAAGCGGGCAAAGAAGCCCTTCAACCCCTTATCGCCCATATTCCGGATGGGGATCATTATGAGGAAAATCTTCAGCGGTTGATTGTCCAAAATGTGGATCTGACATCCCCGGAAGCGGTCGCAGCAGCCTTAAATTCAAAAGAAAAACAAGAACCGAAGCGGGTTTCCAAGCCCTATTTGGCCAACAAACTGATGAAAATCTGCCATTTCCCGCTTTACGGCTTATGGCTGTATGCCGGGCCAAAAATCAAAGACAAGGTTTTTGTGGCTACCTTTAAGTTCTTGATCGGATTTGTGTTTGGGCCGATTTGGTATCTACTGCTGATGGTTGTTTCTTCCAACACGGATTTCTTTGGGACATGGCTGGTGTCGCTGCTTTATTTGGCTTGGATCAGTCTTTTTTTCAATAAAAACCCGCAGGAATAATTCCTGGCCAGTATTCCGATACCTACAAATGCCAATTCTTGGCGCCCAAAAAGGAGCGCTACAATGACTTTGGCTTTGTAAAATATTGAAAGTTGCCCACCGAATAATATTTGGCCAGAATTCCTACCTTTACACCGCCAAATAAACCCAAGTATAACACCATGAAAAAGGACTTTCTCCCCATCAACGGGACCGACTATGTAGAACTCTACGTCGGCAACGCCAAGCAATCCGCCCTTTACTACCAATACGCCTTTGGCTACGAACTAGTAGCCTATGCGGGTCCCGAAACGGGCCTCCGTGACCGTGCTTCTTACGTACTCAAACAGGATAAAATCAGGTTGGTGCTGACTAGCCCCCTGCAGGAAAACCATCCCATCTCCGACCATATCAAAAAGCATGGCGACGGCGTGAAAGTCCTCGCGCTGTGGGTGGATGACGCCGCCCAATCCTTTATCGAGACCGTGACGCGTGGCGCGGTACCTTACGCCGAACCAAAAGTCATGAGTGACGAACATGGCGAAGTCGTCACCGCTTCCATCAGGACCTACGGTGAGACGATCCATACATTTGTCGAAAGAAAAAATTACAAAGGCGTCTTCCTGCCCGGCTACAAGCCCAGAAAAAGCGAATACAAACCCACCCCAATCGGCCTCAAGTACATCGATCACTGCGTGGGGAACGTAGGCTGGGGCGAGATGAATAAGTGGGTTGAATTCTATGAAAAAGTTATGGGATTCAGCTTGCTGTTGACTTTTGACGACAAGGACATTTCCACTGAATACTCCGCCCTCATGTCCAAAGTCGTTTCCAACGGGAACGGCTACATCAAGTTCCCAATCAATGAACCGGCGGAGGGAAAGAAGAAATCCCAAATCGAGGAATACCTCGACTTCTACAACGGGCCCGGCGTGCAGCATATGGCGATCGCAACCGACGACATCGTGCATACCGTTTCGGAATTGAGAAGACGGGGAGTTGAGTTTCTGGAAGTACCGGCCGTTTACTACGATGACCTGTTGCAACGGGTCGGCAAGATCGAAGAAGACCTACAGCCGCTCAAGGACCTCAATATCCTTGTTGACAGGGATGAGGAGGGGTACCTGCTTCAGATATTTACCAAACCCGTCCAGGATAGACCTACCCTATTCTATGAAATCATCCAACGCAAAGGCGCCAAGTCCTTCGGAAAAGGAAACTTCAAGGCGCTTTTTGAATCGATAGAAAGGGAACAGGCGCTAAGAGGAAATCTCTAAAATAGATTTGAGATTTTAGATTCAAGATTTGAGATCGGGACAAGTCTTTAGTTTTGAAAAACTGTTTCCAAAGAGAGAAAACAAGTGGCGATGTGATCAGCAATGGCGCATCGCCGTTTCTTTGAAGTGGCATTGAGCGAAGATCTGTGGATTCTGACCAGACTACATATGGCAAGCTCTATTATTCGTGAAATGCCCAAGGTTTTCTGTTTTCCCTTCTTGTTATTTACCCGAATTCCATAAATTAGAACGTCCAATTACAAAATTTTTAACAAATGACAACAATAGATCCAAGTATCTTGGCGAAAGCCGAAAGCTGGCTGCACAGCAACATTGACGAGAAAAGCAAAGCGGAAATTCGTTCACTTTTGGAAGCCGCTGACAAGACCGAGCTGATTGATTCCTTTTACCGGGATTTGGAATTTGGCACCGGCGGCCTGCGCGGCATCATGGGCGTGGGTTCCAACAGGATGAACGTCTATACCGTCGCCATGGCAACCCAAGGTCTGGCCAATTACCTGCTCAAATGCTTTCCCAACGAGGAAATCAAAGTGGCCATCACCCACGACTGCCGCATCAACAATACACTATTTGCCGACACCACCGCCAATATTTTCACTGCCAACGGGATCAAGGTGAAATACTTCCGCGAACTCAGGCCCACGCCGATGTTGTCCTTTGCGATTCGGCATTTTGGGTGCAAGAGTGGCGTCATGGTCACCGCTTCCCACAACCCGAAAGAGTACAACGGCTACAAGGCCTATTGGGACGATGGCGGTCAAGTAGTCGCCCCTCACGACAAAAACATCATCGACGAAGTACAAAAAATCACCTCTTTCGATGACGTGAATTGGAACAAAAACGATGCTTTGATTGAGTACATCGAGGAGGATTTTGACAAGATTTACCTCGACTTGGTCAAAACACTCAGCCTTTCGGGCGATGCGATCCAAAAGCAGAAAAACATGCCGATCGTGTTTTCACCCATTCATGGTGCTTCAGGCAAAATGGTCCCTGCCGCACTCAGGGCCTTTGGTTTTGAAAACGTGCATGTGGTAAAGGAACAGGAAAAACCGGATGGTACTTTCCCCACGGTGATTTATCCCAATCCCGAGGAAGCCGAAGCACTTACAATGGCGATCGAATTGGGGAAAAAGACGGGGGCCGAATTGGTGCTTGCCTGTGACCCGGACGGCGACCGCTACGCTGCCTGTGTGCCTGATGGCAAAGGAGGCTACGAGTTGCTCAACGGCAACCAAACAGGTTCACTCCTCACCTACTACCTGCTGAGCAAATGGAAGGAAAAGGGCAAGCTTGACGGAAAGCAATTCATGGTCAATACCATCGTGACGACCGAGCTGATTGATGAAATATGCAAAGGCTTTGGTGTGACCTGCTATTCTGTCTTGACAGGATTCAAGAATATTGCTGAGGTCATCCGGAATCTGGAAGGAAAAGACCAATTTATCGGCGGCGGCGAAGAAAGCTACGGCTACTTGGTCGGTGATTTTGTCCGTGACAAGGATGGTGTCTCTGCCTGTGCCATGGTTTCCGAAATCGTGGCTTATTACAAGACCCAAGGGAAAACCGTGCAGGATGTTTTGGCCGAAATCTACATGCAGTTTGGCTTCTACAAGGAGTCATTGATCTCTGTGACCAAAAAAGGAAAAGACGGTGCCGAGCAGATCCAAGCCCTGATGGCAGGATTCCGCACCAACCGCCCGACGGAAATGAACGGCGTAAAGGTGGTGAAGGTCGTGGACGTGAAGGAAAGCAAAGTCTACGACGTTAAAAACGGCACCGAAAGCCCACTCAAGATGGACAAATCCAACGTCATCCAGTTTTACCTGGAAGACGGCAGCAAGATTTCCGCCCGTCCATCAGGCACGGAACCCAAGATCAAATATTACTTCTCTGTTAACCAGCCTTTGCCCGACAAAGGCTCCTACAAGAAAGTTGAGGCAGCTTTGGAAGCCAGACTCGAAGGGTTGAAAGCCTACTTCAGTTGATCCAGAGGAAATAAAAAACCAAAATCCCGGCCCAATCCGCCGGGATTTTTCTTTTCAAGCAAGCAAGAGAATTCCAAAAAATGGGCATGTAAATAGGAGCCACTGGGAAGGTGTCGACATTTGGCCGAAGTATTTCAGCATCTGTCCCACGAAGTAACCTTTCATAAAAAAATCCAATACTTGAAAAAATTCCTATTTTTGTGCCGTTCTTTGCAACCCCCACTCATCCGCTGCGTCTTTTAGATGCACCTCAATACTCCACTATGAAAAGAATTACCCAAATCATTTCCCTCCTCTTGGTCCTTTTTGCCGCTTCTTCCTGCGAAAAAGAACCCGATAGGCCGGATTACAATTACAGCTTCAAGATCAATGGCGTGGAGAAGCGCTTCAGCGCTTCCAACGACGCAAATATTGTTTTTATCGACGATGTGGCCTCAGGTATACGTTTGGCCATTTGGACGATGGTAACGGGGAGCGACCCGGAAAAAAACTCGGTGATCATTTCCCTTCGCACCTTAGAACGCTTGGAATTGGGCCTCACTTATCAAATGCAAGAGGAGCTTGTGGTACAGGGGAGGATTTCACCGAGAATGACCATGATCTATTTTGACGAAAATGGGAAGGCTTGGGGCGCCACTTTGCTCCGTTCGCAAAACCCCGGAGCCCGAGACAACTGTAACCTCAGCTTGACTGATTTCACCACAGAAGGCACCACTGGCACTTTCGAAGGCGTATTGTTTGATCTTTCTGACAACACTACGCCACTTGCCGACAGGACCGCTATGTTGCTGACCGAAGGCAAATTCTTTTTGCCAAACTTCGTGGAAAACAGATAGGTATCACACCGACATGACATTTACAAAAAGCCGACAGGAAAACCTGCCGGCTTTTTTGTTTTGGCGGATGGGAGATTGGGAAGTAGGGAGGTTGGGAAGTACGGGGATTTGAGGTTGCGTGGATTTCATGAACATACCCCCAAGATTGTTGTAGGCGCGATCCCGAGACATAACTTTGGACCATGGAGTAAGGTCTACTTATCCCCTACTTTGGTACTGCTTTGATACTGCTTTGCACCTAGACTGGTATTACTTTGCTACTAGGTTGGTGGTAGTTTGGTACTGGACTGGTACTAGGGAAATACAGGGTTGTATGAGGCATTATACTAAGGCTGTTCCGTTGAAGATCGCAGTGACTCACTTCAGGCATTCAGATAGAATAAATTGCAAACGCCCAAGCCAGTGAAACCGCGCACAAAACGCTCAAAGCGCATAAAGCGAACCGATAATCGGAGGTAGGGTGGAGTTGGTTGGGGCAGCGATTGGGACACAGTGGGAACATTGTGCCACCACGGTGCGACCACTGTGCCGAGACGGTGGGCTTACCATTGGAATGGGATGCTGAGAATGTCAAATCGAAGGGAAAAGGACAATCTGAAAATGGCCTCGAATATTTTTGAAAAATCAAGACGGGGTGCTACTTCCATTTAGCCATCCTTGTTTCGACCTCGTTCTTTAGCAACGTAGCCTCGTACATGGCGTTAACCTTTGGCATGTCGGACAGAATTTCCCGGGCCTTGGCTTTTGATATTAGCTCCGAGGCCACAATTTGGTCAAGAATCCAAAAAATCCCATGGTAGGGAAGTTGGAGTCTCCCGGCAAAGTCACGAACGATCCTATCACTGCTAATGACGATCGCGCCTCCAAGTTTCCCCGCCAAATAGAGTACCGAGCGGTCTTCCTGAGAAAGGCCTCGAGGAAAAGAAATCTGCTTCATTTCCTGATAATCATCGTCCTTTAGATTATGCACATAGAGTTTGCCAACGGATCCGTAGGCTTCCAGAATTTGTTTTTGTTCTGGATAGAGTTCATTGATTACGGCCACGGTGGTATGCAGTTCAAGATCAAGCTGGAAAAACGAAGTGATCATATCCAGCTCGATCAGATCTATAAAAATACACGCATCCGTAACCGCTACTCGCATCAAATGACCATGTTTTCCTTTCTGAATTCCGCCAGTTTCTGATTCTTCAATGCCGCAGCCTTGCTCATGGAAATAAAATCCTCTGCCAAAGCCCGGAAAAGTAATTGGGAAAAGCGGTTGGAATGCTCCGCACCTTCATAAGCTACAGGCTCGTTTTTACGATAGCCCAATTGACTAAAGACCGCATAAAACTGCCTGAAGTAATTATCTGAGATCAAGCCGAGATTCTTCGCCCGATAGACCAAGGCCTGCATGGAAATCCCATACTGCTGCTTGATGGCCGCCAACTCATGGAAAGAAAGCTTGCTGCGCTTGCCTCCCAACTCGATTCTAAGGCGTTCTTCGGGAATCAGCATCGCAGTGGCAAAGGCATGGCAGAATTTCTCCCTCTCTTTTTCAGGATGGTGATTTACTTCCAAAATCAAATGTGCCAACTCATGCAAGGCGGTGAATCGCTTCCGGTCAGGAGCATCATTCAGCTTGACTTTATTGAGGACGATCAATGGGATACTTTTCCCATTGACCCAGGTAGAAAAACCGTCAAATTCCTCGGTGGATTCAATTTCCAACACTTTCACATGATGGTCTTCCATAAGCTCGATCACGTTCGAAAGTGGTCCGGTTCCTAACCCCCAATGGTTTCGTAAAGTCTGAGCCGCCAGTTCAATGTCTTCCATTGACTGAATAGAAATACCACTAACCGTATTGTCAAACCGGGTTTCTATTCCCAGAATCTGCTCGAGTTCCAGATATCTGCCCAATTCGTCTTTGGCGATTTCCACGATTCGGGTTCGCTCTTTAGCTGGATAGCTTTCCAGTTTGCGGAATTCGATATTTCCAAACTCCAGCACCTGATCGGAGAAAAAGTGGTCTGGCCGTACGCCCAATGCTTCGGATAGGATTCCGATCATTTCACTGTCAGGTATAACCTGTCCCAACTCATACTTGCTTAGGGACTGCTTGGTGATCCGATTATCAATTTTATCAGCCAAGCCCTGTAGGGAAAGTCCATTCATCAGGCGGGCTGATTTGAGGCGTTCGGCAAAGTAGTTCATGATTTGGGTTTTTATATGTAAGCTTATGCTGACAAATTTACTGCCATAATTTACATTTTAATGTAAAAATATGTTAACTGTCACTTGAATATGACAAACGGTCAAGTCAGTAAATGCCTAAAAATCTGACAAAATGACCTAAAAAGGTGAGTTTTTAGAAAATTTATCCAGTTTGGAACTCAATTGACAAAATTGGATATTTTTTTGATTATTGTCAACTACCACTAAACAATTTAAAAAATGGCAAAAGGTAAAAATCAACACGTAGTCACACATCCAGACGGCTGGGCTGTCAGAGGTGAAGGAAATGGAAAGGTAACACGAGTTACCGAGACGCAACGGGAGGCTATTCAGATAGCTCGGGAAATCGCTCAGAACCAGCAATCCGAACTACTGATCCATGGAAGGAATGGACGGATTCGAGAACGCGATTCATTTGGAAATGATCCATTTCCACCGAAGGGGTAATAGCCCCTTCTTTTATTCTCTTTGACTAACTACTAACTGAAATAAAAATGGCCAAAAAATTCAACGCTGCTCAATTCAGAAGCAAAATCAATCAAATTCAAAACCAGCAACGTAGTGCTATCAATAAGTTAAATCAGCAAATTAGAGATCATAATCGAAAAGTCACCCAAGCTGTAAATACCTATAATCAGGCCGTTAGACAGCATAATGCCAGAGTTAGAGCAAATCGGCAAAGATTGAATTCAGCGATAGCAAGGTTGAATTCACAGGCATCAATGCGGTATTCAGTTACCAGCTCATCGGCGATCAGACTCTATCAAAGTTACCAGCAATTGGATAATCGCTATGAGTCAGGGTATTTAAATGACAGTTATGGGGATTGGATTGACCTGGCAGAAAGAGAAGCCGCCAATAGTGCTGAGCTTTCAAATTCCTTACAAGTACCAGCTGAGTCTAGTCAATTTATTGGCCCAGCGATCACTTCAACCATATCCTACGAGCTAAAAGTAATATCTGAGGATCTTGATAATCGATGGAAGGGAGCCATATTCTCACTTAGTCCGCATAATCCGGATGCTGCAAGGCATTTTTGTACCAGTTCCAGAGAAGTAATAATTCAGCTCATTAATTTGAAGGCTCCTGATGATGAGGTTAAAAGAAACTTTAGCTCCGTAAAGTTAACTGATAAAGGTGAGCCGACGAGGAGATCAAAAATTGAATACATACTCCATCTAAATCAACGTGATGCTTTGGCAGATTTTACCGAATCAAATATTGATGACGTAATGAATCTATTTGGAGAATTCAATGAAGGGACTCATGGCTCCGCCGGAAGATATTCCTATGATCAGCTTCTGAAATTGAAGACTAGGGTGGAGGATTCGATAAAGTATTTGTATCAGGTTGCATATCAAAAAAATACATTAACCTGGAGTAAAGAGTAGAATCACAGTTAGGAGGTCGGGAGAGTATGAGTGCCAAATTAAAGCAGCTATATAGCTACTTTTTAGGAGGCGCTGGTTTAGCCGGAGGGGTAGGGATTGTTCGGCCTTTGTTCCCTTTGTCTGGATTTGCTGGTTTGATAATTGGTTGTGGACGATGTTCTTTAGCCATGATTATAAGCGTTTATTGCTGCGAATAGTAAGATGCTTGCTATGCCAATTCCAAGTGAAATAATTGAGATGATGTTCAATACTGAAATCACATTGTTCCTGTCTTTTATTTTACAAGTGAGTTTATCATGGACCATTCCCTCGTCTAAATTCTGAATAGTCTTCTCATTGAATCGGCTTGATAAATAGTGGGAAATTAGGTTGATCAATAGAGTTGAAGCCAGAAATCCCCAACCAGCTATTAGAATCCATTTATGGGTAGAATGATCGAGAGGACTGATTTTCTCCACAAAAGTAAGTGTGATGATAAGGGCTCCTGAGGATATGAACGTAATGTATTTTTCAAAGTCATCATCACTTTTAGCCTTCTGTTCGAGAATTGATAATCTATATTCTCTCCATTCTTGAATTGCTTTTTTGCTTTTCCCCATGCATACTTAAGGTTTGAAAATCGCTAGCTCTCTTTTTCTAGTTCCCCGGCCTTATCTCTCAACAACTGCGAAATATCGATCGGAGGCAATAAATACCCTCCCATAGGTCCAAGGTTGGTGATTTGATACATGATGTTTCTGAGGTTATTGATCATCATGTTCAGGGTAGAAAACTGGCTAAGATTATTTCTCAACCCTTCATCTACATTTTCAGGATCTTGAATTCGGAATGTTCCTCCTCCTTCAACCATTAATTTATATCCGGGCAAAGATTTCTTCTTTCCAAAATTCACTTCGATTTTGGTAAATAGTTGGATTTCACCCTCCCCATCTGTTTTTCCCATTCCAAAATCAATGTCAACCGAATAGCTCTGAAAAAGGTCTTTAACATTGAAGCCCTCTTCTTCCGGGACGATAAATTCGTAGTGTGACTCCAATAATTTGAAATCCAATAATTGTAGAGGGGAAAATTTAGCTTTCATCCGGCCATAGCGATTGAATCCTGATCAGCATAGCTTACCGCCATTACCGTATGAGGATTAGTGACTTGGTTTTTTAATTTTAGGTACTCTTGGGTCTTTGACCATCGCTGATGATAAGCCATAAGCTCCTCCTGAACTTTGTCCTGGAGAAGTTCCTCGGTCATGACTTTAAATTCCAGACCTAACTCCATGGACATTCTTGCCAGAATATTCCAGTTGGGCTTCTTATCCCCACGGAATAACTGGGTAATGAAGGATGCTGAGGTTCCGATTTTTTCGGCCAACTCCTTTTTGGAGATTTTTTCAAGCTCCATCTTTCGATCTACCAATCCCAAAAACTGTAAAGCCAATACATCGGCCAAAGAGGAAACGCGGTCCTCATAAGAAATCTCATTGAAGAGATTTTCCCATTCATTTTTGATAGAATCTGTCATGATTAAGGGTTTAAGTCGTATTCGTACTTGGACACTCTTCTGATAATTGCTTTTTCTGTCGATGTCAGTTTTTGGGATTTCTTCTTTTCTAGAAGTTCTATCCCAATGATGACAAATCGCTCCGTGTCGCCATCAGCAAATTGCTGGCAATAGATTCTGGGATTTTTCTTCCCTTTAAACAGTTTAATAGCGGTAACCTTTTCACAACCTTTTTCAAAATCCTCCTTGTCGTACAAATCCCTAGGAGCTTGGTGGTTTAAAATCATTTCGACGGCTGTGTTGAACTTCTTTAAGTTTGCCGAATCTGATTTCAAAAAAGCCATGATTTCCCCAGAATTTTCCTCGTCCAGGTAAAGAGCTTTTTTTCCATCTTTCGAAACTTTGATCAGTTCTGCCTTTCTTTTCACGTCAAAATTAAGCAATAGGTTAATTTAATCAAACCATTTATCAAAAATCTACTCTTTCCCATAATCTTCCATCCCCTCCGCCACCATCCCCAATTCCCCAATCTCCCTCACATACTCCTTCACTTCCTGCCTGACCAACTCCCCACGAAATGCCTTCGCCAAGATCGCCTGTGGCATTTGATCAATCTTGGCTTTTAGGCTTTGATATTGGGATTCGATTTTGTCGGCTATGTTAAAAAGGGAATCAACGCGTGAAACAATTTCCTTTTGTTCTGCTTCAGGCGGAACAGAAATCTCCCACTCTTTGATTTTGCTTAAATTCAAATTTGGTTGATTTCCTCCTTCGGCTTTAGCTCTAATATCATTGTATTGACTTAAGCAATAGTAAAAGACATAGGTTCGGGTGTGGATTGGCATTGTTTCATTTACTAATGCGGCAATCGCTTGGTTCGTTGTAGCTTCTATTTTAAGCCATCCAACCTGCCCTCTGGTTTTGCCTTCACCATACATTGCAACTAAAAGAGTGTCAATCGGGAAAATCTTAACATTTGAGTCGTTTATTGCCAAATCTGTAATGAATTCGTCTGCTTCAAAAATTAGCTCATTTTTAACTAGACCTGATTTAACCCAAGGAATAGTTCCACCATCATAATACTCTTTAACGCCCCTTCGTGGAGTACCTCCAGTTTTAACTTCAAATAATTCACCGATTGTAGTTTCCTCCCATTCCCCGAAATCCTTCCCTTTTCTCCATTCCCTCGTCAACTCCCCCGTCACCGCTTGGGTCAGGACCTGCTGACGGAAGTTTTTTAGTAACTCGGGTATTCGGTCCAGCTTTTCCTGCACCCGATCCAAATGTCCAAATACCGCATCCAACTTCGCCACAATCCGCTGTTGTTCTGGGAGGGGAGGAAGGATTACAGGGGCATTTTCAAATTTTGATTTATTTACCATTGAAATTGTAGTCGAAGTTGAATTTTCAATCAACCAGCCTTTCAAGGTTAAAGACCAATAGTATATGTACTTAAAGTCAGCTATTTTTTCATCAACTACAATAGAGTTGATCTGCTGATTTGTTGCTAATTCTTTTCCTGCGACAGTGATATTTCCCAAGTCTCCAATGCAAGTGACTATGACTGACCCAGGAGGAATCAACCTTGCTTTTTCAGCTCCAAGCTCAGTTAAGGTTTCCTCAGTTTGAAAAACTATCCTGCTTTTTTTTACGTCTCCCGGTTTAACCCAAGGAATGTTTCCATTAAAGAATTCGGGATTACTTTTTGAAGGTGTATTGCCAGTTACCACTTTTCCAATCTTTGAAATAGTGAGTTTTCTCCACCCCTTCGGCAATTTCTCCACGCTCATCCCAACAGTCCGATTATCTGATCCAACTCTCTTTTGATTGCATCCAATTCGGAGGCGGCTTCCCGCGCGATGGCCAAGGGATTGCCCAAGTCGGAGTTTTTGCTGATGTTCTCGTCCTCGATCAGGCCGATATCCAGGGAATCGTTTTTGGCTGCAATCTGCTCCCGGGTAAAGACCTGCCATCTTGGATCATTTATGGCTTTTCGCTTGGCATCGTCGATTTCTCCGGCATAGGCTTCCCGCACTTCTTCCAGTGGGATCCCTCCGGTATAGGCTTTCACAAAGTCAGCAAAGGCCTCCCGGGTAAAGGGAGTGCGCTTTCCATAGCTCGGGGCATTGGTCCGCATATCATAAAACCATACCCGTTGGGTGTTTCCTGTTTCCTTTTTGCCACGGGTGAAGAAGAGCACATTGGTCTTGACCCCCGCCGCATAGAATATCCCCGTGGGCAGTCTCAGGACGGTATGCAGGTCGCACTTATCCATCAAGTCACGGCGGATCTTTTGCCCGTCGTTATCTTCGAAGAGCACGTTGTCCGGCAGCACCACCGCTGCCCGCGCCGTACCGGTATCCCGTCTCAGGGAGCGATAGATATGCATCAGGAAGTTGAGCTGCTTGTTCGAAGTTTTGATGGTAAAGTCATCCCGGGTGGGTCGCTCTCCGCCCTGCTTGGTACCGAAGGGAGGATTGGCCAGTACGCCGTCGAAGTTTTTGAATTCCTTTCCTAGTTCGGTCAAGGTATCGCCCATGGCGATTTTGCTTTCCAGCCCATGCAGCTTGGCGTTCATCAAGGCCAGTCGGTGGGCATCCTGTACCAGTTCGCAGCCGGAAAAGGCCTCGTAGACTTGGAACATTTTTTCCTTGGCACTTAGGGCATAGTAATCGTCGGTCTTTCGCTTGAGGTATTCATCCGCCGCGATCATAAAACCATAGGTTCCCGCTGCCGGGTCATTCCATCTTTCTCCCACTTTGGGTGCCAAAAGCTCCACCATCACATTGATCAAGGGTCTTGGGGTAAAGTACTGCCCAGCGCCGCTCTTTTTCTCCCCGGCGTTTTTCTCCAGGAGTTCCTCGTAGATGCTCGCGATCTTGTCCTGCTCCTCGTCCTCGAACCAGTCGATCTGATCGATATTGGTGATCAGGGTCCGCAGGTTGACAGGCTTGCGCAGGGTCGTGGAGGCATTGGTGTAGATCTCGGTGATCGCCTCATTGGAGGAAAGGGTACCCAGATTGGCCAGCAAATCCCGGTAGGTGTCAAAGAGCTCCTTGTTGTCCTTGATCTCCTTGAGCTTGGTCCAGCGGTACTGCTCGGGAATATCCTGATCAAACTTCTTAACTTCCGACAATCTCAAAAACAGGATATAGGTCAGTTCATTTAAATACTGGTGATAGGTGACTCCGTCATCCCGGAGGACATTGCACAGTTCCCACAGCTTCTTGGCAATTTGCTCAGCACTCATTGTATGTTAGGCATATAGATTTTGGTTCAGCTGAGCGATTACCTGCTCGAGTTGATCCTCAAATAATTTATTCAATCGCTCAAATCCCCCGGCCTCATTAAATGGCGGGGCATCCAAGTCTTCTTTTCTTAAAATCGATTCTTTCAGCAGTTGCAGTTCAAATCTGTCGATCCATTTGAGTTGGATTTTGTTCCAGGCTTTCATGGTTCGGATTGACTCCACCGCCCGCTTGATCCGCTCCTCGTGGCTGACCAGGGAACTCCCCAAGGAAAGCGTACGGATAAAGGAAATGATGTCCGCGGCAATGTCTTCGTTTTTGGCTTCCTTCCAGGCGGATTTCAGCATGGGCGCATTGAAGCCTGCCTGATCCAAGGCCAACAGCAGTTCTTTCAAAGACTTTCGGTCGAGTTCGGCTGGTCGGCTCGTCACGATCTTCAGTGCCTCGATGCGGTTTTGGTTTTCCCTAATGAACTGGGCGAAATTATCCAAATAATCGGCAGGTTTTTGCCCTTTTCCATAGCCCCGCTCGATTCCGTAAAGGCGATCCTCATGATCGGAGACCAAGGTTCCTGTAGGCGAAGGTTTTAACTCGTCCAAAAATTTCCAAAGTCCGGGAATGGATTTGATTTTTTCCACGGCCTTCTTGGAGCCCTCGGACTTCAGGAATTGGATGAGTTCTTCTGGATTTTGGCCACGCGTGTTGTACCGAAAACGCTCTTCCTTGTCTTCTTTCAGGTATTTGCGTTTGCGTTGAATCTTGGCGATGACCTGCTCGATCTGCCGCTTGAGTCGGTCTTCTTTTTCAATTTGATCCAGCTCATCGATGAGTTGTTGGAAGCTTGCATTGGGATTGGCGACCACGGGTTTCATTTGGGTAAAATCCTCCAAGGTCTCGTAGATCTTGACTGCATCGTAAATCTGAAAGACTTCCTTGCCGATCTCATCGCAGCGGCGGGTCGCCCGTCCGAGCATCTGTTCATAAAGGATTCTGGATTTGATCCTTCGGAGAAAAACCAGGTTACAAATCGCCGGAACATCCACCCCCGTGGTCAGGAGATCCACAGTGACGGCGATATTGGGGTACTTTTCGTTTTTGAATCGGGCTACTTGCTCTTCGGGATTATAGGATTTGCCGGTGATCTTTTGGATGGCATCGTCGGCTACTTCCACTCCGATGGCTTCAAATTCCTCCTTGAGGTATTGAACCACGCGATCGGCGTGTTCATCGGTAGCCGCAAATATCAAGGTCTTTTCCTCCCCATCGGGATCAAGTTCCTTCACCAAGTGCTGGATGACGGTACGGTTGAAATTCTCCGTGATCACCTGCCTGTTGAATCCGGCGATATCGATCTTGAGTTCATCCTCAAGCTGCTCCAATTCCAAAATAGCGTTGGATTCTTTGTCGTAAGCCTTGGGTTTTTCCCCTTTCTCCCATTTGATACCTTCTTCCCCTAGTTTGGTTTTGATAAGGATAGGCGGATCGTGATCAATCAGATAACCGTCAATGACTGCTTCTCGGTAAGAATAGGTATACACTGCCGAACCAAAAATCTCCGTCGTGTGAAGGGCGGGTGTGGCAGTCATGCCAATGGCATAGGCGTCGAAGTAGTCCAATACCATGCGGTACTTGCTCACATAATCCCGCTGATCCCGGAATTCCAGATCCTCCTCGTCAATTTCTCGATCCATCAAATAGCCTCGATGGGCTTCATCGACGATGATGCAGTCATACTGATCGATGGGCGGAATATCCTCACCTTCGTTGTAGAAAATTCGCTTGACCATGCCCTGCACCGTCGCAAAATGGAGCCTTGTGTCTAGTTCTGGAAGAATATGATTCAGTCCCTTGATATTATAGATCTCAGCGAAAGTATTCAGCCCAATGATTTTATTATCCTTGAAGGCATTGATGGCTTGGTTTGCAAGCAAAGTCCGGTCAACCAGAAAAAGGATTCGCTGAAAGCGGTTGGATTGAATTAGGCGGTAACAAAGACCGATGATGGTTCGAGTCTTGCCAGTTCCCGTGGCCATGGTAAGTAAGATGCGTCGGTCCTCGGGAGACTCGATGAGTTTTCGTTCTACCGCGGTGATGGCTGCCACTTGGTATTTTCTGAGCCCGAGTCCGGATTCTGATTCGAGGAAATCCGCCGATTCGGATTGGAGTTTGGTTTCTGCAGCGGCTTTGTCTTTTTCAAAAAGCTTGATCAGACCTTCCGGACTATACCAGCCTTGGAGGGCCCGTGATCGGGAATGGGGATTTCGTACATCCAAGAACCAAACCCCCGACTTGGTTTTGATTTGCTCGAGGTAGGGTCTCCCATTGGTAGAAAACAGGAAAGGGGCCCGATAGCCGCTCCAGGTTCCCAGCAATGTTGCTTCGTGCTGTTGGGTAAGCCGCTCGGCATAGATTTTTGCCTGCTGCAAGTCTGTGGAAATATCCGATGCGTATTTCTTTGCTTCGACTATTCCATACAGTTCAAAGCCCACAAACAGGGCATAGTCCGCCCATTTTTCTCCGCAGGGCCATTCGGCGATGGCGATATTTTTCCCACGTTGGGGAAGGGTTTTGTTTTTCTTGAAGTTGAGGGAATTCGTGTCCACTTCCCATCCTGCCAGTCTGAGTTGCTCGTCGATGAGCGTGCGGGTTTCCGCTTCCGACATCTCGATTTTGCTGGCGGCGATTTGGGATCTGGATTGGATCTCCTTGATTTTCTCCTCAGATAGGGAAGTTTTGTCCCGCTCGGCCATCAAACTGTCAAACCTTTCCTGAAGCTCCGCATAATCCTTTTCAAGGAGGTAGAGCGCGTGACGGGCATCCAGCTTCTCAGGGACAACGAACTTGATCCCATTGATATCCTCGTATTTTTCCGAATAAGTCTGATAAAACCACTTGGCAACCTTGAATGTCGAAAAAAGCAAATTCCTGGCATCTTCCGCAGTGCCTTTGTTTTGGTGAACAGCAATATTTCCCTTTTGCTTGATGGTGTGCATCAGGTCCTTTACCTGGGCTGGTAGCAGTTGCTCCATTTCCAAGGTCTTCAGGCGGTTGTGAAAGGAATTTTCAAATGGGAAATCCAAGCGATGTTCTTCAAACAAAATCTCGGTAATTCGTTCGGCAAATTGCCGCAGCTTAAAGATGCAAGTGACTGGATCCTGGTGGAGGTTAAATTCGGCTGATTGGCCAATATTGAACAGGATCGGGAAATCAATTTCTAAGAAGGAAAAATTCGAATTGTGCTGCATGCTTCTGGTTTGAAAAAAACAAAACCTCCTAGATCAATTTGACACTAATATATTCATTACTGATTTTAATCAAAAGATAATTTTGTTGGGGAAGTCAGAGAAACGTGAGGGATGGAATGGCTTGGGGTCCGTAAATGAATGTTGATTATTGATTCCCGCCAAAATTTAAAATATCCTTATTGAATATTGCTACCGAAAAGTAGATAATCAAAAGTAGTTTTGGATAAATAAACATTTTTTAAATGTCCGCATGTGTTTCCATAACTCTTTCCAACCAAAAAGCAGCTGGTTCGTTCGAAATGATTTTTTTCGAGGCTGAAAAATGGAACCAACAATCAGAGCAAGCGCTGCTGCAACAGCTAAAACAGATTCTTGACCTACTACATCAATTTTCAGATTCTTTTGTTATAAAGATCGCGTTTGAGGTTGAGGACATTGATGGGGCAAAAATTCGTCTCAACAAGTTACTTAAAGGCACAGCCCCATCGCTACATTTCAAACTGAGTTGTAAAGAAATTGAGGTGCTTGCATTATTGATGCAGGGATTGACGACAAATGAAATAGCCGAAAGACTCTTCGTATCGTTTCAGACCGTCAAATCACATCGAAGGCATATTCTTGAAAAAACAGGAGCGAAAAATACTGCAGCCCTAATCAATTATTACCATCAATCCTTCTTTGAGAAGTAAATATCACCCTTTTGGGTGATTGCCATAGACCTCGTTGTCGAAATACCTTTACACAAAACATTTTCAAGTACTTAACCGGCACAATTATGGCTACTCAACAGTTTGAAACCCCCTTTAGCGACACGCTCTATGGCCAAACAATCGAGAAGGAGTCTGAATTTAAGACCAATTACTCGCTCGTATTTCAAGTGGCGGAGGATAGTCCCTTCTCTAGGACATATAACCCGGGTTTATTTCAGCAGAATACTTCACTTGCCCAAGAGGAATTTGTAAGTCTTTTGGCGGAACTAAATAACCGGGAATTTGCTGAGACCCTTTTTGATTTGGCTCATGAATTCGAAAGCCATTTGGAGGAAGAGGTGAAGATTGAATTTTTTGATGGGGAATCCCAAATCGTGAAATCCAAGTTTAAAAAATATATCGATCCTGTTGTCACGGAAACTCACGCCATGATCGATAAAGTCTCCGATTTCTTTACAGAAAATCAGTTTTCCGAAGCAAGTGAAACTGAATTTGAATTATACCTTCAAAACCTGGAATTTGAGCACATCCGCTTTTCTCCTGCGCAGGAGCAATTTCTCGGAAAAGTCTTTGATAAAGTCAAGTCTGTAGCAAAAAAGGGAATTGAGCTCGCTAAAAAGGGGGTAAACGCAGTCGGGAAGATATTGCCGATTCAACAAGTCCTCGAAAAAATCAAGGGATTGGTTAGACCATTGTTGGAAAGAATACTCAAATTTTCCATCGGTAAATTGCCTAAGAATCTCCAGCCCCATGCTCAAAATCTGGCGAAAAAATTTCTTAAACTTGAATTTGAAGTTTATGAATTTGAGGGAACTGACGATTTGGAGGCGATCCAATATGAATTCGACGTCCAAATGACTCAATATCTCTTTGGTGGGCGACATAGTTCCAATGAGCTTGTTACTTTTGAATTTGAATATTTCGATGAACATGCAACCTCGCCGCAGGTATCCAAAAATGATGGGGAAAGCCTCCATCTGGCAAAATCCAAACTAATCCAGGGTCTACAATCCCTTGAGCCCGACGGAGACCCGACTCAACTCATTGAAAACTTTCTTCCTGTTGCAATTGCTGCACTTCATCCTGCGATCAAGATTGCCATCAACATTGCTGGAAGACAAAGAGTGATAGCTTTTCTAGCGGATATACTCGCTAAATTGATCAGAAACTATGTGCCAGAATCGGTTACTAAACCTCTTGCGTCCAGCATTATCGATCTCGGTATGGGAGCGATCGGTTTTGAGGTTCATGAACAAAACCGAGCAGATTTAGGGTATGAGGCTATCGTCAATACTTTGGAACAAACGGTTAGGGATTTGAATCTTGACAGCATCCAAATTGATAATGAGAATCTAGCTTCCGCATTTCTGGAATCATTTGAAAAAGCCGCTTCTGAAAATTTCCCGCCAAAGTATATCAAAGAAGAATTGAGGTCTGAAAAGACCAATGGGCTTTGGGTTGCCATGCCTAGAAGTACTCCACGTAAACGATACAAGAAATTTTCAAGGGTTTTTGATGTAGTTATTCCTCCAAGAAACCTTGCAGTCATAAAGACTTTTCGAGGTCTCCCTCTGGCTAATTTCCTAACCGATAAATACGGGATAGAAACCAATAAACCAATAAAAGCAAAAGTACACCTATATGAACTCTTAAATGGTGGAAGGCTAGACCATATCAGTAATGCGGAAAACATCCCTGGTTTGAACAAATCCCAACCCAAGTCCTGGGTCCAGCTTTTGCCTCTTACCAGGGAAGCAAGTACTATCATTTTTGGTGAACCAACTTTAGGAAGAGAAGTAAGTCCGGATGATATCCGAAGCAGGTACCAAAATGAAGATGGCAAAAGATTTTATTTTCTTGAATTAGAGGAAGCCAAACTAAGGATACCAGCCGTCAACCGATCTAGTCACAGACATATAAATTCATCGATTTATTCAAGTATTACTGAAAGTCGTTCGGCAGATGTTCAAGCTGTTATTGACTTCATTAAGGCAGAAATCAAGTTCAATTATTTTTTCAGTGAAGAGGATGCCAAACGCATCGTGGAGAAATTGAACAAAAACGATTTCACCGGAACGGCTTTGTCCATAAGAAACTCCTTTAAAAAGGTTTTTGAAAAAATGCTGAAGGGAAATATTTCCTCAAAAGTTAAGATCGTCCACGAATCGATCCCAGAATTATACCTTAATTATAGAGACGTCCAGCAGGAAGACTTTGTCGGTCTTGCAAACTTAGTTGAATCGGCGGGACAGTCATTGATCAGGAAGATCATTGAACAAATAGTTGAAGTACTTTCTCAAAAAGCTTACCATGGCGTATTAGAATACTTCAAGACCAGGGCAAAAGAGTTTAAGGAAGCTCAGGCTCAACCACAAGACGGAGTAACATTGAGAGTGACTTGGTCAAATATCGTCGGATTGAGCACATTCAGACAGGTCATCTCTACAATGCTAGCTAAGGGGCCTTTCGGGTCTCTAGCAGATTTATCTGTTCCGCAGTTTAGGAATCCAACTATCAAAATTTTCCCAGGCAAAAAATTCGAATAGTCATGATTTCCTACACCATATCAGAAACCACGTCCAAGCGCCAAGTATATCATTGGCTCCAGGCTTCTTTAAGGCTAGCTCAAATTGAGAATCTTGCTTCAGGATATGCCTGGCATGGACTAGATGAGAAAGTTTCTAGATTGATTAAGGAAGGACTTTCACAAAGCCTTGAAGGGCTTGTGAATATGGCCCAGACATTGGTTGATAATTTTCATCGCCATCCTGTTCAATCTTCCCTTAATGATCGCTTATTTGAACTTAGAAATCGATATGTCAGAGTGGAGGAAACAGTACATTTCTATACGATAGCGATCAATTCCCGAACCAATCCGACAGTATCTGCTCTACTTCGAGCATGTGATATCCTATGTGTAAAAAGTATGAAGTCCATCTTGCAAGATTTGGAGCACCCATGCCCATTAGTATTGACCTATGTGGAAAAAGGTCTTGGTGCTTCAATTCTTAAGTCCGGTCTACGTTTATGGGACGGAAACACCAGTAGAGTTGCAGCTATCAAGGTGACACAGCACAATTTGTATCGCCCAACGGCGATCATTCATGAAACAGGCCACCAGGTTGCACATATTTTGGATTGGAATGCTGAATTATCGGAAGGTTTGAAAATGGGCTTGAAAAACTTCCCGGAAGATATATCGGACACATTTGCTTCCTGGGCGAGTGAAATTGCAGCAGACGCTTACGCATTTGTCCACACAGGATATGCCGCTGTCGCAGCCTTACATGACGTAGTTAGCGGGAGTCCAAATGCAATTCTTGCCTTCCATCCTAAAGATCCCCACCCGGTTGCATTTGTCAGGGTGCTTATGAATATCGAGATGTGCCGACAAAAGTTTGGCCATGGCCCTTGGGAGGAATTGCAGGAATCATTTTTAAATCAATATGGAGCTGAACTAAACTCCAATCCAAATCTACGCTTTGTCAATCAATGCTTGGATGCACTGCCTTCCGCCGTTCGGATAATTCTGGACCAGCGATACCGCGCCTTTCGTGGGAAGTCTCTCTCTGAGTTGATCGATCCAGAAAAGGTAAGTCCATCTCAACTGTTTAACCTTGAAAAGTCTGCAGGCCCATCGCTCTACCATTCGCATGCCTGGATTTGGCAAGAAAGCATTAGGATATTAGCACTCGGAGGGCTAAAGATAGGAATGGCTCAGGGAGATCTTCAAAGCCTTTATAAACAGCAAGAGGAATGGATGATTAGATTGGGGTATACAGGAAATTTAAACTAAAAAACCATGAGCAAAAGTGTAGAAAGTATCCAAAAATGTCTTGACAAGCTTGGGATCGAATATTCAAGCCTAGAGAAACAAATGGCGGGTGTAAATGAAAAGAATGTCAAGGACATAAATGTAACTGAACTGGCAAAGCGACTTACAGAATGTCAAAATGAAATTGAGGCACTCACTAAGAAACTAGAGGAAATCAAGATGTCATCCGTAGAATTAAATGACGTGGGCCAAGACAAAGTTAATTATGAAAGACGAAGCAGGTCTTATTTAAAGGTAAGAAGGCTATATCCAATATTAAACATTTAAAATTAAGAATATGGAAATTATCGAACAACTATTCAATTCTTATGGAGGAAGCAAAAACCCTCCGAGTAAGGAAGAATTTATATATGAAGATGACAGCTCTAACTTAGAAAAGAGTATTAGTCAACATTGGGAATCCCTTATCAATGGAAAAATTCCTGACTATTCTCTGGAAGAGGTCCCTCCCTACCATCTTATCTACGCATACTTTTTGGAAAATACCAGAATTTATCAAATTGTTGAAAAGCTGATTTTTATGTTTAGAAATGATGAAGAATTAGGCGTGGCCATTGCAAATAATCAGATTCATAAACAGGCTTTCAATTGGATAACGAATACTGAAAACATCTTCTTCAAAACTCTTCCTAATACCAGCTACCTAAATTATTCCGGCAACTTAAGACCAAATCCTGAAGCGAGTAGGAGAAATGCATATTTCAGACTGCTGGGTATGGATCTGGCTTTTGGTATGCCCACAAATCCTTCTTCTAATGAGTTTGTCTACCATAAGCCAAAATTTGCAAACCGGGAATTCATTCTTCTTTTCGAGCAATTTTTATCCGAAGTGTGGCAGGCATATATCAATGCATCCAACTCAAGTGGCGCTAATACTACTGATTACGAACGAATAAAAAACATTGTCACCAAGATTCGGCTGATGCTGATGGCAAGAAGAGGGGGATCTGGATTTATCAACCTTGCTGATTACAGATATATGAATCTATCAAAGGAAGAGTTCAACTCGGTCATCCTGATGTATTGGCTTTTGTACGTCTTTTTATCCAATTCGCCCCTAATTGTCATGTTGGGTTGCCAAGCCAACTCTCCTTCGGAAAGATTGGAGATTCTGGGTCAAAAAGTTGGCCTTCCAGCACACAAGAAGTCCATGGCCTTGATGGAACTATCGGGACCCTCTGCAGCTGTATTGAGAGCTATTGAATATGGGACATTTGAACTTACATCGCCTGATCTTTGGATTCAAAAAGCGATAGAAAGCAGGAGCGCCTTGGGCAGTCCGGTTGCTTCAGATCCTCAAAAACAAGCATTGACAGATCTCCTAAACATCATCAACAATTGGGAAAATGCTACTGGACATCGGATCAAGAATCCGGAAGGTGGAATTTCTGGTAGGGTGAGTTTGAATGGCCAAAAATCAGTGCCTGAAAGTTTAGCTCAAAACTAGGTAGTAATTGGTCATCTTATAAAAACAAACCCCAATGAAATCACCGTTTCAGAACTTCCAGGAAGATGGTAAGGGACTATCGTTCGATCTAGAAAAACAAGGTAATCTGGAACGGTTCACTCCGTTTAGCAAACTTTCTGAAAAGGAATCAATTGATCAAGATCAGGATGTGAAGATTTTTGATTTTATTCCCAAAATTGACATTCCAAAAACCTATTCTAACCTATTAGACATTTTTACCTACCAGTTCCAATACAGTCCTATATGTTTTAAAGAGGTTGCTACTCCAGGATTTCCACCTAGCATTAGAGTTAAGGTTGATGAGATAGAGATAAATCATGAAAGAATTAAATCATTAATCACGAGAAATCGGGAGAGCTTAAATAAATTTAAAATTAACCCATTGGATGTTGTCACAGATTTGAAACGATATGTTGATTTTAACATTATCGAACGAAGGATCAGTGAATTCAATAATAAAAACCTCGATAGAATCGAGATCAATAAAGATGAAGTGATTAACTCAATTTTTGTAATCGCTGTCTTAGAGTTTCAAAAAAAGATTGTTTCAAAAAAATTGAATGAATTAAAGAATTCGAAGGAAATCGATGGGATCATAGGTGAAAAAACATTGTGTAGTTTAGGGATTATAGAATTTAAAAATCGAAGCCAGAAACTTAATCCTCTAAAAAGTATAATAGACACAATAAAGAAAAGAGAAATTCAAATTCAAATTGGAACAAAAAAATGTGACCATACAAACTGGAATGAGTTCACGTTCAATACCTATTTTTTAGGCTTAAGTTTCAATTTACCTGTTCACTATACCTTAGTGAAACAATTGAGATTGGCTGAAGACTATCTCATTAATCTTGATAGATTTAAGAATAAAACTATTTCACAAATCTCTGATGAATTGGGAATATGTCACAAGGATAATCAAGACCACAAAGGAGGGAGACGTAGAATTGGGTCAAACAGCATGCATAATTATGGATTGGCTTTAGATGTAAACTATCATGGCAATCCTTGGATTATTGGCCAAGAACCAAGGCTTCCGGTTAATCCAAAGCCAGGAGAGAAAAATTTCCTTGAAAAGAAAAAATTGTATGACGAAGCGTATGAAAGATTGTTAAAACACATTCAAACCTCTAGGAGGTTATTAAGCCTTTTGAAAAAATGTTCCGCAAAAGTTGGAAAAAATATTAATTTTTATGGGGCCACTTCTATAGCTGATCTACTCCGAAAGTCTGCCATTAAAAATAATGGAAACACTAATTTAATTTTTGACCAAATTTATCTTTTAAATGATCTCTTTAAAATCTATTTGAAAGAGATCGAAACAAAAGAACAAACTTTTTGGCGGGGCCATAGTTCATTTAAGTCGGGCAATAGGAATCCCCTCAATGGTTTTTTAAATTTAGATAAGGATTTAGTTTATTCCTTGAGAAGTGTCGCCAATCTGTGTTGGGGAGCAATTGATTTTGGAAAAGACAATGGAGATATAATGCATTTTGATGCTCGAACAATATTTCCATATGGTAAACTAACAGTTCATATCCCTAATGAAACACATCCCAATTTTATAAACACAGAAAATCAAAAAGAATTTGAACTGGAGATAAAAAATGGTCAAAATAACCTAAACATTAAATACCTCAGTGGCACTTCCTTTATTGTACCCATAAAATTAGGAAAAAATCTACCCTTCAAAACTGGAGTGTTTCTGCCAACCAATTACAAAAGGACCCCATTTGTCGATCTGGTAATTTACCTGCATGGACATATGGACAAATACAGTCCAGAAAAATTTAAAAAGGAGGGGATTGAGTTTTATTGGGAGAATTATTCCAAAATAAAAGAATTTTTTGAACATAGTAGGGGGAATGCGATATTATTAGCTCCTACACTAGGGCTCGTTTCAAGTAAAGAATTTGGTGATCTGGGAAAACCTTATGGCTTGGACACTTATGTAAGTTCCTGTGTGGATCAACTTAGGCAGCGTAATTTAATACCAATTCATTCATTTCCTTTTAGAATTATCCTGGCAGCACATTCCGGTGGAGGAAAGCCTCTGGGGGAAATTTTGAACCAAGAAAATAAGCTTTTGAAGAATGTGTCAGAAGTCTGGGGTTTTGATTGTCTTTACGGGGATTCAAAAAATGGAAGATGGGTTAATAATTATGCCAAATGGTTGAGTTCAAAAACAGAATTAAACCTTAAGAGGTACTTTTTTCATTTTTCAGCAACCCCAACACCAACGCGAGCAGGAATAAACCTTGAAAATAGGTTTCCTGATAATGTCGTCAATATCTACTTGAAAAATACAAATCACAGGACCGTAATCGAAACTGCCTGGAAAAACTACATTAACAAATATCCTCTTTTTGAGCCCTTGAAAAAATTCGCAGCTTGGAATCCAAAAAAAGTTAAAGAATACTTTGAGGTTAGTATTGACTTTTATGATTCAAATGGCGCTGATTCTAGAGAATTTCAGGAAAATGAGACTAATGATTCAGGATTTGAAAATTCCGATCAAGACGATTTGGGTTTTATACACCAATTTGAAGAAAACCCTTTTTCAGAAAATTTCACTTCAAATGAATTAGAGAACGAATTTAATCACCAGAAGGCTATTGGTTTAAACCGCAAATACTCTCAAAATCTTGGTTGGGGAGCATACCAAGAACAAATTAACGAAATACTCCTTCCCTATTCAGGTATGGAAAAGGTGAGTCTGGGAGAAGAGGCTTTTGTTAAGGCCTTGGCCAGATGGAAGGGGGAAAATGGTTTGCAACCAGATGGGGTTTTGGGCCCAAAGACTTGGGGAATTTTGAAACAAATTTTAAGACTGCCTAAGGACCCACTCATTTCTACCCCCTCCCCAATTAACCCAAATCATAGGTTTGATAAGAATCCGTTTGAGTTCAACAAGTGGTACGCAGACAAGGTAATACAAGCCATGGACCAAGGAATTGTCGGTTCAAATTTCAATTCAAAGAGACAACTTGAGGAAATCAGCAAGGGAAATCGGATTTTCAATATCAACCCACAAGAAAGCCTTATCCAAATTCTGCCAATTATTGAACACATCGCAACAAATGCATGGAAGCAAAATTTTCATGAAATAGTGATTGGAAGCTTTATCAGAAATATCGGCAATAACGGGAAATGTACCGGTCACTGCCTAGGCAGAAGTATTGATATAAATTATAGGCAAGGAGGATTTAATACGCCAGGTGCATTAGAAATGGTGATCAATATCCTCGATTATCTAATGACCTTACCATCAAGTTATCGTAAAGGCATATATTTAGGATTGCCATTTCAAGGAAGATTCTTCGGGAAACAAGATCTCCCAAAATTCAAATCAACGTCAAGTTCAAACCTGATTGATTCCAGATTAAAGGAACTCATTCCTCAGTTAGGCGGTGTTTTTCCCGATAATGATGACCATTTGCATATTCAGGTACTGTGGGACACCAATAACAGAAAATAGTCTCTAAACACTTAATTAAAGCTGGTAACAAAATTCCTGAACGGGATCAATCGTGCATTTATTGCCATAGCAACTTAACCTTGCAATATCCTAACCTATTTTCAATCTTAAATCCTAGTTTCCGGATTCCTAAGTAGACTCCCTCCCGACCATCATCCTACTTTGACCTGACATCCTCCCGATGGCCAGGTGACTCTTGGCCTATCCAAACACAGTCCATCTCCAGTCCAAGTCCAATCGGAAACTGCGCATACACTGGCGCAACACTCTTCGAAACCTGCGCCTGCGACAAGTCCGCGAATTCAACTTCAGCAACGCTTTGGAAAGGCTCAGCATCAAACAATTTTGCTTAATTTAGGCCCGCAAGATATACTTGGCTATGTGGCAGGATTTTGTTACCCGATGGTTTTTTGTCGCTGAAAAAGTGGGGCTGCGGTATTTCCTCGTAGCGGGGATTGCCTTTTTTGTGTTCTATTTCTTGCTGCACAGGGTCATGCAGCAGCGAAAGATGCAAGGTAAGTTCCCAAAATTGGGGGATTATGGGCGTGATATCCTTTACTCGGGGATCACGATCCTGATATTCGCGACGATGGCAGCCTTTGTGTTTGTGGTACTCGATCCTTACACCTTTTATTACAGGGATGTGGAAAAATATGGTTGGTTTTACTTCTTCCTAAGTTTTCCGCTGATGGTCCTGGTGCACGATGCCTATTTCTATTGGATGCACCGACTGATGCACCACCCCAAATTGTTCAAGGCGGTGCACAGGGTCCACCACCAAAGTACCAACCCTTCACCATGGACCGCCTACGCCTTCCACCCTCTAGAGGCGGTCATTGAAGCTGGAATCATTTTGGTGTTGGGTTTTGCCATGCCGGTTCATTTGGGTGCTTTTGCCATCTTCATGCTGTTTCAAATCACCTACAATGTCTACGGGCATTTGGGCTATGAGCTTTATCCGAAAAACTTCCACCGCAGCGCCATCGGCAAGTGGATCAATACCAGTACCGCCCACAATCAGCACCATCAGTTTTTTCATGGCAACTATGGCCTGTATACGCTGATTTGGGACCGGCTTTTTGGCACGCTGCGCAGCGACTACGATGAAAAGTACGAAATGGTAACTGGTTCGAAAAAAGCAGCGCAGGTGATGCAAAAAGCCTAGGTTGCCTTTGGACTGCCTAGCGACCAGGTTTTTTGCAGTTCCATTGGATCGGTGTACCAGCTAGGCGCTTCTACCTACATGTATCAACGCATCACCCGCATTGACCACAGGGTTGTTGTTGAGACCGATCACGTGGCCGTTGTGGGTCGCCTTTACCGGGATTTTGACTTGGCCATAGGGATCTGAAATCTTTGCAAGGATTTGGCCTTTTCTGACCTCTTGGCCCAACTTTGCACTTGAAGTAAAAATCCCCGAAACCTTTGCCCGGATCCATGAACTTTCAGGAAGGATGATCCCTGGTTTTGGTTGCGGAGCCTTTTCGACCATCTCCAAAAATTGCAACATGCGCAGCGTACCTGCCACGGCTTCCTCCACGGCGTAATCGTCCAGCCGCATGGATTCCCCCCCTTCATAGACAAGGATATGCTTGCGCTGCTTGTAGGCTTCCTTGCGAAAGGACTTGTCGATATGCGGAGAATCCAAGATGAAGTGCGTACCAAAAGCCCTTGCCAGTTCGAAACCCTTTTTATCCTTGAAATCGACCCGCACTTGCGGATAGTTGGACAGCATTCTGCCACCGGTATGGAAATCGATGCCATAGTCGATCTGCGGGATGATCTGGCTGGACATCATAAAGGCGATTTGAGATGCCAGAGAGCCCTTTTTGCTCCCCGGAAAACTCCGGTTCAAATCCCTGCCGTCGGGGAAAGTCCGTGAATTACTGAGAAAACCATATACATTGACCAAAGGCATCAAAATAACAGTACCTCGCAATGGCTGGATCAGGTTATCTTCCAACATCCGCCTGACAGCTACGATGCCATTGATTTCGTCGCCATGCACGCCACCGGAAATCAGCACCACGGGTCCATCTTCCTTTCCCCTGCGGATGAAAACCGGAAGGTCAATCAGCGTATGGGTGGGCAAGCGCGCGATGGCAATGTCGATATTGAGGGATTGGCCGGGCCGTACTTTGATGCCGTTGACAATGATTTCTCTCATAGTGTGTAGGTGGTTTGCCGCTGAGGCTTTCGGATTTGGGCAAAATATGCTTTACTTCGCAGCACCGCTTTTTTGCAGCTATGAATATACAAGAAAACATTTCCCTCCTGCCCTACAACACCTTCGGAATGGACAAAAAGGCCCGTTTTTTTGTCAGGGCCCAAAGCGAGAAAGACGTGATCGATGCGCTTCTCTTTGCCCGGGAAAAGGGGATTCCCCTGTTGGTCCTCGGCGGAGGCTCCAATATATTGTTGACAAAGGATTGGGAAGGCTTGGTGCTGAAAATGGAAATCAAAGGAATCCAAGTGGAAGATTGTTCTGAGGATGAAGTCTTGGTAAAAGTCGGCGCGGGCGAGAATTGGCATGAGTTCGTCCTATTCTGCATCGAAAACGGTTATGCTGGCGTGGAGAATCTTTCCCTTATTCCCGGTACCGTCGGGGCCTCTCCCATGCAAAATATTGGAGCCTATGGCGTGGAAATCAAGGAAGTATTTGACAGCCTATGGGCCATTGAGCGAAGTGAGCTCGCAAATAGAAGATTCTCCTGGGAAGAATGCGCGTTTGGCTACAGGGAAAGTGTATTCAAAAGCGCACTCAAAGACCAATACATCATCACGCAAGTTTGGTTTAGGCTTTCCAAAAAGCCGCAGATCAAAACCTCTTATGGAGCGATTCAGGACACCTTAAAGGAATTAGGAATTCGACAGCCTAGCATCAGAGATGTCAGTGAAGCAGTCATCCAAATTCGCCGCAGCAAACTCCCCGACCCTGCCGAAATCGGCAATGCAGGCAGTTTCTTCAAGAACCCGACGATTCCTTTGGAACATTTTGAAAGGCTAAAAAGCGAATATCCCAACATTCCCGGTTATCCCGGGCAAGATACTGTAAAGGTTCCCGCAGCTTGGCTGATCGAGCAGACTGGATGGAAAGGGAAACGTTTCGGGAGTATCGGCGTGCATGCCAAGCAGCCTTTGGTCCTTGTAAATTACGGAGGCGGAGAGGGAAAGGATATTGTCAAGCTAAGCCAAGATATCCAATCTTCAGTATACAAGAAGTTTGGAATAACGCTCCAACCTGAGGTGAACTTTGTCTAGATCAGCGGATCTTCGAAAATGATTTCCTTCGGGTATTTGGCTACTTCTACGCCAAATTTTTTGAGAAAATCCAAGCCCTCATCAGAGGGTAAGCCTTTGTACTCGGCGTACGAGTACATGTAGACGACCTTGACAATTCCCATTGAAAAAATGATACGTGCACAGGCCAAACAAGGCGCCAAGGTGACGTACAGGGTAGAACCCTCTACGGAAGTATTGTTCTTCACGGCATAGAGAATGGCATTCTGCTCTGCATGCAGGGCCAAGGTACAGCTTCCCTTGCTGTCACGCGCGCAGCCCGTGTCGGGAAATTCCTCGTCGCAATTGTGGGTGCCGGCAGGAGGACCGTTATAGCCGATAGAAATGATGCGGGTTTCTTTGGTGAGCACCGCTCCGACGTGCTTTTTGATGCAATGGGAACGCTTGGCCAAGTTGACCGCCAATTCCATAAAAATATCGTCAAAGTGGGGTCTTCCGGTGTTTGTCATCTGCAAGCCAATACCAATGGGGTGTTTTTCTCCAAAGTCCAAAAGTAATCAAATCTGTTTTTCCGCAAACAGGAAAAGCACGAATTGATCGATGTCGACAAACCAGCTTAGCGGCCCGCTTCTTGATTTTGGAAACTTAAGTTCCAAAACTCATCCAATCTGCTTATTTTCCAGCTTGAAGATTAAGTCAAATGGAAGCATTCAGGGATGCAATTTTACAAATGATCAAGGCTTCGAAAGAAGAGCTCGCCGTTTTTTTGGATTTGTGCCATCTCAAGACTTTTTCAAAAAACGAAATTGCCCTACAGCCTGGGACCATTCCGCAGGAAGTACTATTCATCAAAAGCGGTCTGATTCGCGTCATCATAACCGACCGCGATGGAAATGAGCACACCATTCATTTTGCCATGGAGAACCAATTTATAACAGACTATTCGAGTTTTATCCTGCAGCAACCGGCATTGTATTCAATGCAGGCCTTGGAAACCACGGAAGTAGTGGTATTGCCGCGAAAAGCTATCGAATGGGGCTATAAAAACCTCCATGAAGGCGAAAAAATGGGCCGACTCGTCGCTGAGTTCTATTTCATCTACCAGGACAACCGAATCAAAAACATCTATTCCCGCAGCCCAAAGGAAAGATATGAGGCCATCACGGAGGTTTTTCCAAACATCCATCAGCGGGTACCCCAACACATGATTGCATCCTACCTAGGCATCACGCCCGTCCATCTAAGCCGACTGAAAAAATCCGAGCGCTGAGCGGGTCTAAACATTTGTTAACGCCCCCTGCCCTGCATTTCAAATAGCTTTGGATCAAACATATCCAAATCTTATGAAAGCTACCTTCATCTCCATCATCGCTGGATTGGTCGGATTCCTGACTGGACCGCTTACTACGAATCCCAGTGCTAGGAATTATAACCAAGCAATCCTTTGGCCGGAAGGATTTAATCCCACCGAGAGTAAGTTTTATGTGGAAAACGAAATCGAAATCGATGCCTCGCCCGAGATCGTCTGGTCTATCCTGATCGAAGCGGAATCATGGCCCAATTGGTACGTGGGAGCAAAGGATGTCAAAGTCACAGGAAAAAATTCCCCATACCTGTCTCAGGAAGCGAAATTATCTTGGAAAACCATGGGGCTAAAATTTGACTCCGAAGTAAAGGAGTTTGAAAGCAATCAGAGACTTGCCTGGCTTTCAGACAAGAAAAGTATCCAAGGCTACCATGCTTGGATCATCACGCCCACGGAAACCGGCTGTCGTGTCCTCACCGCAGAGACACAAAACGGTTGGTTGACTTTCTTTGAGAAAACCTTCCAACCCAAAAAGCTCCATCGGCTGCATGACATTTGGCTGGCTGCATTGAAGCAAAAAGCTGAAAGTGCGCAACCATAGATTGAAGTTGATCGGAATTGATCGAAACCTACCACCAAGCAGCTTCTTTGTAGGTCTGCTTTTTGGTAGCGCGTTCCCGGTTGTACAGACGAATGAACCTCCCGTCAAGGACTTTCAACCTATATCCCAACAAGTGGAAAAGCTGTTTGGCGAGGAACTTAGCGACTTTTCTGTCCACCCGGAGTATTTCCTTTTTCTTGTTTCCCCAAGAAACTCCGGGAAGCAAGACAAGCAGATTGTCAAATTTGAATTTCCTCAAGAAGGCGGACAGGTTGAGAAAGAACCTCGGGACCTTCCGGATGACGAAGAATCCCTCTTTCCCTTGGCTTTGATAAAGGGGCATAAAAATATGGGCATCTTGGGGAAACAAGATTTCGTGACCTTGGTGCAGTGCCACTGGAGTGCCTTTTTGGACCGTCTGAAAACTCTCAAATCCCGGCCGCATCCTGAATACCTCAAATTCCGCCACCTTGTACACTTCGATGATTTCAAAAAACGAACCCTTGTCAAAAGCCGGATGCTGGAGTGTCCGATATGCTTCCTGCGAGGAAGCAGGTCCATCAACCTGAAATATCCCGGCAAACTCCAAACACAACTGGGAAAATGCCTTGCAACGCTCGATGGACTGTGGATCCTGGTGCTGTCCCCCCTCAAATCCCAAGGCGACATATCCCAGTTCATTGACATAGCTCAGCAGTGGTCCCGTCAGGTATTCCTCGATCCCAAGGATGATAGGAACTGGAAAGAGCGCCGCAAATTTACGATTTGCAAGCGCGTCATTGATCGTCATAAACGGGGCGGATTTGCCGGAAGTCGTGTGCAGGTCAAAGAAATAGAAAGGACCCGCCGAGGCATCAATTACCTCCTCGAGAAAATCCAAAATCTCAAGCATTTCGTGCTCCTCTTCCAGTAGGACCGGTTTGATGCGGATACGTTGAATCGCCTCTTTTGTCCAAAGTCGATTCAGGTCCTCATCCAAATACCTGCTTTGCTTCTCCAGCGCCCTGATGTTTCCGCGGATCCCGATCACGCGTCCCTTCAAATCGTTTTCTCTCGGGGATAACGCTGCGAATAACCGCTCCAGGGCTGTTACACCTGCGGGTTCGTTTCCATGAATGCCCGCGAAAAATATGGCCACAGGTCCTTGCTTTCGGCTTCCGATATCCCCGATAATCCTCAGCGGACTTCTCGGAGGAAGTTTATCTTTTACCAAACGATGGAGTGCCTTTTTCATAGGTCTTTGGAGGTGATGATACCTATCAGTTTGCCATCCTCCACGACAGGAAGGGAATGAATCCCAAACTCATCCATAAGCCTTTTCGCCTCCTCCGCAGATTTGTCGGCTTCAATGGATACCAAAACCCGCTTCATGATTTCCCTCACCGGACGGACAAGATTGTTGGGCGTTTCGGAAATCTTAGCCAAATCAGTCGAAGAGATCATCCCCAACAACAGCCTGTCGCCATGCACGATTGGCAAATGATTGATATTTTTCCATTTCATGATATGCACCGCCATCTCGATCGGATCGTACTCATCCAAAGTGAAGATATCGGTATTCATTACGTGCCTCACCCTCAAAAATGGCACAGAGGAACTTTTTCTCTCCGGAAGCCCCCATTCCCCGATCGGGCTCCCTTTTTCCTGGTTCGAAAACATCAATTCCGTAAGCAATTGGTTGGCCTCGTGCCGCTTTTTGGTCTTTAGTAAATGTCTGAAGCTTTTGGTGGTCCATTCGGCACCGTTGTGGGACTCGATTCTTTTTTGGATAATGGCCAAATATAAATCCGCCTCTTGGACAGCTACGCCCACACTTAACAATCCCTTCTTGGCCAAGGGCAGCATTACTTCGGACACCAAATCCCTTGCAGTCCAGACTTTCCCATCCCATTTCATGGGAGCACTCAGGCCGTATCTGGCGGCGGCGAGAAAATTGGTTTTGACGTCCTTGAAATCCATCATTTCATGGATGTTTTGCATGTCAGCAGGCATTCCTTTCATCAGTCCGATCCAAAACGCCAAGTTTGCGACTTCATCCACAATGGTCGGCCCCGAGGGAATGTACCTGCATTCGATGCGCAAGTGGGGTTTTCCATCGCCGACCCCAAAACAAGGCCGATTCCATTTGTAGACTGTGCCGTTGTGGAGACACAGCGCCTTCAGCTTTGGAATTTGACCTTCTTCCAATAAACCAAAGCTGTTTATCCCAAGATCAGCCGTGAGAATTGCCTTGAATCTTGCGATCTGATCCTTAAACACGTCAGCGACAGACCCGGTGTGCCAACCGTTATCGAAACTGACCCGGGCTTGACTATCGTTCAGCAAATGGGAACTCGCCCTTACGTCTACACTCTGGGCGAACAATGCGAGGCGGGTTTCCTGCCATAATTCTTTGCCGAAAAGCAGGGGAGAATTCACGGAGACAGCCAAAACCGGTGCTGAAATGGCATTTGCCCAATTCAACATGGAGACAAACTCGGCAGGGGTGGTTTGGAGGTGGATTTGAAAACTCGTGTTACAGGCCTCCAGCAAGACAGAATCGTGTGAAATGGTAACTTCATCCAAGCCTTGGATATGGATTTGAAAATCCGAGCCGCGGGCATTCCTTGCTGCTTTGTTGAGGATGCCATAACGTTCTACCGGAGTCAGGTATTCAGAACGGGTATGGGCTTGTGTCAAAGTCGGCAAAATCCCCGTCAGGATGAGCTTTGAACCCAACTCAGATGCCGCTTGCTGTGCCTTTCTGATATGGGCCTCCAAATCCTCCTTTACCTTGCCTAGGCAATTCTTACCCAATTCAACAGGATCTAGGTTGATTTCGAGATTGAACTTTCCGATTTCCGTGGTGAAATGGACGTCGTCCAGCTTGGCGAGCAATTCCTGTGCACGCGGGTCAGGCATATATTCCCCATCGACCAGAAAAAGCTCCTGCTCTGCGCCGATTCGAAGCGGTGCAGTTTCAACCAAACCTTGATCGAGCATATATTCCAAAGCCCGCACGTCCTGCATCAGGCGATGTAGAAACTCGGCACGGTCTTCGGGGCCCTCCAGTGCCCTCACATTGTGTACACCCATAATTGCTCCTTCCTGAACAATTGAAAATTATGGATAAAAGAAACCAATAATTATGAGCAAAGTCACTTAACTGCTTGATAAAAGCCATGAATCCACCAAATTGAAAGGGAAGATTTTATTTAGGGAAAAGATTGAATAATGTATTCCGGACTCGATCGAAGCCTTTCGGTCGTTTTTGACAACTGACTTGTTCCTTTCGACGTATTAAAACCGTCAGAAAGGGTACATGAAGTAATCCTAGCCTTAGATATTTTGTTCAGAATATCCTTACTCAAACAGGAACCATGCAGTTTAGTAGATAAATCTCAAAGCATAAAAAACCAAGCCTATGAAAATTATACCGCTTTTTACAATGCTCTTTTTCGCTGCCCTTGGCACCCATGCACAAAGCGAATTAAGTGGAACACCTAATTCCGCACTTTTCCAAAATAATAAATTGAAGCTTGCTTTTTCGGATACCAAACAGACCCAAAACGTGGTGCTATTCGAAAGCATCCAACCACTTAGCAATGCCGATTCGCTTGTTAACAAAATCATCCCCCTGAGCACCGTTCGGGCCGAAGAAATCGTTTACATCATGCCCATCAAAGAACTCGAATCAGACTCCCGCATGCCCGTGCACGTTCCAAATCCAGAAATCCATTATACCATACTAGACAAAAAATTGGGCGGGCTTGTCATCGATCCGCGTAAGGATTGAATAGCACCTAAGCGACAGTAATCGTCTTTTTTAGGGTAAAACCATCCTTTAGGTTGCCAGTGACAGAGTCTGCCATGTTGCCTGCGAGGCTGTTGCGGAAAAGTCCGTCGTCGGCATTGGGTGTGTCCTCTTTTCCTTTGTAACCCTGAGTGGAATAGACTACCGAAGTACTTGATTCGGGAAACGCTACTTGGGTAGCAAGAAGGGATTTCCCATCCTTGATCACCTCGACATGGATATGCGGTGCCCGGCCCGGATACCAACCCGGAAAAATGCTGATGAAGGAAACCTCACCGTTTTGGTCTGTCGTCTGCCTTCCGCGGAGAAAGGAGACGTTTCGGTAATCGGCCTCCTGCAGGCGGTTTGCACCGTATTCCGAATAGTTGCCGTCCGCATCACAATGCCAAACATCCACTTGGGCACCCGCAATGGGCTTACAGTCTTCACTTTGGTCTTGGATTTTTAGATTGATCAGCAGAGCGACTCCCTTTCTGTCGGTTACGATATTTGCCCGCATCAATTCCGTAGGCGTTTTGATCGGAAACGGGCCTCTCATTTCCGAAGGCGTTTTCTCGCAAGCGGCCAGATCATCCAACTGCGGGTTGGCAGGACCCTGTCCCACGATCGTATGGGGTAGCGCCACAACGCCACCAAAACCAGCCAATGTTTTTTTGATAAAATCCCGCTTTTTCATGGTCTTCTGGGTTAGGAATAGTGGGGTAAGTTAATGATTTTCAGTTACTTTTTATCTGTACCCAGAATAAATGAAATGTCCTACTTCTTCATTCCAAACTCATACACGATCTCATGTCGGTAAGTCTCGCCAGGATTAAGTCTCGGAGATGGGAAATTAGGCTGATTGGGTGAATCGGGGAAAAACTGCGGCTCCAGGCACATACCAAAATTCTTCCCATAGGTCACCCCCCCCGTGGTTTGCTTTCCATCTAGAAAATTGCCGGAGTAAAATTGGACACCAGGCATGCTGGAATAAACCGTCATCGTACGGCCCGTTCCTTCATGGACCAATTCAGCCATCTTTGTGAGTTTTCCATCGTGTTGCTTCTTGATTACAAAATTATGGTCATATCCGGCTCCCGTTTCAGCAATACGCTCTCCAATCAAATGCGGAGTGCGAAAATCAAACGGGGTTCCTTCCACGGGAGCGATTTCGCCGGTCGGAATCAAGCCCGCATCGACAGGCGTGTAATGCTCTGCGAAAATGGTCAATTGATGTCCCAGGATGTCTTCCTTCATTCCCGAAAGGTTGAAATAGCCATGATGGGTCAAGTTGACGATGGTCGGCTTGTCGGTGGTGGACTCCATGGTGATGGAGAGTTTGTTTTTTTTGTCGAGTATGAAGGTCATCGTCGTGTTCAAATTGCCAGGATAGCCTTCCTCTCCATCTACACTGAGGTATTCCATCTTCACACCGACAGCATTTTCCAAGCTATCGATGACAGAGGCCTTCCAAAATTTCTTGTTAAACCCTTGTAGCCCGCCGTGCAGGTGGTTGGGACCATTATTCGTAGCCAACTGGTACTCCGTTCCATCGATACTGAATTTGCCTTTGGCAATGCGGTTGGCATAGCGGCCCGCAGTCGCACCAAAAAAATAGCGGTCGTTGATAAAATCCTCCACTTGGTTGTAAGTAAGCATGATATTTTCGGAATTTCCGTCTTTATCCGGCACCAGGATACGGGAAAGAATGCCTCCGTAATTGGTGAGCTCGACCTCCATCCCGTTGCTGTTTTTCAAGTTAAATACCTGGGCGTCTTGGTCTCCCATTTTGATGTTGCGAACATTGATTTCAAAGTTGATCGTCTCGGTCACGGCTTCTTTTGGTTTGGGTTGGCAGGCAATAACAGCCAAAATGATGAAAATCAGAAAGCTAGTTTTGAACATGGTTTGACTGGGTTTATCAGGTAAAATAAAACTAAATACTCGAATTTCATCCCATTTTTAGGATCAAATCACCCTGCTCGATTTGGATGGCTTCATTTTTGAATTTTAGTACCAAAATCGAAATTCAATATGAAAAAAATTATTCTATTATCCCTTACTGCAGTCGTATTTACTGCTTCCTGCGTATCGAAAAAGAAATACGTGCAACTGCAAAATGACCTCATGAAATCCGAAACAGCGTTGGCGGAGACGAGGTCCGAGAAGGAAACCTTAGAAGCTGAAAATAAGGTTCTTGAAGAAAAAATGGGCCGTATTGAAGCCCGTGTTAACGAGTACAATGCAAGAATCAATTCCCTAAAAGCTGACAATGATGCGAAGTTCAGCTTGGAAGGAAAAACCCCTATGTCCAACATCACTAGGGAAAAACTGAAAGCGACTTTGGCTAACGTCGATGCTGCGGAATTGGCCAATGCCAAGACCTTGGAGGACTCCATCAACCTGGCTATCGCGCACAACATGAAGAAATCCATCACGGACGGCAGTGCCGAACAGGATGAAGATATCCAAATCGATATCGACAAGACCGTCGTGATGATCAATGTATCCGACAGGCTACTTTTCAACACCGGTAGCTACCAAGTTTCCAGAAATGCAGATGGGCTTTTGAAGAGATTGGCAGAGGTAATCAACGCCGAGCCTTCCCTGGAAGTGATGATCGAAGGACATACGGACCCAAGGACGATCCAAACCGGCGTATTGCAGGACAACTGGGATCTGAGCGTAAAGCGTGCAACTTCCATCGTCCGCATTTTGCAGGACAAATATGATGTTGCACCGGAAAAATTGATTGCCGCGGGCCGTGCAAGTTACATTCCGCTCGTCGAAAACGACTCAAAGGAGAATATGGCCAAAAACAGAAGAACAAGGATCGTCTTGATTCCTGATTTGGATAAATTCTTCGCGATGATTGAACAAAAAAATTGATCGGAAAAAGCCCTAGTACTTATTTATCTCTAACACAGATCTAAACACTAAAAAAGCCGGTTTTGCCGGCTTTTTTGTTTTCCTAGAGTTTGGAATCATTGCTGTGTGCCCATGGGATTCTCCGATTCAAAAGATTCAAAAGGATAAGTCCGTGGCAATACTTCAACTCCCGTAGTCAGTTTAATGGGCGCCTGTCCAGGAAATGTGATTTCCACAAAATAGGCAGTGTACCCTTTTTCTGGCTGCTTCATGGCGATCTCGTAAGTACCTTTTTCATTGACCAAAATCTCGGTAGACGTCCACTTTGGCCCCAATACGTCGATTCTGAAATCCCTTGCATCAGGGTTGGTCGCAGACCAAAGCTTGATAGAAGCAGGCTTTTGATTCGGGTCTGTTTGGACGAGTATCTTGTCCCCCTCGATATTCCATGAATAGGAAGGTCTCGTGGCCTTGTTAAGGACGGAAGCGTAGAATGAGATCATGTTTGGCAGCGCGTCAGACTCCCGAAGATCATGTCCAAAGTTGGGGACGTATTGCAGGTGCTTTTCGCCGGGGAGGCTATCCCAATAGAACTTCCAGCTGTCCGGGAGAAAAAACTGGTCCCCTGCGGCATTGATCAAGAGCTTGGGTTTGTTGGCATAGGCCTCCAAAAAAGAATATGGCTCGGTAATCTCCAACAGGCGCTCGTACTCGGCACTTCCCTGCCAGTCCATGATTCCCTCCCGCTCATAATCTTCGACCGCAGGCGCCCAGAATCCATAATTTCTCCAATGGTGCTGAAAGGAAGGTTGGATATTGAGCAAGTCGATCACAATCGGAACAAAAGCCACTACCCTGTCGTCGACCGCCGCCGTGGTCCACGTGGTCCAACCACGTTTGGATGCGCCAGCGACCACAAATTTGTCCAGGGTTTTACCCTTTTGCCCAGCCACTTCGGTCGCGACATCCATGGCCAACTTCACGGCTTTGGTCATCGGCAGCCTCGCCAACCAAATCGCATCTTCATCCTTGGCTCCTCCTTCCAAAAACTTCCTCCAGCCATAGGCAATAATGGCATCCTCATACCGCTCGCCGAAGGTGTCATTCGCAAATACGACCGGCTGGAAGGGCACGTTGTGGATTTCTGCCACGATCGAGTTGGTGCGTTGCGCTGTCTCTAGAACCAAAGCCGCCGGTTCGGTTGGCATCTTCGAATCCTTGCTACCACCCCCAATCCACATCAAGCCCGTTTGGTGGGGTGTATCCTTGGGAATCACAACAGAGACCCAATGCCACCACTCCGTTTCGTTGACAATATCTTTCGTAAGCCAATTTTGGGATACCATTTTGAGTACTACATAGTCATAGGTTTCCGTAGAGTTGCTGTGGACCATTTCATAGCGAAAGTCGGGGTCAGGTGCGTGGACATAATCCTTAAGCAACGTCATTGACCTTTCGGCCAACGGCTCAGACATGATTTCCTTTGCCTGTGGCTTGCATTGGCTAAAAAGTAGTATCGCAGCAATCCAAATCAGGATGCCAAAGCGGGACAGTTGAAGTTTGTGTTTCATGGGTTTACCGTTGTATGAATTGGGAAGTTAAGATAGGAAAAAAAGGTTTGCTAAGGTAAAGATCGAAATCAGCTAATCATTCCTTGGATCATCATTGCTTGAATAAGGAATCGTAGGTAGCTCAAACTATTGATTTATATAAGGTAGACTAGATAAAAATTAACTTTTTATTATTAGTTTCAAATGTCTATTTCCAGCAACAATCCTCATCCGACTACAGCCATGATGTATTCCAAATCCGATCTCAGAAACCTGACCTACAAAATCAACGGCGCTGCAATCGAAGTCCACAAGCATCTCGGGCCGGGATTATTGGAATCAATTTACCACGAATGCATGAAGCACGAGCTTCGGCTTCGAGGATTAAATTTTCTTTCGGAAATGAACATTCCGATCCACTACAAAGGCATCAATATGGCGACTAATCTGCGATGCGACTTGTATGTGGAAGAATGCATTGTCGTCGAGTTGAAGTCTGTGAAGGCAGTCGAACCGTACGACGAGGCTAAACTTATGACTTACATGAAACTTCTGAATGCGCCAAAGGGAATCATGTTCAATTTCAATGTAGCACAACTTTACCCAGACGGACAAAAGACCTACGTGAATCAACTTTTCAATGATTTGGACGAATGAGTGAGGCTTAGAATACGAACCACAAAAGCGACAAAAGAAGACAAAAGAATTCAAGTCTTTTTTTTTGCTTTTTGATCTCTTTTGTGGTTAAAATCACCTTTCTCGTTCCATGCGCCGACGCCAAGTGGCATTTTCGGAATCTCCATTGACTCGGGCGAATGAGTGGGGTTTAGAATTCGAACCACAAAATCGACAAAGGAAAACAAAAGGCACAGGAAACTTTTGATCTCTTTTGTGGTCCAAAATTCACTTTAGTCCATTGCCCTATCACGAAAAACCCTCCCCGCTTGTTTGATGATTTTGAGGAAGGATTCCAAACAAAGTCAACCACAAAAGGGACAAAAGACAACAAAAGAATTCAAGCCCTTTTGATCTATTTTGTGGTTAAAATCACCTTTCTCGTTCCATGCGCCATCGCCAAGTGGCATTTTCGGAATCTCCATTGACTCGGACGAATGAGTAAGGCTTAGATTACGAACCACAAAAGCGACAAAAGAAGACAAAAGACGCCTGAAACTTTTAATCCCTTTTGACCTCTTTTATGGTTCAAAATCAGTGGTAAAGGAAAAAGGCAAAAACCCGGCGAGTCGATGTGACTCCACAGGTTTTTGCCTTCTCCAAAGCTAAAATCGTCTAATTACTATTTCAAATACAGCTGGTTGAACAGCATCTTGAAGGTATTGTGTGCCTGGGCGCGGAAGGTTATTTCAGGACCGAAGGCATAGAACTTACCTTTTCCGATCGGTGCCTCAAAAGCCACCACCCCATTTTTCAAGTAACCTTCTCCCCATGCCCAACCGGATACCAAAGGAGAATCTGTCCCAAACCAAGCAATGGGCTTTACACCTTGAATCGCAGCACTTGGAGCCAAGGTAAACACCGGGCTGTTGTTAAACACCATATTGGCTGTGCTGCCCATGCCCCAATTGGCGGGGCTGCTGCTGTCCAATTGTGCCTTCAGGATACTTCCCGGTACGTAAAACTTGTCTCCAGGAAGCGGCCTTTCACGACCATCTTGCAGTTTTTCCACAAGGGCATTGCTTACTGGAAGCCCCAAATCGAAGGCAAAAGAAGTACTCGCGCCGACCGCAACGACATGTCCTCCGTCCTCCATAAACTTCTTCAATTGCGGTACCGACTTGTCTTTGGTCAATACACCCAGCAACTTGTGGTATTGGGCATCGATGTCTTCAGCTTTTGGCATACCGCCCCAACTTCTAATGGTGCCGGGCGCACCTGCACCGATGAAGAGGATTACATCATATTTTGATTTCAGGTTTCCGTTGTCGATCTCCTGCGAATAGATGACCTGGAAGGGGAAATGATACTGCTCCATCATCCAGCGCACCCAACCCGATGGCATGGAGCCGCCGTAGTGGTCAAACAAGGCGATCCTTGCAGGTTTGATTTTCACTGATCCAGAAGGTCTTGAAGATGCGACCATCTTCACGCCAAATTCTTTCGCAGCCTTGTCCAAAACCGCCTTGCCTCCCGATACATGGAAACTTCCTGCGGGCATTCCAGAAGTCGCAGATGTGGTTCTATAGACATCCACGCCGGATTTCAGCAGGTCATTGACGGCAATGAAGGCATTGTTTGCCCGTGCATCGATCAAGAATCCAGATCCACTTGGCAACTTACCTGGCGCAAAAGCCTGCACCTGTCCATAAGGAATCGCCTCAAACGGTCCGTCGAAACCTTCCAAAATCCTGTCAAACTCCACGCCCATCTGCAGGGCCAAGGACCAGCCTGCAGCATCGTAAGGACGGATCGGAGGTCCTCCCGGATATTGGAAGTCGTTGGGGTGATCCTGCGGCTCAAACATATCCAAGACATGTGGACGGAATGCCTGGGCCGATTTGACCACATAGGAACCTGCTGGATAGTTTTTGCCATTGACTGTGAATGCGGCTGAGGCTTTGTGCACTTTGATGCCAGATTTGATCAGGGCATTGACAAATCTCGTGGCAGTGCCAAAATCCGCTTGGTCTGCAGGGAGGATATACCCTCTTGGATCACGCAGATTCGGATCGCGGAATACCGAATCGAAGAACTGCACAGGCAGACCTGAGCGCATGCCATAATAGGCCATCTCAGGGTCATCAGCGCTTTTCCTTTCCTTCGACTTTTCAAAGGCCGCCTGTACCGCAGCGGATCTTTTTGGATACTTGGTCCAATGATCCATGTTGCCGCGATCGATGCTGTTTTTACCCATTTTGTAAAAATTGTAAAGCAAGGCATCGGCATTTCGCGAAGCGAAATCCAAAATGGCCATGTTGAGGGAAACCGAATAGTCGATGGACTGCTTGAAGCTCCACTTCTGCGGCTCAATCGGGAAAGGAGTAGCATGTGTCGGAATCAGGCGCTCGGGTACCAAGGGAATTTCCGAAGGAGTCGGACCACCCGTAATTTCGGTCAAAATCCCGATCATGTTGTGGAAATACGGCGTAGTGCGGAGGCCACCATTCCACCAAGAGGAAAACACAGAACCACCCAAACGGGTATATCCGGGCCTTCCCTCGGCATTGAGTCGGTTGATCATCGCGGCGCCGACCCCATCCAAGGAGGTCATGATCAGGGGATCAAAGACATGGTTGAATGGATCCCTGTAAGGTGGGCCCGCAACGACGGTACCCGCAGGGGAGGTCTGATGGTGGTTGTAGATGATCTGGGGAAGCCACTCCACATACTGCTGCAGGGAAGTATTGGTGGTTTCCTTCATGTTCATCATGAAAAAGTCCCGGTTGTTGTCGTGGCCGACGTACTTTTGGTACATGTAGGGCGTGTTCATGTTGCGTTTTTTCAGATCCGTGGGACCCATGTACCAATTGGTGACTATCTCCTGACCATCGGGATTGACTTGGACCATCAGGATGATCAGGTCATCGAGAAACCGCAGGATCTCGGGATCATTGCTGCTTACCAATTCATAGTAGGTCGGGATGAGCTGGTGCGAACCTACCGTCTCCGTGGAGTGCAGACCCCCATCGATCCAAACCACAGGCTTCCCCTCGACGACAAGCTTTTTGGCCTCTGCCTCGCTGATTTCTGCCCGACCAAGGAGTTGGGAGATTTCTTTGTAGCGGTCGAGCTTCTTGTGGTTCTCGGGGGAAGTGATGATCATCATGGGCATCTGCCTGCCCTCTTCCGTAGGCCCAATTTCCACAAATTTGACCCTGTCGGAGAGTTCCGCCAGTTTCCTGAAATAGGCGTCCGTGGCCGTGTAGGTGGCCAGTTTGTAATCCTCCCCGATCTCAAATCCAAAGTGCTCTTTGGGAGTGGGGATGCGCTGCGCAAAACTCATGGACACGGCCAATGCCCAAAGCCATGCCGTGAGGAAGTAGTTTTTTCTCATTTTAGTCCGGTTGATGCTATTTCCCACAAGTTAAGCCAAGTTGGCAAAGCACCCAAAAGTCCGACCGTGATCGGACATAATCGGGTTTGATTGGTTCTCTGTTACGCTTAGCATTTTGTAAATTTGTCAAAAGCCTATTTTCAAATTTCCCGGCAAACAAGAAGGAAGATTTACTGTTACCATTAACAACATTTATACTATGCAAAAACTCATTCTTTACCTGAACCTAATCCTGATCGGATTATTGGGCTTACCGACGGCTATGCCTACGGAGAAGCCCTTGGACACCGATATCACGCTATGCCATACCGGCCCTTCCGAGATGCTGGCATTTGTGGATGATCCGGAATTTATGAAATTCCACCCTGCACCACTCGCCATGGACTTTGTAGGCTTGGGGGAAATGACCTCCTTCCCTACTCCGGATGGCAAAACCGCGAGCGGCTACCTGATCAAAGCCTCCAAAAAATCGGATCAATGGCTCTTTGTATTCCAGGAGTGGTGGGGCCTCAACGACCAAATCAAGGCTGAAGCCGACAAATTCTACAATGACCTTGGCGGCAAAGTCAACGTGATTGCCCTTGACATGTACGACGGCAAGGTCACCAGCAATCCCCAAGAAGCCGGTGGCTACATGCGCGGTACGGACGAAAAGCGCCTCGAAAGCATTGTCCTCGGTGCCAAAAACCTGGCAGGCAAAAAGGCCCAGATCGCCAATGTCGGGTGGTGCTTTGGCGGGGCTTGGTCCCTGAAGTCTGCCCTACTGCTTGACAAACAAAACGTGGGTTCCATCATCTACTACGGCATGCCCGTACGCGATGTCGAGCAACTCAAAAAGCTGAATTCCGATGTATTGGGCCTTTTTGCGACAGAGGAGTATATCTCCAAGACCGTGGTGGAGGAGTTTGCCGCAGCGATGAAAACGGCCGGAAAAGACCTCGAATACAAGATTTTCCCGGGCGTGCACGGCTTTGCCAACCCGTCCAACCCCAAGCATGACCCTGCACTGACCAAGGAAGCTTATGGCATGGCCTTGGCGTATTTGAAGGGGAAGTTTGAGTGAGAGATTTAGAAAATTGGAAAATTGGAAGATTGAAAGATTGAAAGGTTAAAAGGTTAGAAAGTTAAAAGGTTGGAAGATTGAGGGGTTGGGATTTTCTGGCTGGAGACTGAGAGGAAAAAATGGAAGACGCCTCCTGCCCAAAAGCAGGAAGCCTTTTTTTTGATACTGGGAATAGATCCAGTTTCCTGAATACGGCAGGTTTTCTCCTGTTATCGCACATCGAAAGCACATTGCCCAACTGGAGATGGACTGGACATGCACTGGGTATGGACTGGAGAAAGACTGGACAAGCATCGGGCGGGAGTCGGGTGGTACTGGGATGTCACTTGGATGATGGTGGGGTGATTGTGGGGTGAAGGAGGAACCAAGTACAACGTACTAAGTACCAAGAAGCAGAGCGGTTGCTTTAGCATATGCAGAATTCCAAAAAGGAATAATGGCCCTTCCTAAGGTGGGTAGGCATAGACGTCGAATCACGAGTTACGCTCAATAAGGAAGTCTGTAGCATTCGGGCAAGGAAGTTTTGCCGACCGAAAATCAACCCGCGAGAATGCTCAACAATTGCCTGCCAACAACCGAAGGATTTGACCAAGTTAAAAGCCCAATCGATGAATTGGATGTTTAGACTTTTAGGTTTAAGTTTAGATAATCGAAAAACATCCGCTACAGTTGTGTGCAGCCAGTTCGGGCATGTAATTAACTGACGAGTTATAATCTAAAAAGGCATTTTGAATCATGGATAACCTAAGAGTAACAACCAAACTGACATTTGAGGACTTTAGAAAAGTAAACTTCTACTTTCTTTACAGGAAGACTGGAACAAAAGTCTCTTTGGCAATTGGGGCAATTCTTTTACTCATAATAGGTTTCAGTTACCTTACTGAGATGCCTTTCTTTAATCAGTTTCCGGCTATTCCCTTTGCATTGGCTCTTGCGATGACGATTCTTCCACCATATTCTGTATTTCGAACCGCTCGAAAAAATTATGAGTCGAATAAGATCATTAATGAAAAGATTGAGTACGAATTCGACAAAGACCAAATTTCAATTTCCGGCGAGTCATTTCACTCTAAGTTTTCGTGGGACAAAATATATGAACTATCGACTACAAAAAGTTGGTTTTTGATTTGGCAAACACGACAGGTTGCGAACGTTATTCCAAGACGTGACATCAGCGACAATCAGATTGAAACAATCAAAGGACTTGTCAAAGATATCCCACAATTAAAAAAGAGCTTTAAATAGAAAACATCGTGAGCTGACCGTTTCGACTGACCTTAATGTGAATGATAGACTAGGTAATGATTGAGTAAAATAATTCGTCAGAGGACAACTACTAGTTAAATTTAAACTGTCGACAAAACGGCCAGCGCCCAGTCGGGTAGACGGCTTCGCCAGATTTCTCTGAAGAGCTGCGCCCTCCTATGACCTAAGGTAGCGCTTGGAATACAGGCCTCACGTCCTTCCCTGTATCCCGGTCACCCACAAAAATGTCGTAAAGAAAGTTTATCATTCGACGATGAAGGATTTTTCCGCTTTTGGAAGCCAATTGAATTTGTTATTTTTAAGTGTGGGTCTGAAGCGTACCCGAATCCGAATTGAGGCGATTGAATTTTCTGACCTAGATCTGGTACCCCAAAAACTTAAATCCTTAAGAAACTATGGGAGTTGCATTTTTTACGATCGTCCTCCTACACGCCCTGATCCACCTGCTCGGATTTATTAAAGGTTTTGGCTTCAAGGAAGTACGTGAATTGAGTCTTCCTATTTCGAAACCGATGGGTGTGGCTTGGCTCGCCGCGGCTATTTTCTTGCTGGCATATGCCATTCTCTTTTTGGACAAGGTCAAATACGGCTGGATCATTGGACTCATCGCAGTACTTGCATCCCAGGTGCTGATCATCCTGTTTTGGAAAGATGCCAAGTTTGGCACAATTCCCAATGTCATCATCCTCGTTGTCTCCCTGGTACAAATGGGGCAATATAGATTCGATCAAATAGTCCAAGAAGAAAGGGGGCGGATATTGAGCGACAACAAGCAAAATATTACCCAAACTCTGAGCGAAGAAGCCATCCGTGATTTACCGAAAGCGGTCAAAAACTGGCTGCGGCGGTCGGGCGCAATCGGAAAACCCTTCCAAAGCCTTGGAAAAGTGGTGCAGCGAGCCGAAATGCAGATGAAACCGGGCCAGGATTGGATGAAAGCTTCCGCGCTTCAGTACACGACGATCGATAAGCCCGGATTTATTTGGACGGTGGATGTTCGGATGAACCCTTTATTTGGCTTCCGCGGCAGAGACAAGTTCGAAAACGGCAAAGGCGAAATGCTCATCAAGCTGAATTCCCTGGTAAATGTGGTAAATGCGCAAGGCGAAAAGTTGGACGAAGGCTCTCTTCAGCGCTATCTCGGCGAAATGGTTTGGTTTCCATCCCTGGCCCTCAGTCCCCATGTACGCTGGGAAGCGATCGATGACACTTCGGCCAAGGCGACGATGTCGTTTAATGGAACCGAAGGAAGCGGGATTTTCTATTTCGATGTAAATGGAGATGTGAAAAAGTTTGTGGCTTGGCGTTTCCAAGGCAGTAAGGAAAATGCGCAGCGGCATGAATGGGTCATGGAAATTGAGGATTTCGGGGTCTTTGAAGGTATCCGGGTGCCTACGAAAATGACCGCAACCTGGAAACTCGATGCGGATGAATGGACCTGGCTCAAGTTGGAAGTCACTGAGATTCGGTACAACGAGCGGGCCAAGGAAGGAGCTTGGGATTGAATTACGTGCTGGCTGGTATTGATAGTGGTCATTTGGAAGTGAAAAATTTTGGCTCCTGAGAAGAGGTCATCGAGCCATCCGATTTGAATATACCAATAAATAAACCTTTTTGCTATGAACGTATTTGTCACCGGAGGAACTGGCTACATTGGTTGCCGTCTTGTTCAGCGCCTAATCGATAAAGGGCAAACCGTAGTCGCCCTCTATCGGCAGGATCACCCCCCTATTGAGCATCCATCCCTGCGCTGGGTAAAGGGCACTTTGGACGATGAGGATAGGATTGTCGAATTGCTTCAAGGCTGCCCGCAGGTGTACCATATGGCTGCCTTGGCGCGCATGTGGCATCCGGATAAAAACGCATTTTTTACCACCAATGTAACTGCGACGGAACACCTACTGCGGGCAGCACAACGGGCCGGGGTCAAGCGACTGGTATTTACCTCCACCGCATCGGTGATCAGCGGATCCGTCAAAAACCCAGTCAGGGAAAATGATCCCCTCTTGGAACCTTTGGACGATGATTATGCCGCCTCGAAATTTATGGCAGAGCAAATGGTACTAAAAGCATCCCGACCGGGGTTTGAGACGGTGGCCGTCAACCCGCCCCGTGTCTATGGACCGAGCTTGGTGGGTAACAACCCGGTGAACAACCTCGTCAAGGGCTACCTGAAGCGCCGGTTTTACTTTGTGCCCGGCGATGGTTCCTACTCGGCCAATTATGCTTTTGTCGACGATGTGGCGGATGGGCATATCCTGGCTATGGAAAAGGGGAAACCCGGTGAGCGCTATATTCTTGGCGGTGAGAACCACAGCTACAACAGCTTTTACAGCGTCCTCGAATCCCAACTGAGACTCAAACGAAAAAGCTTCGGAATGCCACAAGGAGTCATGAAAGCGGTGGCGGCTTTATCGGACGTGATTACGCGCGTCTCGGGCCGGGCGCCCTGCGTGACCAGCCCTATGGTGGGCAAGCTGTATTCCAACCGCATGCTGTCGATAGAAAAAGCTGTTAAGGAACTCGGCTATCGGCCGATACCGCTGTCAGAGGGCCTGCGCAGAACGATTGAATCAATTCAAGGACAAAACCATGGAAAATAATACATACGCCATCATCACCGGTGCCTGCGGTGGACTGGGCACTTCCTTTGCACTCGAATGTGCCGAGCGCGGCTATAATCTTCTCCTCGTTGACCTGCCTGCCGCCCATCCGGAGAACCTGGAGCGGTTTCTGCAGGAAAACTATCCTGTGCAGGTGAAATCCATCGCCTTGGACTTGACCGCTCCCGAGGCTCCTGCGCAGCTGTTGCAGCGGGTGAGGAACGAGGGAATGGCTGTAAGCCTGCTGGTGAACAATGCTGGACTTCCCCAGAATGATTTTTTTGAAAATACAGACAGCGACTACATGCGCAAGATGGTTGAGGTCAATTGCATCTCCTATGTCTCGCTGACCAGTGCCTTGCTGCCTGAATTGAAAAAGCATCCGCAATCCCATATCATCAACGTAAGCAGTTTGGGCGGATTCTACACGCTTCCGCGAAAGACCTGCTATTCGGCCACGAAAGGTTTCGTCAGACAATATTCACAGGCATTGAATATGGAGATCAACCGCTTTGGCGTACATGTCAGCTCCCTATGCCCCGGCCCGATGACCACCAATATCAACAACTATATGCTGCACCGTGATTTGAACTGGTTTTCGCAGCAGATGCTGGTACATCCCAGGGAAGTGGCCCGTTACACGATGGACAAGGCGCTGAAAGGAAAAGAAATCATCATTCCGGGCAGGTTGAATAGGATATTGCATGTCTTTTCCTCTGCCATACCTCCCGTCATCAGCAAGAAGCTGATCATGAATTCGATGAAGCAACTGGATAAAAAAGGATAGGTAAGCCCTGCTTGATATTAATAGGGATGGATGGATCCAACCGGTCCGGGAAACCAAAACATTGTCAGCAAGTGAATAGATTCCTTTTTTGGCAGGAAATCGAAGGGACATATTTGTCCAAAAATCGGGTCGCGTGGAGAACCTTGGTGGCGAAAATCCACGCGTGTAAAATGCAGGAATATCGACAATGTCTTTGAATAAATACCAGAAAGGCTTAATTTCTACAATTAATTGAAAAACAGAATGTTATCAACTAATTTATAACTGAATGAAACAAAGCATCTGCCATTCTCTCCTGCTGACCTTTGCCCTTTTTAGCAATAGCTTTGGACAGTCTCTCGAAAGGATCTTCTATTCGACGTTTAGCCCACAAGGTTGGGATATATACCTTTCAAAAGACAAAGGAAAAAGTTATAAAAATTTCACTGACAATCCTTCTTTAGATTATGATGCCGTTATAAGTCCGGATGGTAAATGGGTTGTATTTACGTCCGAAAGGTCAGGCATACCTCAACTCTATGTACAGGCCATCGATGGGAACTACCCTCCTTCGCTTTTGATCAAAAGCAAGTCCTTTCAGGATCAGGCAACATTTTCGCCTGATGGCAGTCAATTAGCATTTGTGGCTTCCCATGAAGGAAACTCAGAAATTTATCTCATCCCTTTTCTTCCCGACTCGATTCAGGATATCGAAATAGCCAAAAATCTGACCAACCACCCAAGTGGGGATTTTCGGCCCGCATTTTCACCGGATGGACAGCGAATTGCCTTTAGCAGTGACAGGGATCACGAGATAGTCCCACACCCCCAATTTCCATTCGCCCGTCAGCGAATAGGAGATATATATTCGGTAGACATATCTGGCGAAAACCCCACTCGGCTGACTAATTCGGAATTCTGGGACGGCAGTCCGAGATGGTCAGCCGATGGAGCAAAGATCATTTTTTATTCGGGCCGAAATGGTCAGAATTCAATTTTTGAAATGGATGCTGACGGATCCAATCAACATCAAATCATCGAGTTTTCCGGACCGGCTGTTTCGCCAGACTATCTGCCGGATGGGACCATCGTATTTACGACTTGGCAGAATGAGAAAGACTTCAAAGTCATGAAGTTTGACCCTAATTCGAAAGAAATTACTCCTTTGATTTCCAACGGCCCCGATTTGATGTTCAATTTAGACAGTCATCTGAATGGCACGATGGTGTTTCACGGTGGCCCCTATGCGGCCAACCATGGGGTACCGGGAAATTTTGGTTTTGACGGAGATGTTCTTGCTAAGCTTCCAGACACCGTTTCATTCGCTGGTCGGCAGGTGAATGTATACGGAGTAAGAAGGGCTTTTGTGGCTCCCCCACAAAAAGGAAATACTTTACTCTTCTACGACGCAAATGATATTCAAAGTTTTTGGGAATTTCTCAAGCCACTGGGCTACGGTGTTTTTTGGCTCCCGATTCTTGTGCTTGGTATGTTTCTTTCAGGCTTATTTTTAGGAGTTAGACATAGGAAAAAGATTTCGTTTTGGAGATTTCTTTTGTTCAGCCTATTGGCCATTGTCTTTGGATTGATTACAGGAGGCACTTTCCTTTGGGTAGATACCATCAGCCCGATGCCTATCAGTTCGATTCGGTGGATAATGGGCTTGATGACAATTGTTTTGCTTGGTTTAACCTTGTGGGCATACAAAAGAGCGATTCGAAGTAGGAGGAACGGAAACGAGGCCTACATTCTTTCCCTGTCATACAGCTTTCTTTTCGGAGGATTATCACTATTCTCAGTATTCTGTACAGTTTTTATCAATCAAATGGTAAATTCTACCTTGCATTTTTATCAAGTTGATTACGTGACAGGGGAAAAAAAGCAACTATTTGTTTTTGAGAAAGAATCCGACACAAATCCAGCAAATTTTTCAGTATTGGACAGCAAAGTCAGCCATGATGGAAAAGCATTTATTTTCACGACAGGGAGCTTTCGAGCCAATGCAAGGACGCAAGGTGACCTTTGGAAATATGACTTTGAAACCAGACTTATTGAAAAACTATCTGACTCGCCGTACAATGATGGATTTGGAGATATCAGTGAAGACGGCAAATTGGTTTTTAGGAGCGGCAGAAGCGGTTACTTTGACATCTACTTAAAAACAAATGACGAAACCATAAATCTGACTCAGGATTCCCACCGGGATAATTTTCCAGCCATATCCAAACAAGGCGATAAAATTGTATTCTCTTCCGACCGGCTAAGAACGGAACACGAATACAAAACAATGGACATTTTCCTCATGAGCTTAAAACCCGATGGTACTTGGACCGAGCCGGAAATCATTTCAATCGGCAGCGGACAAAATGCACATGCACATTTCTCACCCGATGGCGAATGGGTAATTTATACCACCGAAGGATACGGCATAAATGATGAACAAGCTTTGATTCAACCCATCATTTTTTCACCGCAGATGTATGGGGAAATCGTGGCATACAACGTTCAGACAAAAGACCGAATACGGCTCACTCACAATAAATGGGAAGAAGGGACTCCACTTTGGGTTGAATAAATTTCGTTCGAAATGGCCGTTTTTTGATGCAGCCCTTCTTGCTTGCTGAGCAAAGCATAAAACAAACCTTTCAGCTGTTGCATACGACAATAATGACCACGATTGGTGCGTGTATGGTACCCGATCAACCAAACAAGGGAGACCAGGAACAAAAGCAAACAACCTACCAATGCATCATCCATAAAAAGTCATTGTATCGTCCACAAAAGTGGTGTTGCGGAGCACTTTTCCCAATACGGAGAAATGCGTATTTATCGGAAGTTTTTGCTCTCGCCGAAGACCCTGATGGAGTGAATGGAGTTTGGATTATTGGATTTTGGGGTGTTATGCGCCAAAGGCAACATCTGTTGCCGTTTTGTAACCTGCCTTTGAAGTAAGGAAATAGGCTTCTATAAAGATGCATAGGATTTTTTGAGCTACCGGTTCGTCGGTCGGGAAATGCAGTAGACTCCCTCTACCTAGCGCACAGGAAATTAGGTCCCTTCAGGAAATACCTTCGAACTGAATTTGTCAAACTCACCAAGTCCCTGAAACGGGCACACTTGACCTGCCTGGGATTTTTTTAACGGTCCAGCATTAATGGCAACCCTTTGGCGACAAAATTAGCCTTCGACCTAGCGTTTATGAACACAAAAATAGTCCAACTATTTCCCGAGAATCTCTTTGCGGTGATTGAGGCCCCAAGTGTGAAGTTCATTCATCACCTTTTCCAAGGACATGGCATATTCAGTCATTGTGTATTCTATGGAGACAGGGTAATCGTCATACACAGTTCTTTTGATCAATTTGTGCTGTTCCAAGTCCTTCAACTCTTTTGCAAGAACCTTCGAACTAATCTTCGGAATACTTCTTTCGATATCACGAAAGCGTTTATTGTTATGCTTGATGGAAACAAGAATCATCATCTTCCATTTCCCGCTGACGACATCGAGTGCATCGCGGATGGGCAACATGTCTTTCAAACAGTTTTCCGACATTGGTTTTTCTTTTGCCATTGATTCGTTTTAATTCTGCTTACTTTTAGGAAACCGCTTACTTTTGGAAAGCAAATGTAATTATGTTTGCACGATCAAACCAAATCAATCTACAAAATGGCAAACAATCAACATTCAAAGGGACTCCACATCAGTTTATGGGTGGCACAAGTATTATTGGCCTTGGCATTTGGCATGTCAGGATTTTTGAAGATTTCTTCTCCAGTTGAAAAATTGGCGGAAATGGGAATGACCTTCGTTACCAGTTACGACCCGGCTACGGTTCAATTCATTGGCGTTGCTGAATTGCTGGCAGCGATTGGACTGATTTTACCTTCGGCACTGCGTCTATTCCCAATCCTTACACCACTTGCTGCCACTGGACTTGCAATTATTATGATCCTGGCAACACAATATCATGTTGCGCATAGCGAATCGCCAATCGCAAACCTTGTTTTATTCGCTATCGCTGCTTTCGTTGCTTGGGGAAGATTCAAGAAGGCTCCTATCCAACCAAAAAAGTAACAGGTATTGCTGTTTTCCTTGGGCTAAGGCAAAACCAATTTTTCCTTTGGGTCGACATGACCAATCGTCCCAAAGGGATTTTTTTTCGCTACTCTGATTGAAAAATCGGGCACCAACTCGGGTAACCGTTGGAAATACCTCCCTTTAAACTTGCTGATTGTTTGAATTCTGCGTTTGCTGGCCATTGCACGCTCCAATTGGGCTGCGGAAGACGAAAATGTAATCCCCCAGTTGAGTTTCCATGCCATTGTGCAGTTACATGAAGACCTTATTTTGTCTATTTTTAGATTGTCTAAAAAACGGGAAGACTTCAGTCTCATGAAAGATTTTGGTCAATCCTAACGTGGAAAAAAATGCACTGCAAAAACTGTGGACATAAAATCGATGGGAACTTTTGTAGCCAATGCGGCCAAAATTCAAACGTTTCCCGAATTACATTCGGCAGCATTGTCCAAGAGATATCCGAAAGTCTATTCCAAGTCAACCGAGGGCTGTTTTTCACCATCAGGGAACTGTTTCTAAGCCCGGGGCAGAGTATCGATGATTTTCTCGAAGGCAAAAGGAAAAACCACTTCAAACCGATCGCCTATGTGCTTACCTTGTCGACCCTGTATTTTTTGGTCACGAAACTCACCGGTCAAAACACTTATTTGGATGATTTTATCGCTGGTCTCAGATCAGGAGTTTCCGAAACCACTTCGGGTTTTGAATTACTCGACATCGTGACTTGGCTGGCGCAAAACTACGCCTACGCTGCCTTGTTGCTTTTACCGGTTTTTTCGCTCGCTTCCTATCTGGCTTTTTATGGTTTTGGGAAAAACTACCTCGAACACATCGTCCTCAACTCTTATGTCACCGGACAGCAGGCGATTTTCTACGCGGTCTTCGCGATTGGGGGCAAGTTGATCGACTATTACATCTTGGAGTTGTTTCCATTTGTGTTTTCGATCGGCTACGCTTATTGGGTCTTTTGGCAGTTTTTTTCCAGGGGAAGTCGATGGGGAAATTTGCTGCGATCTACTGCGTCCTATCTATTGTACCTGCTCTTTAATTTGGTGTTTTTCCTTTTGATCGCGTTTGTGGTGAGGTGGTGAATAAATGCTGCGCCAAGGTTGAAATTTGATCAAAACACAAATGCCAGACCGCGGGAAAACGTTATCTTTTCATATTGATGTTTTGCATGCAAAGCCATTTCAATCAATAAATTGTCAAGAATACCAATTTCAACTCTGATCATGATACAGCACATGAAGCCGCTCATCAGCTTTCTCCTTTTCCTTAGTCTACAAACCGTTTCGTTCGGGCAAAACGTTGAAAAAACCTATCTTTTGGTACATGGTGCCTGGCACGGTGCCTGGTGTTGGGACAAAATTGTCCCCTTGATGGAGGCCAAAGGCTACAGGGTTGTTGCGATTGATCTACCAAGCCACGGGGCCGATACCACCGACGCGAGTACGGTGACATTTGACGACTATGTTTCCAAAGTGACGGAGACTGCCCACAGGTTGGAGGGCAAGATTATCTTGGTGGGTCATTCCATGGGTGGGACCGTGATCTCTCAGGCAGGTGAGGTTTTGGGCAAGGAAAAAGTTGACAAGCTGGTGTACCTGGATGCGTTTCTTCCTAGAGACGGTGAATCTGTAAGTTCCTTGGCCCGGATGATCGAAAGTAGCCTGCCGGTAGACAGCACACGGCTAACCATTGGGGCGGGACTTATAGTGGGTGCAGACGGAAAAACGAGCACATTTAAGCCAGAAATCGCTGATATCCTGTTCTACAACGACTGCAGTCAGGCCGATCGGGAATTTGCGCACGAGCGCCTGAGTCGGCAGGCATTTGCACCTCTCGGGACACCCGTATCAGTCAGCGACGGCGTATATGGAGCCATTCCCAAATATTATATCCTCTGTACCGAAAGCAAGGATCTTGACAAATCGATCCTACCAACACGGGTACAATGCGAAAAAGTGCTGAAGATCAGATCTAGCCACTCCCCTTTCTTTTCCAAGCCAAAGCAGCTGGCAAATATGCTGATGCAATTGTGAGATGTGAAACATCTGATGGTAACTTTCTTTGAAAAGGCGGATATTGTGATTTAAATTGGTGCTTGAAACCTATTCCAATCCTTGAGGAGTAGTTTTTTTCTCAGTCCATACTGATGTGAACCCTGACAAAAAACCACCACTATGAACTCCACAGCCCATCACGACGAGCGCATCGCTAAAATGACTTTCTCTTCAGTCTATCCGCACTACCTAACGAAGGTGGAGAAAAAAGGTCGGACGAAGCAGGAATTGCATGAAGTCATCGAGTGGCTGACGGGCTTTGATGAGTCTAGGCTGCAAAACCTGATAGACAGCAGGGCGACTTTTGAGGAATTTTTCGGCCAAGCCAAATTGAACCCCAACGCGAAGTTGATCACGGGCCTGATATGCGGGTACCGCGTCGAGGAAATCGAAAATCCCCTGACCCAGCAAGTGCGGTACTTGGACAAGATCGTCGATGAACTGGCGAAAGGGAAGAAGCTTGAGAAGATTATGAGGGGGTGAAATGGGCACTCTTGAAAAAAATAAGCAACCATTATTCTCCTTTTCCAATCCATCCAATCGGTTTTTAGGTCAACGCTCGGCAGACATCAAGAAGTTAGTGTCTAGAAAAGCAATTAGATAGAAACTTCTTATCCCAGTCAGAATAATCTCTTATCCATTTTGTCAAGGGAAAAATTACGATCCCAATTTTTTGTTTTCGAAATTGCGTATCGACGCCACGCAAAAAGTCTATTTCTCCAAAAAACGCCACAGAATCAAGCCATGCAAAGCATCAAGGACCCATTTCAAAAACTCGCCCAGGACAGGAAGTTCATAATCGAGTGCTACGGCGAGATGCTGACCCGAATTCAAGAAGAAAAAGTCGCCGCACAGATCGTTCAATCGGAACCTGAGGGTAGCTGGGAATCAAGTGAAATCCCCATTGAGAAAACGATCCAATCCCTGAGCATTTACTTCCAGTTGATGACATTGGTGGAGGAAAATGCTGCAACCCAATACCGGAGAAAATTGGAGGATAGGGAAAGCATCGCTTCAATCAGAGGTTCTTGGGCCGAGGCACTGGCAATTTGGAAATCGCAAGGAGTATCTGAAGATGAAATGTTGAAGGCCATTTCGGCAACTTCCGTCAATCCTGTACTTACGGCACATCCCACCGAAGCGAAGAGGATTACAGTCATCGAAATACACAGAGAGCTTTACCTGCTGCTCGTCCAGCGGGAAAACCCCTCGCTCAGCCAATTGGAGCAGCTTGCAATCCGGGAAAAAATCATTCAACTACTGGAGCGGTGGTGGAGGACTGGTGAAATCTATCTAGAGAAACCCGACATCAGGGATGAACGTGCAAATGTCATCCACTACCTCAGCAAGGTATTCCCGATGGTAATCCAAAGAAGCGATCAGCAGTTGAAAAATTCCTGGATTGCCTTGGGTTTTGACCCCAAAAAGATCAAGGATGTCGACGCTTTTCCAAAAATAAAATTCGGCAGCTGGGTCGGGGGTGATCGGGACGGACATCCCTTTGTCACGCCTTCGGTAACCCAAGAGACTCTTTTGATCCACCGTAAGACCGCATTGGGCCTCATTCGGGAGGAATTGATGGTATTGGCAAAGAAACTCTCGATATCAGGCATCACCAATCCCCCTCCCGCACAGCTTCAGGAAGCAATTGCCCAAAAATCCAGAACGCTCGGCGAGTCGGCGACAACCGCAATTAAAAGAAACCCCATCGAACCCTGGCGCCAGTTTGTCAACCTGATCATCCTCCAATTAGAAAACACAGTTTCTGAAAAAAATGCTGACTCAGGTGCCTATTTCAAATCAGCCCAGGCATTGGAAACTGATCTTGCTGTTCTTAAAGAGTCTTTACTGCAAAATGGCATGGCCATGATAGTAGAGGACTTGATTTTCCCGGTGGAAAGGGCATTGAAGTGCTTTGGATTCCACTTGGCCAAATTGGACATCAGGCAAAACAGCGCATTTCACGACAAGGCGATTTCCCAAATCCTCGCTGGAGCTGGCTATACAAATGTAGATTTTGCAAATTGGGCCGAGGAAAAGCGGGTTGAGTTCCTGAGCGAACTTCTTAGCAAGCAAACCCCAATTACGGATATTACAATATCCTATGGTGCTGAAGCAGACAATATCCTCGACTGTTATCGGGTAGTCCGTCAGCACATCAACGCGTATGGTTCTGCAGGTATCGGATCGTTCATCGTCAGTATGACAAGAAGCCTCAGTGATCTTCTTGCGGTTTATTTTTTTATGCAGGAGACGCAATTACTGCAAACGGATATTCGCGTAGTGCCATTGTTCGAAACGATTGAAGACCTGCAACACGGACCTGTGATTTTGGAACAATTCCTACAACACCCGATCACCCAACTGCGTGCCGGCAAGCTTCATCGTCAGCAAGAGGTAATGCTGGGCTACAGTGACAGCAACAAAGATGGTGGCACGATTGCGAGCAAATGGAATCTTTACAAAGCAGAACAATCACTTTCGGAAGTGGGACGAAGAAATAACTTTGAGGTTCATTTCTTCCACGGCACCGGGGGTACCATCAGCCGAGGAGGCGGAAAATACCACCGTTTTTTGGAGAGTATGCCAAAAAATTCCGTCAATGGGAGCATCAAAATCACAGTACAAGGCGAATCCGTGGCGCAGCTTTTTGGCAACCCACTGACTGCCACCCACAATATCAACGCACTCGCCTCGGGAGTTGCACGTCATATTGTCGTTAGTAAAAACGGCACTGCAGAAAATGGGACTGCAAGCACCACGATGGAATTTTTGGCTGAGAGGTCCTTTAGACACTACAGGGAATTGATCGAAACGCCCGGCTTTATCAACTTCTATGGAAAGGCTACTTCCATTGATGTATTGGAGCGCAGCAAGATAGGTTCCCGCCCCGCTCGAAGGACAGGCACCAGAACACTCAATGACCTGAGGGCCATTCCATGGGTCTTTAGCTGGAACCTTTCCAGAATTTCACTCACAGGATGGTATGGACTTGGCCAGGCTTTACTGGAATTAAAGACCGAAAAACCAGACGCTTTCCGAGAGTTGAAGCGAAGCGCCATTGATTGGAGTTTTTTGAAATTCCTGTTGATACAAACCGAAACCAACCTGATACTTGCAAACGATGCGGTAATGAACTGGTACGCCGCGTTGGACGAAAATGAGTCAGAAAGGAACCTTTTCATGCAGAAGATTTTGAATGATTATCGAAACGGACTGGCAATGATCGAGGAGGTATTTGATGAGCCTGCCGCAAGCCGGCGGGACGGACAATACGACAATCTCAAATGGAGGGAATCCAAGTTGCTGCTTTTGCACCAGTTGCATATCCATTACTTAAAGGAATGGAGAGCAATTCCAGATGAATCCAGCGCAGAAAAGGAAAAATTACTTACCACGCTGTTGAGTCTGGTAAACGCGCTGTCCAGTGGATTGAAAAATACGGGGTGATTACTGTCCCTTGATTTTGATTTATCCGAAATTAGGCAGATTAAGGAACCCAAAGAACCAAGTAAAATATTCGGTCCGCAATGTGGGAAGAAAAAGAATCGTCTTCAGTATTGATTCCAAAATCAGGCATTTATTTCCAAGATTTTCAAGATTGCGATACTGGAGGAGGTGACCGTAAATGGAGGGATATTGATCTCGATCGGATAGGCTGGTTGCGCCTTCATCAAATTTGCATTAGCTCATTACTATCGTAAATTGAATCGCGTCAGATTATGGATCTCGGGAATTCGAGTTTACTTTCCTTGCTGCTTGATGTAAGAATACCTAGGCTATAACAAACGGCTTTTACTACACTTCGAAACTATATGGAAAAAATGAGCTGGATCTTGACCACAACGATCATCTGCTTTTTCACCCTAGGCACGATCTCGGCACAAGGACAGAAGCAGGCTCTAGAAAAGACAATTCAATCCACGCGAAATCTGGTTGCCCTGTGGAAATTTGATGAGCCCAGCGGCAAACCCCGAAAAGCCAGGGGAAAGGGGAAATTCCGGCTCTATGAACAGGGTGGGAAGGTGGAAAGAGTGGAGGACGGTCCAGTTTCCGGATATTCGATCAAGCTTGATGGCACAACCTTCCTCAGCCTACCAAACGACAAAACCGGAAAATTGAATATTCATGGACCAGGCAGTACGGTGACCGTGCTAGCTTGGGTAAAATGGAGCGGCGAACAAACCGGCTTTTTAGGCGGCATGTGGAACGAATATCAGGACGGTGGCAAACGCCAATATGGTTTGTTTATATCGTTGCCGCACTACAACGGAAGAAACCAGGTTTGTGGTCATATTTCCAAGACCGGAAAACCGACTCCACCCTTTCCCTATTCAATCGATTATTCCGCAAGCGCGCAGGAAGTTCCTGTAAACGAATGGTGTTTGGCTGCATTTACCTATGATGGCACCCATATCAGATCATACCTCAACGGGAAGTTTATTGCCCGTGATCCCGAACTGATAGAACATACCGCCGGGTTTGAAGGGTATCCGGATGGATTGGTCCAAAGTAAAAACCCTTACTTTTTTCCCGAGGGGCTTGGCAACAATGGATCGGATTTCACCGTCGGCGCAGTTCTGCTACGAAGGGGCATGGGCAATTTCTTCAAAGGGTCTATCGGAGGGCTTGCGGTTTTTGATCGAGCACTAGAGGAAGAGGAATTGCAAAAATTCGCTGATCTTAGTTTTTAATCCACTATCCTGCAGCAGGTGATGAGGGAAAAGACCTATGCTGCCTTCCCTTTTATTGCTAGTCTCTCCCCACCAACCTATCCATCACCAAATTGGTCCTGGCTGCACTGTGACCCGTCGATGGACAAATTCCCGTGCCCAAAAGATCGGACACAATGCTGCTGATCAAAGGCTGTTGGATATGTTTTGGCAGCTCCAATTCGTGAATGGTGGGAGAATCCCCTTCGTCCCAAAGCTCAAATGCTCCTTTCCCAAAGGTTTCAAACCGGATCATGCCCTTGCTTCCATAAATGAGGGTTTCATCCACCTCGGAATGACGGGAAGTGGTAAAGCACCAGTTGCCTGTACCGAGCACGCCATTTTGGAATACAAATGAACCCGTGACGATATCTTCGGCGGCATAGGCTTTGGCTTGGTTGGCAGAAAATCCCTTGGCTGAAATGACTGGTCCAAAAAAGAAATCAAGCAGGTCCAACTGGTGGGAAGCCAAATCGAAGAAATACCCCCCTCCTGCTATCTCGGGGTCCACCCGCCAATTGTTTTCCAAATGGACGATTAAATCGGGTTTCAGGACCTGCTTCAGGTTGATATGGACGCTGCGGACCTCGCCAATTGCACCCCTGTCCAAAAGTTCCTTGATCTTCAGAAAATGGGGCAAGGCCCTTCGGTAGTACGCCACATAAAGCGGCACATGTGCCTTTTCACAAGCGGCGATCATTTCCACACATTCGGCATAGTTCCTCGCCATCGGTTTTTCGACATAGACTGGCTTACCTGCCGCGGCGACCATTTTGGTCAGGGGAAGGTGCATGTGCGGAGGCGTCGCGATGTAGACGGCATTGACTTCCGGGTCCTCCACCAATGCCTGGGCATCTGTATACCATTTCTGTACGCCATGGCGAAGGGCATAATCCCGTACCTTTTCCTCGCTGCGGCGCATGACAGCGACCAATTTGCTATGGGGGACGATCTGCATGGCAGGTGCGGATTTGACCTCACAGACGTTGCCAACACCCAAAATACCCCAACGGACTTCCGAATCTTCGATTTTTTTCATGGTATACCAATCTAAAATGAAATCCACATTTTTCTCGCAATCAATATAAATTTCTGAAGGAAAAATTCCTGTACATCATCTTCCCGATGCCCACCTGCCCGTGTAAATCGGATTTGAATTTCCCTCAAACCTAATTATCCTTGTCATCATCCCTAACCCAAACCGAAAAATGAAATGTACACCAAGCCATCGACTCCTACTTTTGTTGACCATCCTCTTGCTCCAAGCATGTGGAAAAAAGGCAGAAGGCCCCAATTCCCTCAGCAAAGCGGAGAAAAACGAAGGCTGGGAATTGCTTTTTGATGGGGAAACCACCAATGGCTGGCATGTCTACAACAAAGGCAAATTAGCCTCTATCTGGCAGGTCAAGGATGGCGAACTCTACAGCAACCCTGAAAACATGTCCTTGGAGACGGGCGACTTGGTCTCAGACCGTCAGTTCGAGGATTTCGAGTTGAAATTTGAGTGGAAAATGACCAAAGGCGGCAACAGTGGCGTCTTCATCAACGTGCTCGAGCGGGAAGATATCCCAACGCCTTGGGCTTCAGGTCCAGAGTACCAACTTTTGGAAAATTCCCATCAGGACTACACCAATGATGTAAAGCGCCCGGGTTGTTTATATGGATTTGATGCGCAGAAAAACCGGATAGAATCCCTCCCTTTTGGACAGTGGAACCAATCCCGCATCCGGCAGGTCGACGGTAAAATCGAGTTTTACCTCAACGGTGTCCTCACCGCGGAGAAAGACCTTACCTCAGCAGAATGGCAGGCAAGCGTGGCCGAAAGCAACTTCAAGGGTTTTCCGGAATTTGGCAAACGGATCAGCGGACATATCGTGCTGCAGGATTGGGCAAAGGGTGTTGCGTTTAGGAACATCAAGGTAAAGGTTCTCTAGGATGAGTACCTTAATTGGGATTTTACTATCGAAGCTTGGTCAAACCTGTTTTTGGGTATAAAAATTCATCATTTTTATCTCCTAAATTGCCCAAAATCGATTGACCTTTAAGACCAATGGAGAAAAACTCGGCAAATAGGCGCTTCTACTCACCGGAAGTATGGATCTTCCTGCTTGCCATTCCCGTGATTTCCGCAATCAATTTTTACCTGACCTATTCCAATATCCAGTTCAATAGCTTCTTTGCAATCCGCTATCTTATAGATACGCTCCAAGGCTACGCCGCTTGGCTGATTGTCCGCGAGATCATCTTTTGGTTGGATCGCAGGCTCCCCTACCAAGCCGGCATAGGCAAAAGAATCCTCCTACAGGTTGTGCTCACGACTTTGGCAGGACTGGCTTTTATCGCCATTTCGACGGAGATCCTGAGTATCCTGATCAAAAACGAACCTGCCCCGATCGACTTCTACTCCATGGACCTGGTTATCATCGGGATTTGGTTTTTTGTGATCAACGGCGTGTACATCGGGATTTACTTTTACAAGAGCTTGGAAATGGCCGGACAAAAGAAGCCCGAGATCGAGAAAAAGGGGATTTTGGTCAAGACTGGCAACCAAAGCCTGTTGGTGAAGGACTCGGAAATCGCCATGCTAATCGTTGAAGACGACTATGTCAGCCTTGTTTCCTTTGCAGGGAAAAAATACCTCCTCGACAAGTCACTCGATAATTTGGAACAAACGCTTCCTCCCGATTCATTTTTCCGCATCAACAGACAGGCCATTCTCCATCGGCAGGCGATCAAAGGATTTTCCCGAATTGACAATGGAAAATTGAAAATCCAACTTGCCATGGAAACCAAATCCCTTCCAGAACTCAGCATCAGCAGGATCAAAGCGGCTGCATTTCGTGCTTGGTTTATTCCTGCATGATGCATTTCAGGGTGAAAATCCTATCATTTCAAGCTTTTCGATTATCCCGGTCCTGCATCGGGCTATTTTCAGCTTTTATTTTTGGCGAAAAAAAACGATGAAAAAAAACCTCATTTTAATCTTGCTCCTCTTGTGCGTCCTCTTCCCGGAAGTTTCCGCACAAGAGGACTTTCAAAAAGATTGGCGCAATTTCCCCATTGTTGTATCGCTGCAATTCCACGCCATCAGCATGCCGTTCCGGAATATGGGCTCCAACTTCAAGAACTTCGGCCTGGGCATCGGAACCGAAGTCAGCCACAACGGAAGCCAAAATTGGGTACAGCAATTTGAAGTCGTTTTGTTCAAAAATAAAGCGAGCGGCAACGGTGTTCACCTGACCACCCAAGTTGCTTGGAGGCCAGGTTTTGGATCGGGTGTGTTTGGCGAGCTGAAGGCCGGTATAGGGTATCTGATTGCCAAGCGGCCGGGCGATGCTTGGGCAATGAAGGATGGTCAATGGGAAAAACTTCCCCACGGCAGAAAAGGCAAGTTGACCATTCCGGTAGGTATCGGCGGCGGCTATTATTCCTACAGCGACAAGACCTTTGTTTCTCCATTTGTAGGCTATCAGGTATTGTTTGTGTCCAAATACAACGCAAGCATTCCCGTCATGCCGCAATCCCTGATCCAATTTGGCAGCCGCATCCATCCCAACTATTCCAACACCATTGTAGACTAGATCCATGAAAACATACGCTGTTTCTATCCTATTGGGCATTTTTTGGATACAGGTACATGCGCAGGACTGGTCTGTCAGGGCCTGTGCCGACAAACCCAACGAAGCTGCCAATCCGGCCTTGCAGGATGCGCTGGAAACGCTGGTGAAAACCGGGATCCCCGGAGCTGTAGCGGTCGTGTACAAAAAAGGGAAATTTGAGCACTATGCCGCAGGATGTGCCAGCATTGAGGACAGGGTTCCCATGGGGACTTGCCAAGGCCATTATCTCCAAAGCATCGCCAAGCTCTATCTGGCGGTCACCGTGATGCAACTGTCGGAAATGGGAAAGGTGGAATTGGACCAAAAGATTGGCCAATACCTTCCTGCGGAGGTTTTGGATTTGCTGCCCGATTCGGAACAAATCACGGTGCGCATGCTCCTCAACCACACTTCTGGACTTCCCGAATACAACGACGTACCGCTGTATGTCACCCGATTGCTTCAAAACCCCGACAAAGTCTTTGAGCCCATGGAGCTATTGGGCTATGTAAATTCGAAAAAGCTCGATTTCGAGCCAGGAAGCAGGTATTCTTACCGAAACACCAACTACCTCGTATTGGCACTTTTGATGGACCACTTGACCTTAGACCATGTAGCTTTCATGAAAACCCAAATCTTCGACAAATTGGGTCTTCAAAATACATTCTATCGGATTTCCCCTGAATCACCAGCCAAAGAGGCCATTGTCCAAAGTTATTGGGACCGGTTCAGTGATGGAAAAATCGAGAACATCTCTCAATTCCAGTGGAACAATGTGGCTTCCATGATCGGAGACGACGGCATTATCAGTACGACCGAGGATGCCATTCTCTTTCTGAGAGGGCTGATGGAAGGAAGATTGATTTCCGAAAACTCCCTTCGGGAAATGAAGTCTTGGGTCAAAACCGCAAAGGGCGTCGAAGAATACGGTCTCGGTTTGGACTTGGGGAGATTTGCTGGACAGGAGGGAATGGGTCACAGTGGCGGAGGTTTGGGATCCGGAACACAGCTCTACTATTTTCCAGAAAAAGACCTTTATGTATTTATGGGCATCAACCTGGGCACCGTGACTGCCAGCCCTATTCATGAGAAAGCCGAGGAAATTTTGGAGCATATCTATCAAGTCCTTCTCAAGTAGGGGAATTGATAGCGCGCCTTAAGGTTTCTTTCCGAATTCCCAAAAGTATTCCCGATCAAATACCCTGGAGTAGACAAACTGAGGCAATTCTTCGCGATACGGCATCAAGTCCCTGAATACCTGCTGCTGTGTGGCATGGGCTTCCATCATATGGACCAAGGTCGGAAAATGCTGGGTCGTAAGCACGGAAAAGTCGGGAGGCGGCAGTCCCCTCCCCTCTTTCGGATAGTTTTTTTGGAAGCCCGGGGAGATCTCCAGTGCGATGGCAATCTGCTTGGGAGAAAGCGTGAGTTGAAAATACTGTTTTGGAGAAAATCCGGGATGCCCATTTCCTTCCAGAAACACTTCTTCCAAAGCTCTAGATGCTGCCCGATGATCGGGATGTCCATACAAACCCACCTCGCTGTCAAAACTCAACAGGATATCGGGCTGGTGTTTGGCGATCATTTCCCGTGCTACCTGCTTGATAGTGTCCATCGAGACATCCTTCAGCCCGCTGTCGGGAAAATCAAACAATTCGAGTGCATGTAGGCCCAAAATCTTGCCCACCTGTTGAATTTCATTTGTTCTCGTGGCCCCCAATTCGGATTGAGGTACGAGTCCGTTAGTAGGACCCGCCTCGCCCCGGGTCAGGTATACCAACACGATCTCATGCCCAGCTTCCGAAAGCCCGATGAGGGTGCCACCCATCGCAATCTCATCATCGGGGTGGGCAAAAAACGCCAAAAACCGTTGTTTGGGCTCATCAGGTACCAAGCTGGCCTTCACCGGAATATCGCCCGGGTGAAGCATCCAGCGCCCCAGAAGCATTCCGCCCGCTGTCAGCAGGATCATCACCAAGACGGCAAGGAGAAATATCAGCCCGACAGATTTCATCAGAAATCCTCCTTCAGGGTGGCGAGGTAGCTGACCAAATCCCGGATTTCCCTGCGACTCAGTACCGCCTTCATATCCGGCATGCTGGAGGGCGCGTCTTTTCTGGTTTTGACATTTGCTTTCATGACAAGGGTGTCAGGACTTGCTCCTTGTTTGACCAAAATAGACTTACTGTTTTCCTCTGCAAGGACACCTACTACCTTTTTTCCGTTGTCAAGTTCCAAGGTAACCACCCCGTATCCCGGTGCAATCCGCTTGCTCGGGTCGATAAGGGATTCCAGGATTTCCTGCTTGCTTAGCCGCTTCGCAATTACATTCATGGCTGGACCTACATTTCCGCCCATGTCATCATAAGCATGGCAGCGCATGCATTGTCCAGTTTGGGATTGGAAAAAGATGCTGCGTCCTTTGGCGATATCACCCCCATTGAGGCTGCTTTGATAGGAAGCCAGAGCGTCACCCTTCCAAAGTTGGTTGGAAGCGTGCTCGTACTTCTCCATTAAAACGCTATCTTTTGTAGAATCCACAGCCTCCGACAATTCCAACAAGATATCTGTCGGCAATTTCCCGGCGGACATTTGTGCCAATAACTTTTCGAAACTAGCCGAGGTGTTTTCTACGGGTACTTTACCCAATGCGACCAAGGCAGCTTGCTTCTCTTCCGTAGTCCGCTTTTCGATGACTTCCATCAACAGCTTGACTTTGAGTTCCTTATCCAAGTCCAATTGATCCAACAACGTAAGTCCGGCCACCCGCACCGATTTATCCGTATCAGCCAAAGCCGATTCAATGCCTTTTGCGGTGGTACTTGCATTCATCTTCGCGAGGGATTGAATGGCTGCGATTTTCACCTCGGGGAAACGGTCGGATTTCACCATGGCCAACAGCGGCTCAGCACCTTCTACGATACTCAATCTGCCGATCGCCTTTGCAGCGGAAATCCGCAACTGAGGTTCTTTGTTGGCCAACATCTGCAGTAATGCAGCCGATGAAGCAGTTCTGACCAAAGCGCCATCCCGTGTCACCTCGCCCCGGTAGTGGCCGTCCACCCTATCCAAAACAGAGGGTTTGGTCCAGGTGCCCAAAGCATCAATCGCCTCCTGACGCAGTGGCAAGGGTACATCCGGCTTTTGTATGTAAGTCACCAGGTTTTGCATGGATTTCTCCGTCCCGACACGCAGGTTGGCGCTGATCGCGCGACGGATAAGGGCTTCATTGGAAAAGGAAGTCGTCACCAACAAGTCGCCCAATGCAGGCAGTGCGGCTTCGATGGAATAATCATCGTTGATGGCTCGGGCAGCTTCAGTCACGATGTATTCATTTGGATCTTTGAGAAATTGCTCAATCCCCGGATGTTCCAGCCGTCTCAATGCCAAAACAGCACCCAACCTGACCGCGTTGCTGGGTTCAGTGGCCAATTTCACCAATTCATCAGGCTGATTCAACCTTGCCAAAGCCAAGGAAGCCGCATGACGGATATAGGCATCTTGGTCGTCGTTGTTTTCCAAGAGCGCTACCAAGGATGGAAAACCGGGTTGATAACCGATTCTACCGATTGCCTCCGCACCAAAGAACCTTGCCCTCGGATACTCGTCCACCATAAGTGCCAGCATAAATTGGCCAGCAGGTTCATATTTGATATCGCCGAGCCACTTGGCAGCTTGGGCGCGGATTTCAGGATCCGAATCCTTCAACAATGGAATGATCTTTTCCGCGTATTTCTCGTCCTTCATCCTTGCGATTTGGCTCATACCTACGATCGCATTGACCCGGGCAAGTTGGTTGGAAGTCTGGTTCATGGCTTTTTCAAAAACCTTGGCACCTTTGTCTCCCCTTTTTGCCAATTCAAACTGTGCCTTGCGACGGATCCGCATGTCTTCGTAGTACAGATGGTCTTCCAATTCGGCTTCGTCCATTTTCGAGTAATCCAACTTGATGCGGCGTTCAGTTTCTTTTCTTGCGGCCCAATTTTGTCCTTCCTCATCGTCGAGCTTCCAGATTCGGCCGTAATTCTTGGCTCCCCAGCCATTGATCCAGTCCGCCACATACATTGATCCATCTGGTCCAAAATCAATTCCAGTTGGCAACACACCTCCTCTTTGAATCGCTTCGGTCTTTGCCAATTCGAAGGTGGCCCCGCTTGGTTTCAGCTGGAATGCATGGATTCCCGAACGAACGGGGTTCCCTACGAACTCTACCACGAAAAAGTGGTTTTTCCAGCGTTCGGATAGGGCTGTGCCGGGATTGTAGATCATTCCTGTAGGGCCATTGACATAATTGATGATACACGGCGTAATGTAGGCAGCCTGACCCTCGTGTCTTGGCGTGTACATTTTCTCATCCATCCAGACTTTGTAGGTATTATTGTCGGGATCCCTGTACTTTCCAAACTGCCAATTGATACGCCAACCTGTGTCCGAACCATTGACGAGGTAGACCAAGCGCTCGCTTTCTCCGCGGTGGTCTCCATCGTTGTCGACTGAGATGAGGTTGTTGTACTCATCCCAAGTGAACTCGTGGGTATTGCGCACACCCATTGCAAAAACCTCAAAGTCGCTTCCATCGGGATTGGCCCTGACGACGACGCCACGGTTGGGATACTTGTGGACATTGCCGTCCTTATCGGTGCCATTGAATCCGATATCGCCGATTCCCCAATAGATTTTTCCGTCAGGACCGACTTTTGCACCCGACATGCCATGTGAACCAAAGCCCACATGTACGCCATAGCCATTGGAAATCGATGTTTTCTTTTCAAAAATACCGTCGCCATTCTCATCCTGAAGTCTCCAAAAATCGGGAGCGACGCCGACAAAAAGATCGCCTTCGTGTTTGGTGACCGCTAGGGCCAAGTCCGTGATTTCCTCATGAAAATCATATACCGCCCGCTGAGTCCAATCTGCCCGTCCATCGCCGTCAGTGTCCCTGACCTTGAAAACGCTCTCCTTTTCGATCATCAAATCCTTCCAATCGTGAGAGCCGTCTTTATTGAGATCCGTGAGCCATTCGTTTTCAGCGCTTCTCTCTGGCGCAAATTCCTTCCGTAGGAAAGCCCTCCGATCCTCATAGGTCTGCCAGCTGATCGATGGGATTTCCCATTTTTGATGGCCGCGGATGTCAAATTCAGATATTCCAAGGCGTTCAGAGCTTACATAGTACAATGCACCTTCCTCGTCTACATAAATGGAAACCGGATCGATAATCATCGAATCCACTGCCCAAACAGACATTTTGAGGCCTTCCTTCAGCGTCGGCACAATGGTCGCCTCCAATTCCGAGGCCTTTTGATTCACAATTCCCGAATCAAATTGGGTAATTCTTAGGTCTACTGGCTCTTCCTGCTTTTTCTTGCAAGAACCAAACATGGATCCGGCTACAACAAAAATGGAAACGACTAAGGGTAAATTGGGTCTCATAGGTTTTTGGATGTTTTACGATGGATTTCCGAAAACAATTTACCAAAATAGGAAAATGGCAGTTGACAATTTTGATAATCGGTGCACAATTTCATTTTTTGATTGGGTTGATTTACCTACTTTCAAAACAAATCAATAATCGCCATGTCCTACCTAACCCATATCGCTTCGCCGACCCTCTTGATTGACGAACAGATTTGCAGAAAAAACCTCCAAAAAATGGCCGAAAAGGCCAAGAGAAATGGAATGAAACTCGTGCCGCATTTCAAGACAGCGCAATCTCACGTCATTGGTGAATGGGCCAAGGATTATGGAATCAAGGAAATCACCGTCTCCTCCATCAAAATGGCCGAATACTTCTGCGGACATGGCTGGGAAAATATCCACATTGCATTTCCGTTTAATCCGCTCGAGGCGAAACGGCTGAATAGATTGGCCAAAAACCAATCCCTTTCCGTCCAACTGATCAACGAAACCACGACCCAAACACTGGTCGACGCACTCGAAAACCCCGTGGGATTTTTTATTGAAATCGATGCGGGCTACGGCAGGACTGGCGTGCACGTTTCCGATTTTGGAAAAATTGAAGCCATCCTCCGAACCGCCAAAAAATCCGACAAACTCAAGTTCAGGGGCTTCTATCTTCATGCTGGACATACCTATTATGAGAAAGACAAGGAAGCGGTCTATGACCAAACCCGGGCAGCTTTGGGCATGCTCAAAGCCAAATACCGCAGCGAGTACCCCAAACTGGTCACCAGAACTGGAGACACGCCGGGATGTGCGGTGATGGAGGATTTTGGGGATATCGACGAAATGGGTCCTGGCAATTTTGTATTCTTTGATATGATGCAGGTGGCTTTGGGAAGTTGTACAAGAGAGGAAGTCGCCGTCGCTCTTGCGGTTCCCGTGGTGGATATCCAAAAAGAAAGGGGCGAAATCCTGGTCCACGGCGGCGGTGTACACCTCTCAAAGGACTATCTCCCTGAGCCTGACGGAGGAAAAAACTTCGGCGAAGTGGTATTCTTGACTGAAACCGGATGGACAATTCCCAAAGAAAGGTCTTTTCTGAAAAGCATCTCCCAAGAACACGGCCTGATAAAGGCCTCATCGGAGCTTTTGAAAAGCGTCAAAATCGGCGATGTGTTAGGCATCCTGCCGATCCATTCATGCATGACAGCGGATTGTATGGAAAGCTATCTGAGCATTGGCGGGGAGGTGATTGACCATGCGGAAGGCGCACGTCAAGGCTGATGTAAATACGCTCGATCAAAAAAAATGCGTGCTGATTGGCGGCACGCATTTTTTTATATCGTCTTACCCGGATGCTAGTAACCCAGGATCTTGAGCATGCTTTCACTTTTTTGCTCCGGAGCAAAAAGCCAATGCTTGATGCTGCCGTCCTTTTCCCGGTCAATGATAACGTGCTTCGGCGCTGGAATCAGACAATGCTGAATCCCTCCGTAGCCGCCAAGTGATTCTTGATAAGCGCCAGTGTGGAAGAAGCCGATGTATTGTTTTCTCCCCTGTTCGATTTTTGGAAGGTAAATGTTGAATTGGTGCGCCTCGGAATTGTAGTAATCCATGCTGTCGCAGGTGAGGCCGCCGAGGTTGATATTGTGGTATTCCTCATCCCAATTGTTGACCGCAAGCATGATATACTTTTGGTTCAAACCCCAGCTATCCGGCAATTGGGTGATGAAGCTCCCATCAATCATGTACCAAAGTTCCTTGTCGTTTTGGAGCTTTTCATCCAAAATCGAATACAAGACCGCACCGCTCTCGCCTACCGTGTAGCTGCCAAATTCGGTGAAAATGTGCGGCTCGTCCGTATGGTTTTTGGCACACATCCACTTGATATTTTTGACGATCTGCTCTGCCATATACTGGTAGTCATAGTCAAAAAACACGTTGTACTTGATCGGCCAACCTCCACCGATATCCATCGTGTCGAGGCTCGGCGCGACCTTTTTGAGGTCTACATACTTCTGGATAAACCTCGTCAATTCGGACCAATAGTATGCGGTGTCCTTGATGCCTGAGTTGATGAAAAAATGGAGCATTTTCAAGGATACCTTTGGGTTATACTTAATCTTTTCTTCATAGAGTTTGATGATGTCGTTGTATCGGACTCCCAAGCGGGAAGTATAGAAACCAAATTTGGGTTCCTCGTCGGCAGCGATACGGATACCTACTTGGAATGGCACTTTGACATGCTCGAGGTAATAGTCGATTTCAGTCAGGTTGTCCAAAACTGGAATGCAGTTCACAAATCCGTCGTTCAACAACTCTGTTATGTATTGGCGGTAAAGCTCGCGCTTGAAGCCGTTGCAGACGATGTAGGTCTCTTTTGTGATTTTCCCTTTCTCATACAGGCTACGCACCAATGGGATATCAAAGGTGGAGGAAGTCTCGATGTGGATGTCGTTTTTCAAAGCCTCATCCAATACAAAGCTGAAATGGGATGACTTTGTGCAATAGCAGTAGGTATAGTTTCCCTTGTAGTCGTGCTTCTCGATCGCGTTGTTGAAGTAGGTCTTTGCATTCTGGATATTCTCGGAAATCTTGGGCAGATACGTCAGCTTCAAAGGCGTCCCATAAGACTTGATAATCTCCATCAGGTTCACACCGTTGAAATGAAGCTCATTGTTTTCAACGTGAAATTCTTTTGTGGGGAAATCAAAGGTCTGCTGGATGAGATCAATGTACTTGTTCATGGGAAATGGGGGAACGGTTTGAAAACGAGTCGCAAAAATTGCGGATTCTGCTGGTTATTCCAATGAAAAAAGGGAAAATCCCGCAGGACTTTCCCTCAATTTAACATTAAGATCATATGCCCAATCAGTTACCTGCAAACAGCTCTCTTTTCAGAAGTTGGCTTTCCCTACCAAACCGCTCCTGATTTTCGATCACGCGCTTCAGAATCTGCTTGAATCTCATCTCCTCTTTCAGTACTGAAAAAACTCTTTCCAAAAACGCTACTGTGTCTCGCTCCTCAGATTGATAGAATTTGACAGCAAACGTATCCAATTCACTGTAAAACTCTACTGACCCTTTACAAGGCTGACCGATCGCCAACAAGCCATTGAGTAGTGGCTGAATCGACTTGTAGGACTCATTTACTTTGAAATATGCTACCTGAAATACTTTCTTCGACTCGGGGAAATTTGGGAAGCCAAATCCAGCGAGTCCAGCAATCTCGACCATAGACTCTTCAGCGAGTATATCCCTGACTCCTTTAGTAGTCCTGCCGGAAAAGTCTTTTTTGGAAATCTCCCTGAATGGGTATATTTCTTGGATTTGGGTGCCGGATTGTAGATGCTGAACTGCCATGACGATAATCGTTTATTAAAATCTCATTGATGATTCAAAAGTAAAAAAGCATTTTGTATTATCCTAATTACCCTATCATTTTTATAGGGTAATTATTAATTTTTTTTTAGCGAAAAAAGGAATGACTGAATTGGTGAAATTTCGGTTCAAAGGCCCGCCAACTCCACGATGGACTTATCGAGCACGGGCAGCATCTCTGTCCGCAGTTCCGCAAAAAGCTTTCTGATTCGACAGGTATCCTCGTCCACGCATTCCCCGCAGGCCTCATAAAACCGCTCGGACACGCAAGGTATCAAAGCTATCGGCCCATCGATGATGCGCATCAGGTGGGCTACGGTGATCTGTTTTGGATCTTTTGCCAACGAGTATCCCCCTTCAGCCCCGCGAAGGCTTTTCACCACCTGATGGGTTTTCAGCTCGCGCAGGATATTCTCCAAGAATTTATAGGGAATACGCTCGTTTTCGGCAATTGTCTTTGCCGAAATGGGGACATATTGTTGGTGCTCGTACAAATACAAAATGGTCTTGATGGCGTACTTCGCTCTTTTTGACAGCATGAGGTAGATCTTGTGCCGCCAAAATAACAAAAAATCACCGCCTATCAGTCCACTCCATTCATTATTGAACCGCTAGGTAAAATGTGCGGATGCTCAAGATGATCACAAGCAAGCCGACCAAAGTCAACAAGACTCTTGGATTCATCACCTTGACAATCCTTGCAGCAAAAGGTGCGGCGATCACACCGCCGAGGATAAGGCCTAAAACCGGCGCCAAACTCAATTCTTTCACAAAAAACAGGAAAGTGCTGGCGCTAGCCAATGAAACGAATATCTCTACAAAATTGCCTGTACCGATCGCGAACCTGGGAACGTGGCCTTTGCCCAACAAAGTCGAATTGACGATTGGCCCCCAGCCTCCACCGCCAATGGCATCCGCAAAGCCTCCAACTCCTGCCAAATAGGGCAAGCTCTTACTTTGGGCGTTGAATTCACGCTTTTTTCTACGGATTACTTTCGAGAGAATGATCAAACCCATCAAAAGCAAATAGGCGGCTATAAACGGCTTGATCGCGTTGCCGTCGATATTTGAAAGGAAATAAGCGCCGAGAATCGCTCCAACCACACCAGGAATCAACAGCTTTTTTGCAAGAGACCACTGCACATTGCCCAATCTCCAATGTGAAAACCCGGAAGCAAGGCTTGTAAATACCTGTGCAAAATGTACCCAGGCACTTGCCACTGCCGGCGGGATTCCAATCCCCAATAAAATGGAATTAGAACTCACTCCATACGCCATACCCAAAGCACCGTCTATAGTCTGAGCTACAAATCCTACCAACAAAAACCAGAAAAACATCTCGTAATCCATACCGGCAAACCCGTCAATAGCCCCTGAGAAGGATTTGAAACTGATGAGGATGACAAGTACAAAGCAGAAAGCAAAGAACGCTGACCATAATGGTTCCTCTTTCAGTTTGATGATTACTTTTTCCATATATCCGATTTTTTTGGTAGGAATTATTCTCCAAATGTAAAGCCAAAACAAATTCAAAACAACATTTCCTATAATTTTTGTAGGGAATTAATTTTCCAGGAATTTTAGCCTTCACCGAATACTAAGTATTCAAATCGTTAAACTATTGTTATACAATGTATTAAAGGATCAAAAACAATATAAAAACCCCGAAATCCATCCGGGGTTCTTTTCCCAAATTAAAAACCTATTGAATCAATTATTGTGTCAAAATATTGAAGCGAACCGTGAATCCGAAAGTCCGCGGATCCCCGAGTACAGCAGCATACTGTCCCGAATTGCCTGCGCCCGGCAACAGCTGCTCGAAGTATTGGGCATCAAAGAGGTTTCTGGACCAGACAAAGAAGGATAACCCGGAGCTGGCCCTGAAGCCGGTTCTGGCATTGATCAAGGCATATCCATCAATGTTCAAAAACTGCGAAGGCGATGGGCTGGATGAGAACTCTGACCTAAAGAATAATTCTGATCCCACGAAATACTGGCCATCAAGCCCGAGGAAACGGCCCTTGAGCGAAGACCATTCTCCCCCAAAAGAACCTGCCCATTTGGAAACTCCCGGAAGTCGCCCGCCAGAAATATCTTTGTAAGTTTCGCCGCCCACCTCTTCCAAGGGCACTGGCGCATTGGTGAATTTCACGTACTTGGCATCAGTATAGGCCAAAGCCCCAAAGAACGACAGGTTTTTCAAGGCCTTCCAATTACCGTCCAACTCCAAGCCTTGGACGGCAACCTCCTCGGCATTGGCCAAATAGCCCCTATTGACGGAGAGGTCCGGCGTCTGGACCAGGGTCTGGAAATTCTTGATAGTCGTATTATGGTAGACAAGGTTCAGCGTGGTATTCCTAGTCGGATTTGTCTTTACACCGAATTCAAAATGATACACTTCTTCCGGCGCAATACGGGCAAGTTCGATCATCGTACGGCCGTTTTCCCTTGGGAGTCCACCGAGGTTGACACCCACAGGTTTGTAGCTCGAAGAATAGGTACCAAAGGCATTGATACGCTCGCTCGGACGGTAGGAAAGGGTGATTTGACCCGAAAAGTTGGATTCATCCACGTCCACGGCAAAATCCTGGTCATTGTACACTGAGTTTTTCAAAGCCAGCAATGCAGGATCGGTGGTCTGAAGCCCCCCGTAGGTTTTCCTGTCGAATACAACGCTCTTCTCGTCATAATTCCACCTCAACCCAGGCAGCACATGGAATTTGTCAAACACTTCCCAGTCCAATTGGCCAAAAACTGCACCCCCAAAAGACTCGAGTACACTCGTGGTCCTGATACCGTAGCCATCCAAGAGACCGGGCGTACGCCAGAGCGGGTTCTGGTTGTTTTGTACAAATCGCCACTGGTGAATCCCCGATTCCTCGGTATGGTAAGGACTGGTTTTCAGGTTTTGCCACAAGCCAAATACCCCGATAACACCACTCAGTTTGGAATTGAAATCACCTGCAAACCGAATTTCCTGAGACCATTGGTCATGTCGGGATGGCGCTTGTGACAACGCCAGTGCCTGTAGTCCTGTAAAATCACGGTCATTGGATGGCCCCCAGTTCCAATACCGCCAAGCAGATGTAGAGGTAAGGGTACCGCCTCCTACTTCTGCATCGATATTGAGCGATACCCCTCCGATGTCATTGTTGGATCGCCATGGGGTATCATGGTCGATGACTCTGTCAAAAGGATTGGTACTTGGAAGCTGATAGTTGAATTCTTTGATGATCTGGTCAAACTGCCTAAATGCCTGACGCTTTGTATGAACTATTCCGGCTACAACTTGTGCGTATCCGTCAGGTCGCTGTCGGGTAGCATCCGCCGCCAACAGGATTTCGAGTTTGCTGGAAGGAACAAAAAGCAACTGTCCACGTACCCCGAGGTTGTTCAGGGTACTTGTGTTGCCCTGTGTGGCTTCGTTGTAAATCAAGCCATCGCGGGTAGTGCCAGAAAAAGACAACCTTGCCGCCAAGGTTTTACTCAAGGGTCCGGTCACGGAGCCTCTCGTCTGTATAAAGCCATAGTTTCCAAAGCTGGATTCGACGGTCGCATCGTTTTGGAACCTTGGCCTTCTGGTACTGATATTGAATGCTCCGGCTGTCGTGTTTTTCCCGAACAAAGTACCCTGTGGCCCCCTCAGGACCTCAATCTGATCAATATCGATAAAGTCAAGCGTGGTCACGGCAGGTCTCGCATAATACACGCCGTCCACATAGAATCCCACCCCCGGATCGATGCCATCGTTGGTCAATCCAAAAGTCGAACCCATACCCCTGATATTGAGGGTAGTGTTTCTTGGGTTGGAGGAATAAAGCTGTACAGACGGCACGAGCTCCTTCAATCTGTTGACATTAAAGGCCTGGGTTTCCTCGAGCAATGCCCCGCCTACCACGGTGATCGGGATTGGAACGGCTTGGATTTCTTCCTGTCGACGGCGGGAAGTCACCATCACCTCGGCCAAAATCAGGTCTTCTTCCAACAAGAAATCAAGGGCACTTGCGGCGGGCGCATTCAAAATCAGCGACTGGGCCTTGAAGCCCACAAAGCTCACTTTTAGGGAAATTGGAAAGGATTTGGAGGTGGTGATCGAAAACTTGCCTGTGTCGTCGGAAATACTGAAGTCGTTGGTTCCCTCCACGACGACTGCTGCGCCGATGATGGGATTTCCCGAGGTATCCTTTACTGAACCCTCGATGGCCTGCTGCGCGATCGCATAGCCGAGGATGAATTGGCTGAGCAAAAATGATAGTATGGTTCTTTTCATATTGGAAGATTTTGAATAGTTGATGGCCTTGAGAGACATAGTTATAATTTATATATATTATATCTTTTTAGTATGATATTGATTCAGGATTAGTGCAAAGTTTTGATAGGCCCAAAAGTAAATGGTGAAAATTTATTTTCCTACATTTCCTATAATTTTTATATGATTTAAAATAACATCTTTAACCAGCCTTGGAACATGAGTATCATGGACGAACCGATTTAAACCCATAAACATTTGTTTTGCTCGGTTTTTCTCCAATATTTACATGATTAATCACACCATGCATCGGCAACAATCAGGTTTTTTGGTCCACAAAGGACTCAGTTTCCCAATCGGGCCTTCCATCCACCACGAATCGTTCAATTTTTGCCTGTTCTCCAAAAATGCAGAATGGGTAGAATTGCTCCTTTTTGATTCGGTAGAGGATATGTCCCCGAGCCACGTCTTTCGGCTTGATCCGCAAGTCAACAAGACCTACCATTATTGGCATATTGGCATTCAGGGTCTAAAAGGTGGACAACTCTACGGATTTCGCGTCCACGGCCCCTTTCAGCCCGATAAAGGACACAGATTCGATGCCTCCAAAGTACTCTTGGACCCCTACTCCAAATCGGTCGCCATACCCAAAAATTACAACCGCAAAGCCCTAAACGAATTTGGAAACAGTGAGGCACCGTTTTTGAAAAGTGTCTTGGTGGACCTTTCGACTTACGATTGGAACGGAGATGTCCATCCAAGAAGACCCTTTTCGAAGACCGTCATCTACGAAATGCACGTCGGAGGTTTCACCAAAAACCCCAATTCCGGGCTTCCACCAGAGAAGCGTGGGACGTTCTTGGGTTTGATAGAAAAAATCCCTTACCTCGTAGATTTGGGTATCACTGCTGTTGAGCTCTTGCCTGTATTCCAATTTGACGACCAGGATGCGCCCGAAGGATTAACCAATTATTGGGGATACTCCCCGATATCGTTTTTTGCACCCCACCAAGGGTACAGCACCTCAAATGATCCATTGGCGGTTTTGGATGAATTCAGGGACATGGTCAAAGCCTTGCACCAAGCCGGCATTGAGGTGATTTTGGATGTGGTATTCAACCACACCTCGGAAAATGATGATACCGGACCGACTTACACTTTTCGGGGGATTGACAACAGCATCTATTACATCTTGGACGAGGACAAGTCCAAATACAAAAACTACTCCGGAACGGGCAATACCCTAAACGCCAACCAATCGATTGTCAGACGGATGATCTTGTCCAGCTTGCATTTCTGGGTAAGGGACATGCATGTGGATGGATTCCGGTTTGACTTGGCTTCGGTATTGTCGAGGAACGAGAAAGGCGTCCCGATCGAAAACCCACCGATTCTTTGGGATATCGAATCCGATCCGGTTTTGGCTGGCACCAAATTGATCGCCGAGGCCTGGGATGCCGCCGGACTCTACCAAGTCGGTAATTTCACCGGTGATAGTTGGAAAGAATGGAACGGAAAATTCCGGGATGATATCAGGAGTTTTCTCCGAGGGGATAAGGGAAAAGTCGGACTTTTCGCGACGCGGCTCATCGGTAGCCCGGACATGTATGAAAAGATGAACCGAGAGCTTGAAAAGTCCATCAATTTCGTGACATGCCACGACGGATTCACTTTGAATGACCTCGTCAGTTATAACAAAAAGCGGAACCTCGCCAACGGCGAAAACAACCGCGACGGGCATAATGATAACCTAAGCTGGAACTGTGGCGTCGAAGGACCGACTGACAACCCAAAAGTCCTTGGACTCCGGAAACGTCAGATCAAAAACTTCTTGGCTTCCAACATGCTTGCACTCGGTGCACCCATGTTGCTCATGGGTGACGAAGTATGCCACACGCAACAAGGAAACAACAACGCCTACTGCCAAGACAACGAACTGACATGGTTTGATTGGGAACTGGTGGAAAAAAATGCTGACATATTCCGTTTTGTGAAAATCCTGATCAAAAAACGACTCTTGCGTGAAACATCAAAAGCCACGTTCAACATGAGTCTCCGGGAGCTTTTGGGACAATCCTTGATTTTTTGGCATGGCACCAAACTCAACCAACCCGATTGGTCTGAGCATTCCCGTAGTATCGCGCTGACGGTTTTGGCGCTGAGCCGCAAGTTTGCAACCCACTACCTGATCAATGCATACGACCGCGAGTTGTTGTTCCAGCTACCGGAAAACATTGAATCAAAACCTGTGGCCTGGAAGCGGTGGATAGATACCAACCTTGAATCGCCCGAAGATATTTGCCTGTGGGCGGATGCAAAGCCCTACGTGGGCTACAGCTACAATGTGGCGCCGCATTCGATGGTGGTGTTGATTACGGGACTAAAAGAAGGGGGATTGAACGGTCAATAGGTTTCATCCAGCCACCTCGACAATCTCGGCGGACTCGAGATAACAGATGAAACCTTTGGCAGGGAGTCCCGTCATCTCTCCCACGAGAGCCATGTACTCAAGCAGCTGGGTCATGTACTTTTCCTGGGCCTCTCCCGTTTTGAAATCAACAACTCTCACGCAATCTTTGCCGACCAAGATCCTGTCAGGACGCTTTTGCTGGCCACCGGGAAGAATGATGCCCTGCTCGACCATTGTCGGATATTCACCCGAAAACCAAGACGCAAAAACGGGATTATCGAAAAGTCTATCCAATTGAGACTTTACTGTCTCCTGTTCTACCTGGTCAAGCCTTCCCTCAAAATGAAGTTCCTCCAAACCCATCATCACCTCCGCTTTCGATCCTGATTTCTCCAACAACTCATGGATCATACTTCCAAACTCACGTTTTCTTCGCCGTTCCAAACCACTTTCTGAAAAGTCACCGGCAAATTCCCGTACCTGTAACAATTCATCCCAAGCTTGGTATTCCCAACGCAGGGGCACAACTGGAGCGGAAGCAACCGTTTGTTGGGACTTTTTAGGCCATATACCCAATTCATAAACCCGAGAATCGGCATCGTAAGAACCATATTCGCCCTTTCCGACCCGTTCAACATATTGCTGAACAAAATTCTGAATACTGCTTCCCTTTGGCTCTTTTTGAAAAGGCAAAAGTCCCCAAAGCACTTCTTCCGCCCGGGTAAACGCCACGTAAAGCATGTTGAGCGAATCCAGGTAAGACATCACTGCCTCGCTTCGGTATAGCTCCGAAAAAGCTGATTTCCCCAACTTCTTGTCCAAACGAAGCGGAACTATTGCATCCAGTCCTTGTGCTTGAAAAGGGGCCCAAAGGATATTGCTTTTCGTCGTGTCAAAAATCGTCCATTTCAAAAATGGCATAAGAACGACCTTAAACTGTAATCCCTTCGACTTGTGAATCGTCAAAATCCGCATTGCTTCATGGCTCTCCGGGATTTTCACAGTACGTTTCCCTTTTTCCTGCTCCCACCATTCCAAGAATCCCGCCAAATCGGCACGGTTGAATTGGGTAAAATCATATACTGCTTCCTTGAATGCCGCGATATAGGCCATCTCCAGACCTTCCCCTTTGATACCAAGCTGCTCAATCAACTCCTCCACCAGCTCCATAAGAGGCAATTTGATCCATCCTGATATCTCGTTTTCAAAACCAGCTATTCCCCTCTCAACCCAATCGGGCCCATTTCCGGAAGAAAAAAGCGCATGTCCGATTGCATTTCCCTGACCGACTGCATAGTAATACCACATCGTCTTCCAGGCCAACTCGTCCTTTGGATCCGACAAGTAGCGCAAAGCAGCTTCCAAGGCGACTACCGCCACGCTTTTGGTCAGAAACATAGATTCATCGGAAAGTACGTCAAACCGAAATCCGGTATCGGGATGCTGATGGGCATAATCCATCAGGCAATCGGCAATCTCCTCACCCTCAGCCTTGGTCCTCACCAAAAAGGCGATGTCCCTCAGTCCGTAGCCCTTCTGCTGCAATTCGATGACCATTTGGGGAACCTTTGCCAAAACCTGGCCCAAGAATTTCCCTTCCTCTTCCTCCCTATCGCCTTCCAACACTTCAAACCTTACCAGTCCACCCAAACCCAGCCCGACTTTGCGCGCTGAGACGTGTTGAAACACCTCGCTGTATGCTTTGGAAATGATTTCCTGTCCGTTGGTACCAAAATCCCTTTCCAGTTTGGATTCAAATGCTTGTGGCAAATGCTTGAATAGGGCGTTGTTGAAATCAATGATGTTTGGAAGGCTTCGGAAATTGGTATCCAGATTTTTCTCCTGAATATAGTCCAGACCTATTTCGGATTCGACTTCTTCGAGCATCAGCCGCATATCCCCTCCCCTCCAGCGATAGATCGACTGCTTGACATCGCCGACGAGCAGATTAGCGTTCCCTTGTGCCAGACTGTTTTGCAAAAGCGGCTTGAAACTGGCCCATTGGAATCCCGAAGTATCCTGGAATTCATCGATCAGGAAATGTCGGAATTGGTTTCCCACTTTTTCATAGATAAAAGGAGCATCGGTTTCGGCTGTGATTTCCTTCAGAAATTCGTTGGCATCGGATATCAACAGGATGTTTTCCTCGTCTTTGACGGCAGCAAGTTCATCCAAAAGGTACCGAAATAGTCCAAAAACGTAAATGTTACGCCCGAGAGCGATGATCGTGTTCCAGCGCTGTTCCAGTTCTAAGGCCTTGCCAATCAAACTTCCCAATCCCTCCTCATAGGCCGAAATGATTGCCTGAGCACTTTTGCTTGTTTTTGTATACCATTCATTGACTGATGGTGGAAGTTCACCTTTTGTATTTCTGAGATCAGCGATTGGATTGGGCATTTCACCAAATCGGTCAAACTTATTGGCAAATGACCTTGAACCACCTTTGAAATCCGTCCATTCCAAACCATGCCTTTGTCGGATTTGGTTGGCTTGGGATTTCAGGTTTTTGGCCTCAGCAATGATTTCAGCCCTGCCCTTTCTGGCAAAGTTTTTCAATCCTTCCAAAGCATCTTTATCATCCAAAAACTTTCGGATTTCATTGCCATACTTCTTGAAGTCCTCTTGGAATATCTTGTTGGCCAATTCCTGGATGTTTTTGCGAATATCCCAAGACTTGCCTTCCTGGATTTGCTCGATGGCGTATTCGACCATCCATTGGTGCAACTCGGTATCGGAGACCGCCTTTTCAATGACCCTGTCCACGGTTTTTGACAGCACGGCATCCTGATCCAATTCCAACTCAAATTGGGCGTTGAGATCCATTTCGCGTGCAAATGCGCGGACGATTTTTTGGAAAAAACTATCGATTGTGCTCACGGAAAAACGTCCGTAATCATGCAGGATCGCAGAAAGCGCCAGATTTGCTTTTTCCTTTAATCCCTCTTCCCCACAGCCCAACGCCTCCATGAGCTCGGCATCCATTGTTTCCTCAGGAACAACCTCCACGCGCAGCCTTGCGAGTTGGCTTAAGATACGCTCCTTCATCTCATGCGTGGCCTTGTTGGTGAATGTCACGGCCAAGATACCGCGAAATGCAATTGGGTTTCGCAAAGCCAGTTTCAGATATTCCTTGGTCAGGGTGTAAGTTTTTCCTGACCCCGCGGAAGATTTGTAGATGACAAATGGCTTTGTTTGCATGAGTTGTTCTTTTTAAAAATGACGCAGCATCACCCTATAAAAAAACCTCAAAATGTCTGGAATAAAAAATCGATGACGGAGAATGTCGGGATTTTGTTAAGAGATACTTCGATCCGCCTTTTTACCGAAAAGCCAATAATCCACGGAAAACTTCCCTGGCCCGATCAGGAAAATCGCCCAATAGGCCACCATGTACAGATAGGGCAGCTCCTTGGTCCCGAAATCATCTGCGCCGTGCACGACCAACACCGCGACAGAAAAGCCAACCGCGAGCATCAGCGACGCCGGCCTGGCCAAAATCCCGACCACAATCATCAGCGTGGCTACTGCCTCCAAACTTCCCATCATCACCATCGTCAAGTTCTGGCCCAAACCCAAAGGATCGGGATAGCTGATTTCTCCCCTCCACCAATTGGCAAGCGTAGGCCATCCGTGTCGAATGCTCATCGGCAAAGCCACGCCGACGCGTAACAAAACCTTTCCGAAATCAGATAGACTTTCGGTATTGGTGTTTCTTGAAAGCAACCAATCAACAAAATTCTTCATTGCTCATTTGGCTTTGTAAAAAAAAACTAATCGGAAAATTTGGTCAAATCTCGGCTATTGACGTCTGGTCTTTTCCCAAAATCAAAACGTGGATTGCAGCAGATCAGCCTTGCTGATCCGCGAAAAATCCAGTTCAATTTCGTAGCGCAACCAAAACGCATCCTCAATCCGATCCGCATCACTGATATTTGGAAACCGTACATAGGAAGTTCCCGCACCGGGAGGCCAAGCAGCCGCTACTGCCCGCAGCACGATCCTGCCATTCGAAAAGCCGATCTGCGGTACCAGCAGGGCATTGGTATTGCCATCGGTAAGACGGGCCGTGATAAAGGTGCCCTTTTTGATCTTGCCTGTTTCTGAATCTATTTCCATGACCAAACTCACCCTGGGCCCGCCACCGACCCCATATCCACTTTGGAAAACACCTTCAAATGCCCCCGGCACCACCTGATGCCGCGTGATCGAATTGGTGGCGACACTACCCCCATCGACGGTCATAACAGCGTACAACCGGCCCTCGCTCCAGGCAACCAACACGGCCCTGCCATCCACAGGTGTCTCTTCATAACGTAACCTCCAAAGGGTCTCGCCCCGGGAGTTTTTCTTATGGATAAATGGGTCTTGATTATTGCTGCTGACCTGGTCAAAACCGGCAAGGTAAGTATTGCCGGCAGCATCTACCGCAAAATGGTCGGTGACAAAGGGGATATCGTTTTCCGTATTTGGATTCCCTGAATCATCGGAACAGGACGCAAACATGAATAACGTAATGACCCAAAATGCGGGAAAATATTTCATCGACTGAAAGACTGAATGCGGTCAAAGATAGGGAAACATATCACAGCTGAAAAATCGGACGAAATTTGGTTTACAAATCAAACGCATTTTGGCGGCTGAACATGAGGCGCTAATCGGTTTTGGGTTTGTTGAAATGGTTGAGACGAAGGCCAATGCCAATGCCCACATGCCATCTTCCATTCTCCGTGGCGGTTTTGCTGTTGTAATAAAACGGCATCTGTATCGCCAAGGCCCGATAGGCGTAAGTAAGCCCAATTCCCAAGGTAGGCGTCACAAATGTATTTTGGGTCGGTCCTTCATCTTTTTTGTACCGCAGGGAAGGCAAGGCACTGAGGATAACCCTCGAGTCGCCTTTGACCCAGTTGATATTGGGGCCTGTGAAATTGGTGAAGCCTCCACGGTCAACGTATCCAGCCACCACGATGCCGTCAAAGGCGCTTGCTTTGATGCTTTGACCCCGACAAACAGCCATGCCTACCAACAGGTAAAATACGAACATTGAAACAAGCTTCTTATCCATTTTGAAACTGGGTTTAGACAAATCATTGGAAAAAGGGAAATCAGCCGAATCGGATCAAAAACAGGCCATTCAAACTGGATTCCGAAGAAATTCGACTTGTCTGATTCAATGCAATTTTGGCGAATTCTTCGAGATATAAAAGTGTCAATTCGCCGATTTTCCAGCTGATTTTCAGCCAAAAAGCGCAGTGCACGGGTTGCCGCATCGCTGTCGATTCCCAACCTTTGTTTTCACAATCTCAATTGGCTAATTTCAGGATTGAAAACGCCTCAAAACTTTTCAATACCAAATCTTGCCAACATGAAACTAAGCCTCACAGACCTCAAGTACCTTACTGCCTACACCATCCCACTTTCCGCTTGGTTTGCGCTCGAATGGCAAGGTGCATGGTCTTGGGCTACTTTGATATTGGCATTTGGTATTTTCCCTGTTTTGGATGCGATTCTCCCCGCTTCGACCAAGAATCCAAGTCCCGAGGAGGAAGTTTCCAGATTAAAGAATCGAATTTACGATGTGTTGCTTTACGCCTGTGCGCCGATCTGCTATTTGCTGCTGGCCGGATATTTTGGCGTCATCCAAAAAGGAGGGCTCACGGGAATGGAAACTGCAGGATTGACGGTCAGCATCGGGATTGTGCTGGGCGCACTTGGGATCAACGTAGCGCATGAGCTCGGCCATCGGTCCAATCCTTGGGAACAGTCCTTGGCAAAATGGGGACTGCTTCCCGTGCTGTACCAGCATTTTTTTATCGAGCATAATCGCGGGCACCACAAGCATGTCTCCACTGACGCAGACCCAGCCACCGCCAGGAAAGATGAAAACGTTTATGCTTTTTTCTTTAGATCAATCATCGGCCAATACAAAAACGCATGGAAATTGGAGAATGAGCGTCTGCAACGAAAAGGGCAAAAATTCTGGTCTTGGCAGAATGAGATGCTGCGTTTCCAAACTTTTCAGCTCGCTTATTTGGTGGCTGTCGGGGCAGTTTTTGGCGTCATGGTAGTTCCGTTCGCATTGGCTGTGGCCCTAATCGGCGTGTTGCTACTGGAAACGATCAACTACATCGAGCACTATGGACTGCGGAGAAAAATCCTATCGAATGGCCGTCCCGAGCGGGTTCTGCCCATTCATTCCTGGAATTCTGACCACGAAATGGGACGGATCGTCCTTTTTGAGTTGACAAGGCACAGCGACCACCATTACCTCGCATCGCGGAAATACCAAATCCTCCGCCACATGGACGAAAGTCCGCAGCTACCGACAGGGTATCCGGGAAGCATGTTGATGGCCTTGGTTCCCCCGTTGTGGTTTGCAGTGATGAACCAAAGACTGGAGCGAAACCAACAATTGGCCGAGGCCTGATTTCCCCAGACTATTTCAGGGCGATTTTTTCGGAAGATTTCTGTATCAACCTTTCCAAATATCCATCGATGCTTTCTGGCTTGGTCCATGGAGAGAATCTTTTCAAGGGCCTTCCTTTGTCATCCACCAGAAACTTGGCAAAGTTCCACTTGATACGGGAGCCAAATATTCCCCTCAATCTGCTTTTCAGGAACTTAAAAATCGGATGGGCATTTTCCCCGTTGACATCGACTTTGGCGAACATCGGAAAGGTCACGCCATAATTAAGCACACAGCCCTGGGCTATGGATTTCTCGTCACCCGGTTCTTGGTTACCAAATTGGTTGCAGGGAAAACCGAGGATGACCAAGCCTTTGTCTTGGTATTTCTGAAACAATTTTTCAAGGCCTTCGTATTGGGGAGTCAGGCCGCATTTGCTGGCTGTATTGACGACGAGGACCATTTTACCTTTAAAATCAGCCATCGAAACTACTTTCCCCTGAAGTGTTTTGGCTGAAAAATCGTGGAAGGACTTCATGTAGGTCATTTATGGTATAAAGCCTTTTGGAAATCAAAATGTTTCGACCTTTGTCAGGAAAAAAGGTCTAATGTGCCCAATCAAATTTCCCAAAATCCTCCAAACATGCCTTGAGTAGGCTGATGCTTTGGAGGATGTCATCTTTGTGGGCCATTTCAATGACCTGATGGAGGTGTCTCGTCGGAATGGATATCGCTCCGGCAATTGCGCCCTGCTTGCCCATTCTCTGTACTCCCGCCGTGTCGGTCCCACCGGCGGTTAGGATTTCGGGTTGCCATTTGATTTGGTGCGTGTCGGCCGTCTTTTTCATGAACGCCACCATTCTGTAGTCGCATATGGTGGAAGCGTCCATGATCTTGATCGCAGTCCCTTTACCCAACTCAGTGATTTTCTCGTGGGGTTGTGCGCCGGGGACATCAAAGGCTATTGTGGTGTCCAAGGCAATCCCGAAATCAGGATTGATTCCGTGTGCGGCTACGTTGGCGCCCCTCAGTCCTACCTCCTCCTGCACGGTAAATGTGGCGTAAACATCATAGGCCGGGTTCTCCAATAACCTCAGCGTCTCGATCAAAATATATACTGCTATGCGGTTGTCAATGGATTTGCAGTTGACACAATTACCCATTTCGATCAATTCGCGATCGCGGGTAATCGGATCTCCGACCGTAACGTATTTATCCACCTCCTCCTTGGGCATGCCCAGGTCGATAAAAAAATCGGTGGTTTGGGGCAGCTTGTTTTTTTCCTCGGGGGTCATCACATGGATGGGTTTACTTCCCATTACGCCAATCAGGTCTTTTTTTCCGTGAACAATCACGCGCTGCGCCGTCAGTGTCTTGGGGTCAAAACCACCCAAGGTATGGAACCTCACGAATCCTTTGTCATCAATATGGGTCACAATAAATCCGATCTCATCCATATGGGCAGCGACCATCACCCGCTTGCCTTCTGGGTTTTCCTTTGCTTTTTTGATGGCGATGACGTTGCCGAGATTGTCGGCCTTGACTTCGTCTGCCAAGGGAGTCACCAAAGAAACGACAAGGTCCCGGATTCTTTTTTCATAGCCCGGGGCGCCAGGCGTTTCGCAGATTTGTTTGAGCAAAGTCACATTGACATCCATATCGTTTGGGTTTGGTTTTTCAAGCTAGCCTGCGAATTTGCTCAAATTCAACGAATATTGAAACCGGGATTTTAATCCAATACATATTCAATGAATATTGAACACTGCTATCCGCCATTGGTATAAATCGGGAATTATTCCTTGAATGCACTCGGACAAATAGTTAATTTGAAACCTACAATTAGAGATATGGGAAAAAAATTATTGCTCGTTGAAGACGATATTGTGTTCAGCAAGTTGATCTCAAAATTTCTCGACAAGAACGGTTTTGAGGTTTCAGACGCGAAAAACGGAAAAGACGCGCTTCAGATTATGGATGCCGACCATTTCGAATTAGCAATCCTGGATTACAGATTGCCGGACATGAATGGACTGGAGGTATTGACTTTGTTGAAGGAAAAAAGTCCGAAGGCAAAGGTCGTGCTGATGACCCGATTTGGGGAAGAAGCCGCAGCAAAAGCCATTGGCGCAGGTGCCGACGCGTTTATTTCCAAGCCAATCAATCCTGAAGAACTCCTGGAAGTGGTCAACCGTCTCCAATAGCTGCCACCTATTCCTTAAGATTTTTTGAATTTCTAAATGAAAGGCTATCCTAATACGCCCTGACGGCTTTGCCCTCCATATAGTTTGCAAATGCCCTGTTCACGACACGCATTCCGCCCGAGGTAGGAAAATCTCCCGTAAAATACCAGTCGCCCAAATGGTCTGGAATACACTTGTGAAGGTTTTCAACAGTTTGGAACACAACCTTCACTTCAGCCTTGATTTCATCTGAGGTAATGATTTCGGCGATTTTGTCTGAAATCTCTTGGTCGGTGAAAGGTTCGTAGATCGCTTTCACATAGTTTTCGGTCAATATCTGCTGAGACGTACATTGGTCATAGGTCTTTTCCAAAAGGTAAGACATTCCCCTGTCCTTCAACAACTCTACCGTGGCGCGGAAGGCCACAAACTCCTTCATCCTCGACATGTCAATGCCGTAGCAATCCGGAAAACGAATCTGGGGTGCAGAGGACACGATGATGATACGTTTGGGGTTTAGTTTATCGAGTGTTGTCAAGATGCTTTTCTCCAAAGTCGTCCCCCTCACGATGCTGTCGTCAATCACCACCAAAGTGTCGATTCCAGCGCGTACGACTTCATAAGTGGTATCGTATACATTGGCCACCATCGCATCACGGTCGGAGTCGTTGGTGATGAATGTCCTGAGCTTCACGTCCTTGCTGACGAGTTTCTCAACTCTTGGCCTGAAGCTCAAAAGCGCTTCCAAGTCTTCCAAATGAGGTTTCCCGTCCAACAACACCTCTTTCCGCTTCGCTGAAAGGTAATCTTCGAGCCCTTCAATCATTCCAAGAAAAGCTGTCTCGGCGGTATTGGGAATATAGGAAAAAACGGTGTTTTTCAAATCAAAATCGATAGCCTTCAGCACTTGGGGGATCAAGGCCTTTCCGAGTAATTTTCTCTCCCGATAGATATCAGGGTCGGTGCCTCGGGAAAAATAGATGCGTTCGAAGCTGCAGGATTTCTTTTCTCTCGCGGGGAGGATTTCATACTCCGCAAATGATCCGTCCTTATTGATGACCAAGGCGTGGCCAGGCTGGATTTCCTTGATTTGTTTGTAGTCGATGTTAAATGCGGACTTGATCGCAGGCTTCTCTGAAGCCACGACGACGATTTCCTCGTCGGCGTAATAATATGCAGGCCTGATACCCGATGGATCCCGGACCACAAAACTGGAACCGTTCCCAATTATCCCTGCCATGGCATATCCCCCATCAAAATCCCGGCAAGAGCGGCGGAGAATCCGAGCGACATCCAATTCGTTTTCTATGACATGGGTAATCTGCTCGTTGGTGTAATGTAGTTTGTATTTGTCAAAAAGCCGCTGATTCTCCTCATCCAAAAAGTGGCCGATTTTTTCCATGACGGTCACGGTATCGGTTTTTTCCTTCGGGTGCTGACCGAGTTGGACGAGCTTGCTGAACAACTCCTCCACGTTGGTCATGTTGAAATTGCCCGCCATGACCAAGTTCCGGCTTCGCCAGTTGTTTTGTTTCAAAAAGGGATGGCAAGTCTCGATGCTGTTTTCGCCGTGCGTGCCATACCGCAAATGTCCCAACCAAACTTCTCCCGTAAACGCGATATTTTCCTTTAGCCAGTCGGCGTCCAAGATGGCATCTTCCCCTCCCTGCTTTTTGGCTTTTTTATATTTCTTCTGGATTTTATCAAAAATTTCATTGACCGCAGAGGGCTCAATAGAGCGATAACGGCTAATATATCTTGTCCCAGGCTTCGTATTGATTTTGATGTTTGCCACACCAGCCCCATCCTGACCGCGATTGATCTGTTTCTGCATCAACACATAAAGCCTATTGGGAATATACAGGGGTGAACCGTATTTGTCGATGAAGTATTGAGGGCTTTTCCTCATTCGGATCATCGCGATACCACATTCGTGTTTGATTTGGTCACTCATGGGGGTGGTGAAGTTATATTGGAGAGCACAAAGGTAGCGCTTTTTGAGAAGTTAATTGAAGTAAAAAAAGTTCTGTCTAAACAATATTTTGTGAAAAGGCGAAAATCATTTGGGAAATTTCTCGCAGAAAATCCAGCACCCTACGACCCCACTATTCCACGATTGGGGTGTGGTAAAACTCCACAGGTGTGGAAGATTTCCACAAGCCAAAAAACCCAAAACCCCAATTCTGGCGTTTCTGGGCACTTTTTGATTTCGGCATGGTGCGTGCATTCCTATTTGGCATGAAAAAAACACTCACGGTTTTCCTCCTCGGACTTCATATCATGATTCTTTCGATCTTGGCTTACGGAAAGGTAAGTACCAAATATTGGGAGCATTGCCCTGAGGCGGAAAGCGAGTTTTATGCACTCGAATTAGAGCACAGACTGTATGTGCCCTGAGATAAACAAAAAACAATTTCTAACCTAAACCAACAAAAACCATGAAAAAGCACCTCTTTTTCGGAATTATCTTCGCAGCAGGATTAGCTGCAAGTCCAGTCTTCGCGCAGGAATCAGCACTGTCACAGGCAACTGAAATGGCACAAGACCAGGAGAAGACCAAGTTAGATCCAGAGCAACTTCCGGATCCAATCAAGGCAACCATCATGAACAATGAAAGCCTTAAAGGACTTCAAATCAAGGAAGCTTGGCAAATCGTAGATCCATCAGGCGAGGCCCACTTCAAGGTAGTTTTTGATGAAAACGGCAGCGACTTGACCAAAAAATTCAAGGCCGACGGCACCGAAATCAAGGAATAACCAATCCAATTTACCTAATTGAAAGGCATCAGATCATTTCTGGTGCCTTTTTTGTTTGATGGGAAGTCCAACTTACCTACCATGTCTAAAATACTTCTCGTCGAAGACGATCTCAGCTATTCCAGGATCATCAAGACTTTCCTTGAAAGGAACAATTTTGAGGTGCTTTCTGCCAATTCCGTCGGCAAGGGTTTACATTTGATTGGCAAAGAACAACCGAATCTGGTGATTGTGGACTATAGACTGCCCGACGGGACCGGCTTGCAACTTTTGGAGACAAGTTTGAATGGGAACGATGCGCTTCCTTTCATTCTGATCACAAGCTATATCGATATCAGGACGGCCGTAAAGGCCATGAAACTTGGGGCGTTTGAATACATCACCAAGCCGATCAATCCGGACGAATTATTGGCAACCGTGAGAGATGCGCTGCGGCAGGAAACACCAAATCCCCAATCCAAGAAAAATGAAGCACCTCATCCCAAAGATCACCTGGTGGGAAAAAGTCGGGCCTCGCAACAAATTGATGCGCATATTTCAATCGTAGCAGCTACCGACCTCAGCGTTTTGATTCTAGGTGAAACCGGTACTGGAAAGGAATATGCTGCACGTAAGATTCATCTCCAATCTCCCCGCAGTAGCAAGCCATTCATCGCGGTGGATTGTGGGGCACTCAGCAAGGAACTCGCTGCCTCTGAATTATTCGGTCATCTAAAGGGCTCCTTTACGGGTGCTTTGGATGATAAGACTGGTCACTTTGAGTTCGCCAATGGCGGAACGATCTTTTTGGACGAGGTTGGAAACTTGTCCTATGAAGTGCAGGTCAAATTACTCAGGGCAATAGAGGAAAGAAAAATCCGAAAGATTGGTGCCAACACGGAGATACCACTTGACATCCGAATCATCGCCGCAACAAACGAAGACATCCGATCTGGTATTCAAAATGGCAGCTTCCGTGAAGACCTTTTTCACCGGCTAAACGAATTTCAGGTCATCCTCGAACCGCTGCGAAGGCGCAAGGAGGACATCATGCAGTTTGCTGAATTCTTTGTGAACCAAAGCAATATGCGCTTAGGAAAAAGTGTCACGGATTTTGCCCCTGCCGTAAAGGAAATCTTTGAGTCTTATTCTTGGCCAGGCAATTTGAGGGAATTGAAAAATATCGTCAGGCGGGGAGTTCTCCTCGCTCCGGGTTCGATGTTCGAAAAGGATTTGCTGCCCTTGGAGTTAATAGCGTATGCCAATTGTTCTAAAATTGAAATCGAAGGACCTGAAGCGCTGAGGATCGAGAGCCAAGAATCCGGCCTGATACGCAAAGCACTGCAAGAATCAAACAACAACAAGTCACTTGCGGCGAAGTTATTAGGCATCGATCGGAAAACATTGTATAACAAGTTGGCAAAACTCCGGATTTCTCAGCAAGGATAAATCCGTTGCTATTTCCCAATCGCCTCAGGATACTTGGCATGCAGTTGGGCGATTAAATGCTCGATACCAGGAAAGATTTCTTCCAACTTCCTATCCAGTCCTTCGATGCGATTTTCGCTGATCGCCAACTCAATTTCACGAATATCTCCAGAAAATGGCGCTTTGATCTGGGCCAGCCTACTCGCCAATTGATGGCAGATTTCCCGAATTTTGGAATAATCCGCCGTTGCCAATGCTTCCCGGAGCGTATCCAAGTCCGTGGTTGTGTTTTGGATCAAATCATGGATGACTTCCTGCATGAGCTGCTCGTCTCCCAAGCAGAATTTCCTGATATCTTTCAGGTCAAAAAACTGGGTTTTGTCGGCCGCATTTTCTTTAAAGGACCTGTCGGAAATCGTTATTTTTTTGTTGATTATCAGTTGCTTATCAATTTCCCTGAACAAGGACTTTTCATCAAAAGGCTTTAAAACCACCCCATCAAATCCCTGCTCCCCGAGCGAATTTTTCTCATTGGCAAATACATTGGCGGTCATGGCGAGGACTGGGAGTTTCTTGTACTTCTTATTCGATTTCAATGCTTTAAGCACATCCAATCCGCTGACTTCGGGCATTTGTATATCCAAAATCGCAAGATCCAAGGGCACTTGCTTGAAGTTTTCCCGCCAGGATAAGCCTCCGGCAAAGTCCAACACAGTTGCTCCGGCGGATTCCAAGAGTAGCCTCATCAACCGAAGTCCCACCGTATCGTCATCAACCACGAGTACATTCAAACCCGACAGATCATAATTCACTTCCTGCGAAAATTCCTTCTCAACGGGATCTACGACCTCGAAAGGAAGCTTCACCGTAACCGTCGTTCCCACCCCGATTTCACTCCAAACATCGACAGTCCCGCCCAAGCGATCGATCAATTTTCGGATAATCGCCAAACCTAGACCAGTACCGCCAAATTTCCTCGTGATGGATGCATCTCCTTGGTTGAACTCCTTGAACAGGTTTTCCTTCACTTCCGGGCCCATACCCATGCCTGTATCCGCCACCTCCAATATCAGTTTTTCCTCCTCGAAACCAATGTGGACCTTGATGCTACCTTCTGAGGTGAATTTGAAAGAATTACTCAACAGGTTATTTAGTATTTGGTTAAGTCGCAATTGGTCGCCCATGAGCCATTTACCCCCAGGCAAGTCGATTTGCCATTTGAAATCAAGTTTCTTCTCCTCAGCCTTGAAGTCATAGAAACTCTTCAGCGACAGGAAAAGCTTGACAGGCTCGAAAGCCGCCCTTTCGATATTAATTTGTCCAGCCTCAAGCTTAGAAAAGTCGAGTATGTCATTGACGATGGAGATGAGTGTCCGGGAGGCAAAGCCGATCATTTCCACAAATTCCTTTTGTTGGGCATTGAGACCCGATTGGTCAAGCGCGCGCTGATACCCTTGGATTGCGTGCAGCGGATTGCGGATTTCGTGGCTCATATTGGCCAAAAAGTCTTGCTTTGCCTTGGCAAGCTGATCGGACTTCTTCTTGGCTTCTTCGAGTTTCTCCCGATAGGTATTTGCTTGGTTGACCTCTTTCAGGATGCTGAAAATGAAGCCCAAGGAACCGACCACCCCAAGAAAAACCAAAAATCCCAACACAATCGACACCGTGTATGTCAGCCTATAAGCTGATTGGTTTTGATCGTTGTATTCAGTCAAAAGATTCTGTTGAAGGGTCGAAATCGCACCCTGTATCTGGGAATAGATTTCCTTGTTTTTCTCGATCAACCGTGATTCAAGGGTGATGAAATTACTCTGTTGGCGTTTTTCGTCTTCATAAATTTCTTCTACCACTGCCCTGATGGATTGAATCGCTGAATCAGACCTTGCCTTCAGGTTCCCGGAAGCGCTGTTGCCAGATTGTATCTCACGCACGATCTCCATCAACTCTTCCTGCACATCCAACTCGTTTCTTGCGCTGAAGTCGCTCAGCGGGTCTTCATTTCCAAAGGATTTGTTTCCAGAATTTTCACTTTTTTGCTTGGTTTTGACTCGGGACAAAAACTCCAACTCGTTCAATTCCTGCTGTCGCTTGGTCCTCAATTCAATATTTTTGAGTGCCTCCTCCGAAAAATTCCTGTTGGTCAGGATGTACCGCACTTCCTCCAATCCGGCATAAACGACCATGATCTCGGCAATATTAAGCCCGACCTGCTCGAAAGTATGGTACTCGGCGGTATCCGCAGCATTTTCCTTGAGCCATTCCAGTCTGGATTTGGCACTGCTCAGCGTCGCTTCCAAGGTGGAGTCACGGTCGGAGGTCCTCTCCGTCTTGGTCACATCCAAGAGGTAAATGTCTGCCAAGAGTCCGTTCAACTGCGAGAGTCGTTGATTCGGCTCAGCGAGGTTCTCAACCGTCAAAAGAAGCTTTCGGATACTCACAAATGTGATGATGCTGACGCCAAGCACCAGCAAACCAGCCAAGATGAACCCAAGGACTACTTTGTTGCCGAGTTGATATTTTCTCTTTTTAAACACTGGGAATGGCTGAAAACGAAGGCAAATGTGAAGGCCAAGTTAAGAAAAATTGCTGGAAGCAGTCCCTAAACTGTCCGTACATCCAAAAAAGGAATCCATTCTTCCGCATGCCGTTCGGCATAGTCAGCCAAGAAAAAAGACAGCGTAGGCTTAAATGGTTCGGTCCTCAGAGCCAGCCCAGCCTGGTCGGGCGTCTTATCGCCCTTGTATACGTTGCATCGGTGGCAGGCAGTGATGAGGTTGTGCCAATTGGTCTTGCCACCTTTGGAACGGGGAATGATATGGTCGATTGTCAGGTGCTTCCGGGAACCGCAATATTGGCATTCGTGCCTATCACGTCTGAAAAGGTTGGCCCGATTCAGCAATACGCCCTTGTATGGTATGTTACGGTATTCGTTGAGACGGATGACGGCAGGGTATCTGAATTCCATGCTGACGGTACGTACCACCAAGGATTCATAAAAAGAAAGGCAACTTACTTTGTCCAAAAATGTCAGGACCAACGCCTTTTGAACGGGCACGACCGCGACCGGACTATGATCCAAATTCAAAACCAAAACACGTTTTTCCATAGCTCCTAATATAAATTCATTAGGCCAAAAAACCTGTTGTTTGGCGGGATTGTTTTTTTCAGAATCTCATCCGATCGAGTTCTCGCTTGACGTCTTTTTCCTTGATATCCTGGCGTTTGTCGTGGATCTTCTTGCCACGGGCAAGTGCGATTTCCATCTTGGCAAGGCCGCGGTCATTGATAAAAACGCGAACGGGAATGACGGAAAGCCCCTTCTCAGCAAATTTGGCTTCCATCTTCTCCAATTCCCTTTTGTTGAGGAGCAATTTCCGCTCCCGCACCGGGTCATGGTTGTAGCTTGTCGCCATCGAGTAGGGCGCTATGTGCATTTGCTTCACAAAAAGTTCGCCGCGGCGAAAGTAACAATATGCCTCCGTCAAGGATACCTTTCCCTCCCTTACCGATTTGATCTCCGTGCCGCTGAGCATGAGGCCCGCCACAAAAGTATCGATGAACTCAAATTCGAATGAGGCCTTCTTGTTTTTGATGTTGATGATCTTGTCGAATTTGTTTTTTGTATCCTTGCTCATGAAGTGAATCCTAGATATTTATTTTAATGGGACAAAAGCCTGCGGTATTCGATGTCCGAATTTCGAACTTATTTTGGTCTAGCGTATCGCAGGATGAAGATCGAAGTAGCTGTTAAGAACCACTTAAAACTTCATTCTCGCCTCGGGCACTACGTCGATGGAGGAAAATTCCCCGGCCAAATACTTGAAGTGCGCAGCCATGGCAATCATCGCGGCGTTGTCGGTACAGTATTCGAACTTAGGAATGTAGGTATTCCAACCCAATTTCTTGGCTTCTTCCTGAAGCGTTTGCCTCAGTCCCGAGTTGGCTGAAACCCCTCCCGCGATTGCAATTTCTTTTATCCTGTACTCTTTTGCTGCCTTTTTGAGCTTTTGCATCAGCGTTTTGATCAGTGTGTATTGGATGGAGGCACAGATATCATGAAGGTTTTCCTCGATGAACTTGGGGTTTTCCTTTAGGTTGTCACGTAGGAAATACATCACGGCAGTCTTGATACCGGAGAATGAGAAACTCAGCGCCGGCATGTCCGAGATGGGAAACTGAAACGCCTTGGGATTCCCGAGTTGGGCACACTTGTCGATCAAAGGACCTCCAGGATAAGGCAATCCCATCAGCTTCGCCGTCTTGTCAAAAGCCTCTCCTACCGCATCATCGGTCGTTTCGCCTATGATTTCCATATCCAAATAATCCCTAACAAGAACAAGTTGCGTATGGCCACCACTGACTGTGAGGCAGATAAACGGAAAGTTCGGCTTTGGGTCCTCGATAAAATGTGCAAGGATATGTGCCTGCATGTGGTTGACTTCGATCAGCGGAATCCCCAGGCTAAACGCCATCGCCTTTGCAAAGGACACTCCGACCAATAAGGATCCCATCAAACCTGGGCCTTTGGTAAATGCAATGGCCGACAAATCCGACTTATGCAGGCCGGAAGATCGCATGGCCTCATGCACGACCGGAATCAGGTGTTGCTGATGTGCACGCGAGGCTAGCTCCGGAACGACTCCCCCATATTTTTCGTGTACGGATTGCGTGGCGATGATATTATTAAGTATTTTGCCATCAGAAATTACTGCCGCCGACGTTTCATCACAGGAAGATTCAATAGCCAGAATATTTAATTTCATTCGCGTGTAGTCCTTGGAAAAGAGCCCCAAAGTTACGGAATTTTTGATCAAAGCCTTTCGGCTATTATCAAGGCTCGTCCTTTTTGTCCTGATACTCTTCCTCCTCGTTGCGCTTTCGATCCAAATCCCATTTGTGCAAACTCGAATAACAAAGGCGCTCACTGAATTCATCACAACGAACACCCAATTCCAAACAAGCATATCCAAAGTCCGAATCAGGTGGTGGGATGCCGTCAGCCTCAATGACGTGGTAGTCAGGGATCACCATGACAGCTTGATGGTGGACTTAAAGGAAGTTTACATCGACTTTTCGATTCGCAGTTTATTAAATACCCAAAACCCATCCATAGATCAGATCAAACTTGAAGAAGGAAACGTCCGGCTGCTTTTCCATGCAGACGAGTCGTATATAAACCTCGCAGAATTTATTGCCAGGATCAATGACCTCTTTCCAAGTGCACCCAGGGATCCAAACAAAAAACCTTCGAAATTCAGCATCGAAAACATCCACCTCGACAAAACCTCCCTTGATATCATCAACTATGGGGCGATCCCGATCACCGAGGGTTTCGATTTCAACAACCTCAAATTCAGGGACCTGATCGCCGATGCAGACGGGTTTTACGCACAAGGCCCCGAAATCGGCGTGAAGGTGAATTACATGCGAGGCGAAGAGTTGACTTCGGGACTTGTCTTCCAACAGCTAAAGACCGTTTTCACCTATACCCCGACTTTCATGGAGTTTGATGATCTGTTTCTCAGGTCCAATCAAACAGAAGTGAAGAACTATCTCAGATTCAGCTATGACTCTGTCGGGGCGCTTTCCTATTTCAATTCGCGGGTGACGATTTTGGCACGATTGGAGGAAACGGCCCTAAACATCCAGGATTTGCGATATTTTGCGGAAAACCTCCCAAACTACGAGGATCGCATTTACCTAAGTGGGGAAATCGAAGGAACAGTCGACAATCTCTCCTCAGAAGAATTGTTGATCAGGTTTGGGACGCAAAGTGCGCTTTTTGGGAAGTTCAAAATCGATGGCCTGCCGGATTTGGACAACTCGTTTTTTGAGCTTTCGCTGCAAAATTCCGTCCTCACGAGCAATGACCTTGCACCCTACATCGGCGAATCGGCGAGAAAGGAACTCAATAAGTTTCGGACGATCCGTTTTGACTCGGATTTTTCCGGTTACCTCCACTATTTCACAGCCAATGGAAGATTTCGGACAGGAATCGGAAATGCCATTGGTAGGCTGAATTATCAAACGGTCAACAACGAACCCACGTATAGCGGCCGCCTTGAACTCCAAAATCTCGATGTAGGCGTGCTCGTCGAAGATCCTGAAAAATTCCAAAAAGTCACGATGACCGGCAATATCAAGGGAAAAGGCCTGACAGCAGAAACCGCCCTCCTGCAAGTAGATGCCGCTATCAAAAGTGCGGGAATAAATGGCTATGATTTCAAAAACATCACGACTGATGCGACTTATGGAAAGGACCTTTTCTCAGGTAAACTAAAAGTTAACGACCAAAATCTCAAGGGAGAAATGTCCGGAGTTTTGGATTTAAGGGATGGAAAAGATTCTGTGAGATTGCAGGTGCAGGTTGATACCGCTTTTCTGCACGAGATAAAACTGGTGGAGAAAGAAACTTTCGTGAGTGGCAGAGTCGACCTCGACACCCGGGGAATCACTTTGGACGATGTGGAAGGCATTGCGAGATTCAGCGAAATAAACTTCAGCTATGAGGGGCGAAATCTCTATTTGGACAATTTCTTTTTCCAATCCCTATTTACGGATGATCTCCGCGCCGTAAGGCTCAATTCTGATTTGTTGGTGGCGGGAATTTCGGGAAACTTCAAAGTCAACCAATTGATTGATGACCTGACCGACTTGTCGGACGATTATATCAACATTCTCACCAACAACAGTCTTACCCCAAAAACCAAATCAAAAAAACAGATCGAACCCTATCAGATCGACATCAATCTGAATTTCATAGACATCAACCCCATCATCAACCTGCTGGAACCACGCGCCACCATTTCCAAAAACACGATCATCGAAGGGGCTTTTTACCAAACACCGGAAAACACGGTATTCAACTTTTTCTCCAGCATCGATACGGTGTATTTTGATGGAAACCTGTTGTATAATACCAACCTGGACTTTAACACTTCCAAACTCAATGATGCCGACGACGTGTTGGCTTCCTTGTATTTGTTTTCGAAAAAACAGGAATTATCGTCCGGATTGACATTCAACAACATGGCTTTGGAGGCAATTTGGGATGGATCGTCGATAGACTTGTCCTACGAGCAGGATCAATTGGGAACAGGCAGCTATGTCCGTGTGAAGAATGACATCACGCTTTTCAAAGACCACACCTCCATCGTTTTTCAGCCCTCTGAACTGAAAATCCTGGACAAAATCTGGCGATTTGATTCTGACAATGAGATCATTATTGCGAATAAAACCGTCCTTTTTGATAACCTGAAGCTTTTCAACGCAGATCAATACCTCTCCCTGAACGGTACGATTTCCCCAAATCCCAAAGATGTGTTGGAACTGGTCATCCATGATGTTAACCTTGATTTTATCAATACACTCAGCACAAGGGAATATGAGGGATTAGCAAATGGAAACTTTGGATTCAGCAATCTTTATGATGTCCCGGAGCTACTCGGACAATTGTTCATCGAAGATTTACATGTAAACAAATTTCTTGTCGGAGACATTGAAGCAGCGACTTTTCTGGAAAACAAAAGGGTCAACATTGAGCTGAGCAATACCAGAAATGGCAAAAAAGTAATCGCAGTGGACGGGTATTTGGGCAGTCTGGATGATGGACTGGAACTAAACGCCAAACTCAATGAAGCAGACCTGTCCGTTTTGGAACCTTATATTTCCAATTACCTGACACGAATCGGTGGCACGGTGACGGGCGATTTGGTCATCAACGGGACTTTGAACTTCCCTGTGGTGATGGGCACTGGCAGATTGGAAGGTGGAAAATTCCTGATCAACTATCTCAACACGTTCTACGTCGTGGACGGAAACATCCTTTTCAACACAAACGAAATCAGTTTTCGTGAGCTTGTGCTGCGGGATGTGCGGGGAAATCGGGCTCGTCTTCGGGGAGGTATTTCCCATGATTATTTTTCTGACTTTATCCTTGATATCAGTTCCAACCTTGAAAATTTCCAGGTGCTCAACACAGGCTCGAAGGACAACGACACATTCTATGGAACAGCCTACGCCACGGGAACCTTGAATGTATTCGGCGCAGCCAACAACTTGGACATCACCGCGCGGGCCACGTCCATGCCGGATACCAGGATTTACATTCCCTTTGGGTCCACGAATACAGTTGCCCAAGAGGAATATATCAAAATCATCAACGTCCGCGACACAAGCCGGCTCGTCCAATTTGAAGAGCAGGTCGAACAACTTGCAATCAACAATCTCCGGATGAATTTCACCTTTGATGTGACGCCGGACGCCTATGTCGAAATCCAAATCGATCCCCGGACGGGAGAAAGTATCCAAGGAAAAGGCAGTGGCGTACTTGGCATGAACATCGATACGCAGGGAAATTTCACCATGTCCGGCAACTATGAAATCTCCGAGGCTCGGTATAACTTCTCGCTTTATAACCTGATCAGAAAGGAATTTATCGTGGAGCCCGGCGGACGAATCAGTTGGTTTGGCGACCCCTATCAAGGCATCATGGACATCAAGGCCTTTTATCAGGAAAATGTCAATCTGCAAGCGCTCCAGTCCAACCAAAACGCTACGATCGAAGACCCGATGATGCGCCGCAGGTTTCCGCTCAAAGTGCTCATGAACCTAAAGGGAAACCTCCTTTCTCCGGAAATCACCTTCAACTTTGACTTCAACGAGTTTCCAAAGGAGGGCAACTTGCAGACCTACATTTCGGCATTCCAAAACCGAATCGCCAACGACGAGCAGGAGAAAAATAGACAGGTTTTCTCGGTCATCATGATGCGTGCACTGTCACCAGAAGGACAGTTCAGCGGCGTGGGCAATATCGCCACTTCCAACCTCAGCCAACTGCTTTCCTCCCAACTCAACAGCTTCATCGCCCAGGTGGACCAAAATCTGGAAGTCGATTTGGATTTGGCAAACTTGGACCAAAACGCGCTCGAAACCTTTCAACTACGCGTGGCCTACACCTTCCTTGACGGCAGGCTTCGGGTGAGTCGTGACGGTGGCTTTACCGATATGCGCGGCAACGCCGACTTCAACAGCATTGCGGGCGACTGGCAGGCCGAATACATGATTACCGAAGACGGACGCTACCGCATGCGGATTTACAACAGAAACAACTTCAACACCTTCACCTCCCTTTCCCTGACACGGAATGTGGCTACCTATGGCGTTTCGGTCTCCCAGAATATCCAGTTCAATTCCTTCGGGGAGCTGTGGAACCAAATCCGGAGAAAAGAAAATGAAAAGCTCCGAATCAACGACACGGATGATTTTCTCAGGTATCAGATGGAGGAAGACCAAAATTGGAACAATATCCCCTTGGAAAATCTGGACAAAAGAGTCAATCCACTCGACCTGCAGATGGACCAACCGCTCGGACTTCCCAGAAAAGAAGAAAAAGAGAAAAACAATTCAAGCAAGAATTGACTTGATTAGCTGAAAATAAACCCTTGATGGAAAAAGTCAGCTTATTTTGGTTTCGAAGAGACCTTCGGCTAGAGGACAATACCGGACTCTTTTACGCCTACCAACAGGAAAAAAACGTCTTGCCCCTATTTGTTTTTGACAGGAACATCCTCGACAAACTTGAGGACAAAGACGATGCGCGAGTCACTTTCATTCACGACCAAATTCAAAGGTTATCATCAGAGCTCCAGCATTTTGGTAGTAGTATTTTGGTGAAATATGGAAACCCCTTGGATGTCTACCGGGAATTGTTGGAGACATATGACATCCAAGTCGTCTACACCAATAGGGACTATGAACCCTACGCCAAAGAGCGTGACGCAGCGGTGGCGGCACTCCTGAAGAGAAAAGGAATCCAATTTTTGGACTTCAAGGATCAGGTCATATTCGAAAAAGACGAGATACTCAACGGGAGTGGTGACTTTTATAAAGTTTTTACACCCTACAGCAGGGCTTGGATGGATCGTTTTCAGAAATCCAACATCCAAACTTTGGCGCTTGACGCCAGGAAAAACAACTTTTACCAGACCTCTCCCCTTCCGATTCCGAGTTTGGGAGAAATGGGATTTGAGCGCAGTGAAATCGCCATTCCCCCTTTGAAAGTGGATGAAAGCCTTATCTCGAAGTACGACCAGACCAGAAACTTCCCGTCGATTGCAGGCACTTCGCGACTTGGGGTCCACCTGCGTTTTGGCACGATCTCAGTCAGGCAGCTCGCACTCAAAGCTGTGAAACTCAATCAGACTTACCTCAACGAGTTGATTTGGCGGGAATTTTATATGATGATTCTTTTCCACAACCCACAAGTCGTAGACCATGCGTTCAAGCCAGCCTACGACCAAATTACTTGGAGGAGATCAGAGGAAGATTTCAAAAAATGGTGTGATGGCAAAACCGGATTCCCGATCGTGGATGCCGGTATGCGCGAACTCAACGCGACTGGCTACATGCACAACCGTGTCCGTATGATCGTGGCGAGCTTTTTGACAAAACACCTCTTGATCGATTGGAGATGGGGTGAGGCGTATTTTGCGAAGAAACTCCTCGACTTTGAGCTTTCCTCCAACAATGGCGGATGGCAATGGGCGGCGGGCACTGGTACAGACGCCCAGCCGTACTTTCGGGTTTTCAATCCCGAATCCCAAACGGAGAAATTTGACAAAGAATTGAAATATATCCGCAAATGGATACCAGAATTTGGCACGTCGGACTATCCAAAACCGATGGTAGATCATAAATTTGCCAGACAAAGAGCCATCGACACATATCAGGCGGCGCTGCAGGCAACATGAATATAGGCGACAAAGTAAGAATCCTTCATGGCAACGAATCAGGAGTAATCAGCAAGATTTCGTCCGGGGGAATGGTGGAAATAGAAATCGAAGACGGATTCCGTATTCCCGTCCACCGGCGTGAGGTCGTCGTAGTTTCTGCTGTAGAAAAGCAATATTTCGGCGGCGCGCAAGCTCCCAGCCAAACCCCATCCGTCCTGGACGGCGGCACAGTCAGCGGAGAAGGCGTTTTTTTGGGCTACATCCCGCTTAACGACAAGGACCACAGCATTTACATCTGCAACGACAGCGTACGGACCTATTTCGTACTGGTTGCAGATCTTTTCGGCGAAAACTGCAAGACGCTTTTGGCTAACAAAATTGGCCCGAACGGCTCCATGAAGGTTGGCGAGAAATCAATTGCGGACTTCGAAGAATGGCCGATGCTTTTGGTGCAGCTTTTTCCGATCCATGAAAAAATCGAAAAACAGCTTCCCTCGATCGAACGGCGGATCAAGTTCAAGGCTAGCTCTTTCTTCAAGAGCAAAGGCAAAATCCCCGTCCTTGGAAAGAATGGCTATGTTTTTAAGCTTTCGGAAAACACCAAGGAAATCAATGTACAGGAGCTCAATGCCGAATTGAACGAGGGAAAGATGGTTGAGCAGCCCACCTTCAAGAAACCGCCTCGCGAAATCGACCTGCACATCGAGAAGCTCGTCGAAGACCATTCCAAAATGAGCAATTCAGAAATGCTCAGGCTGCAACTCAAGACATTCGAAACCAACCTGAACCAAGCCATTGCCTCCGGCATGGATGAGATCACTTTTGTGCATGGCATAGGCAACGGCGTACTGAGAAAAGAAATCCACAAGATTCTCAGCCAAATGGGAAATATTAAGTATTTTCAAGACAGCCAGAAAGACCGCTTCGGTTATGGCGCCACTTTGGTAAGAATTTCTTGAGCCATGATCGGAAAACTATCCCCTGTATTCAGATTATTTGCCCAGCAGTACGCAGATGCGAAGGAGGCTTTTCTCGCACTTGGGAAAAAGTACCGTGGAAAGAAAGCCATGGAACTGGAGCAAAGATTGATATTCCTTGAAATATACACGGATCTATTGTCGCGGATATACTTTGAAGAGGAAAAGCTCCAATTCAAGCTATTTTCCCCTTTCAAAAAGATTTTCAAAGGTCTCAAAAAGACCAAACACCTCAAATTCATCATGCGCCAACTCGATGAAATCGAGGAAAAAAACAACCTGAGTTTTAACTCTTACAGAAAACAACTCGAAAACGAGAAGTCGATCCTTTACACTGACGTGTACGACCAAATAGTAGCCACGCCGCTCAAGGTCTGGGAGCAGTTATTTGAGGAGGTCCATCAGTACAGCAAGGGGCTGAAGCCACTGATGATCAACACCTCTACCACTCAGATAATCAACGAGGAACTGGAGTTTTTTAACCTCGACAACAAAGAAAAACTAAACAGCGGGGCACTGAAGGACATCTACGAGGGTCTAAGGGTGATAACTGCACTCGAGAATCTCAGGATCGAATCGGGATTCAACTCGATCTTTGTGCAGGAAGTACACGACCGAATGGCCGAATTGCAGCGCTCCCTCAACGATTGGTATCAAAACCACCTTTTTCTGCAGCACCTGACCGGGTATCTTGCCGATCGTGAGCATATATCGAAAAAGTACCTAGAACTCCTTTCCCAACTTCAGGCAAACAAAAAAACCTATACCCAAAAAGTGGAATCCCAATGCAAGCAATTGTTTGAGCGGATTTTGGAGTAGAAATGCATAGGCGAGGGCTGATCTTGGATTGAAAGCTTTTTTGCGATAAATTATCTTTTTTTAGAATTTGCTCTAAACCCTGCACGATGTACACCAAAAGAAATTACAGCCTTTGGATGACTTTTAGATGGTCCCGAAAGTCGTTTATCAGGGGGATGTTGTATGCCACAGCCGTTACCTTACTGTATAAATTTACCGGTTGGGCGATCTTCACACTTCCTTGGGAACCTATCAGCGTCATTGGTATCGCCGTTGCCTTCTACCTAGGATTCAAAAACAACTCCTCCTACGACCGCACATGGGAGGCGCGAAAAGCCTGGGGAGGAATCGTGAACGACAGCCGGACTTTTGCCACTGGAATCCTGAGCCTGATCGAAAAGGATTCGCACGGCGATTTGGAAGCAAGAAAAAAACGCATCATTTACAGGCATTTGGCTTGGACAATCGCACTGAGAAGACTCCTGCGCGACACCAGAAAATCCTGGGAACACAAGTATGGGCCAAAGGATCTTTTTTTCGTGCCTCAGTACGCCAAAATCATGGAAGATGGTGTGGCCAAGGAACTGGCTCCCTATCTGGCGGCGGATGAACTAGAGTGTTTTATTAAGGTCAAGAATATTCCAGTCCAGATCCTGAAAAAGCAAACAGAGGAACTCGCCGCACTGAAAGAAGAGGGCCTGATCTCGGACTACAAGCAGGTATGGTTTCACCAGCTGATCGGCAATTTTTATGACAACCAAGGCACTTGTGAGCGGATCAAAAACTTCCCCCTTCCCAGACAATATGCCTCAGTCGCATTGTGGATGAACTATTTCTTTTGCGCCCTGATTCCGTTTGGGCTCTTGGATATTTTTGAAGCCAGCAATGAACTCTGGGTGTGGATGACTATTCCGTTTTCAGGACTGATCATTTGGATATTTTTCTTGATGGAAAGGATCGGCGACTATTCCGAAAATCCCTTCGAAAGCGCCTACAACGACATCCCGATTTCAGCAATCACGAGGTCCATCGAAATCGACCTGCGTGAAATGCTAAACGACGAAAATATCCCGGAACCCTACCCCGTCGAAAACGGATTTTTGATGTAAAAAGGCCGTACATTCGCAGACAATTCCCCCACGCCATGTCGATCCAAATCCAAACCGCCCAAACCGTCGAAGACCTCGAGGGCATCCTTGAATTGCAGGAAGAAAATCACATCACCAACCTCGAAAACCTCGACCAAGGCTTTGTATTTGCAAGGCATGACGTCGAATCTCTGGCCAAAATGCATGGATTCGCACCACATGTGGTCGCCAAAGACGGCGATACGATCGCAGCATATGTCCTTGCGATGACAGAGGACACCAAGTACGACATACCGGAACTGATGCCGATGTTTGAAATGCTAGAGTCCTTGGAATACGATGGAAAAAGGCTCAGCGAATACCGCTTTTTGGTCGTTGGGCAGGTATGTGTAAGCAAGGACTATCGGGGCATGGGGATTTTTGATGCCATCTATAAGGCCTACCGCGAAATCCATTCGAAAGATTTCGAAATGGTCGTGACCGAGATCAACGCCATGAACGGCCGCTCACTCCGCGCCCATGGGCGGGTAGGATTCCAGGAAATAGCACGCTATGAAGCCGAAGACGGGCAGATTTGGTGTATCGTGGTTTGGGATTGGAGGTAGGGAATTGGTTATTCGTTATTGGTTATTCGATGTTCGACATTCGATATTCTAGGAAAAAAAGAATTACGAACCCCCCTGCGGTGGGCAGGTGATGAACGCCGAATACCGAATCATGAATGATGGGGAGGTTTCCGCCCTTATTTTTGGTGCCGATTGATCAGCACATCCATCACCTCATCGAGCTCGTAGCCCTTGGCTTCCAACAAAACCAAGTAGTGGAAAAGCAAATCGGCCGCCTCTCCTAAAAACAGTTCTTTGTTGTCATCTTTGGCTTCGATAACGATCTCTACCGCCTCCTCTCCTACCTTTTGGGCGATTTTATTGATGCCCTTGGCAAACAGAGATGCTGTATAGGATTGCTGGTTGGGATTGTTTTTGCGGTCCTTGATGATGCCGCGCAGGTGGTCGATGAAATGGGTCTTGCTCTTGTTTTCCTGCTCAAAGCAAGTATCATCGCCTTTGTGGCAAACGGGACCGACGGGTTTTGCCTGGACCAAGAGCGTATCGTTGTCGCAGTCGAGCTTGATGGATTTCAACAAGAGGAAATTCCCCGAGGTCTCACCCTTTGTCCATAGCCTCTCCTTGGTGCGGCTGTAAAATGTCACCTTGCCCGTCTCGAGGGTTTGATCCAAAGCCTCTTGGTTCATATAGCCCAACATCAGCACGGCACCTGTATCCACGTCCTGGATGATCGCGGGTACAAGCCCGTTTACCTTTTCAAAATCTATCTCCAGTTTTTCCATCTGATAAGTCTTTTTCGATTGCCAATTGCGGCTCATTGAATTCTCATGCTAATCCCCTCCTCTGCCAAGTAAGCTTTGAGGTCAGGAATCGGTATTTCCTTGAAATGGAAAATACTGGCAGCCAACGCGGCATCAGCCTTTCCAAAGGTAAAAACATCCTTGAAATGCGACATATTTCCCGCACCACCGGATGCTATCACGGGAATGGACAATGCTGCCGAAATCTCCGCTGTGATCTCGTTGGCGAAACCGGATTTGGTACCGTCGTGGTCCATGGAAGTCAGGAGGATTTCCCCCGCGCCACGGTCCGCCACTTCCTTGGCCCAAGCCTGTGTCCGCAGCAAGGTAGGCTTGCGGCCTCCGTGGGTATGGACAAAATCAATCCCATCCACATTGCGGGTATCGATCGCCACGACGACGCATTGCGAACCAAATTCCAGCGCCATTTCATTGATAATCTGTGGGTTCTTGACCGCGGCAGAGTTGATCGAAATCTTGTCGGCACCGGCACTGAGGAGCACCTTGACGTCCTCGACCGTCGAGATTCCCCCGCCGACCGTAAAGGGAATATTGATCGCCTTTGCCACTTTGGTAACCAAATCGGTCAAGGTTTTCCGCTTGTCGACCGTCGCGGTGATATCAAGAAATACCAGTTCATCCGCACCTTCGTCCGAATAGACTTTCGCCAGTTCGACGGGGTCGCCCGCATCGCGGAGTTGCACAAAATTCACGCCTTTCACGGTTCTGCCGTCTTTGATATCCAGGCAGGGGATGATTCGTTTGGTCAGCATAATCGATTTTCAAAATCCCCATGTACAAATCGACATGGTACATACCCTCTCCAAAAAAGAAGGCTCCCCGCCTATTGGGTAGGGAGCCCAAATTTCCGCTTTTGGAACCTATACAACCAAGCCCATCATGGAAAAATTCCCAGATCGGTATAGCTTTGGGCGATTCTTTGCAGCGCCAGTATAAATCCCGCCGTGCGCAGGCTTTTGATGTTTTTCTCTTTGCGGACCCTGTTGATGGCGTGATAGGCTGTGACCATCGTTTCCTCCAAACCCGACAACACCAAATCCCGCTCCGAGGCCCCTTGGATCAATTGGATTTTCTCGTCTTCGGTAAACTCCTCCCCTGTCGCGTTTTCGATCGTGCCGAGCAGGCGCCTGAACTTTTCCTGGTCATACCTTCTTTCCAACTTGCCGAAGGAAACACGGGACAGGTTTTTGAGCCATTCGAAGTAAGAAACCGTGACGCCCCCTGCATTCAAGTACATATCGGGGATGACCATGATACCTTTTTCCAAGAGGATTTTCTCTGCCTCCTTGGTCACGGGACCGTTTGCGGCCTCGCCGATGATCTTTGCTTGGATCTTGGGAGCATTGTCCTTGGTGATCTGGTTTTCCAGCGCGGCCGGAATCAGTATATCGCAGGGGTAGGTCAGCATCTCGATGCTGTTTTCGATAAATTCCCCTTTTGGAAAGCCTTTGAATCCCTTGTTTTTCAATTGGTATTCTTTCAAGGCCTCGATATCGATGCCTTTTTCATCCCAAATTCCACCGTTCCACTCCGCCACGCCGACCACCTTGGCCCCTGCTTCGGCGATATACTTCGCGGAATAGTAACCCACATTCCCCAATCCCTGTACGATGACCGTTTTTCCACGATACCCCGTTGTCAATCCCAATTCCCGCATATCCTCCTCGACAGCAAGTGCTTCGCGAATCCCGAAGAAAACACCCTGTCCGGTAGCTTCCGTCCTCCCGTCAATGCCATGTTGGGAAAGTGGCTTGCCCGTCACACATCCTTTGGCATTGATGACTTCGGGATTGAAGGCCTCATAGGTATCCACGATCCAGGCCATTTCCCTCGCACCAGTACCGTAATCCGGCGCCGGCACGTCAATGGCCGGTCCGATGAATTTCTTCTTGATGAGTTCTGAAGTATAGCGGCGCGTGATTTTCTCCAGCATCCGCTCGTTGTAGTTTTTGGGCTCGACACTCACGCCGCCTTTGGCACCGCCAAAGGGCACATTGACCAAGGCGCATTTGTAAGTCATCAGCGCGGCAAGTCCCTTGACTTCTTCTTCGTCCACAAAGCTGCTGAAGCGAATTCCCCCTTTCACCGGCAACTTGTGGTGGGAATGCTGGATGCGGTATCCGGTAAGCACCTCATAGGTACCGTCCTCGTGGCGGATCGGAAAATTGAACTTATAGATGCTGTTGCAAGCCTTGATCTGGTCCAAAAGTCCCTGATGGATATCCAAATACTGCGCGGCTTCATCCACGAAACCGCAAACATCATCAAAAAGGCTGTAACTGGAAGTCTTGCTCATAATCTTGGGATTTATTGTCATGCCCAAGTTACAAATGAAACAAGAGAACTAGGTGGTTTTAGGGGATGATATTTGTCAGGACTCCCCAGATATCGTCGAGAAACATGAAAGGCACCAAGGATTGATCCGGAGAGCTTCCCATGCGTACAATCACCAAATTTTTGGAGGGGACCACACAAACGTACTGGCCATCTTTGCCCATCCCGCAGTACATATCGTCCGGGGCATTGGGTGTGGGCGAACCCGGGAACCTTGTCTGCAGACCCGGAACCATAAAGGTAGACTTGCCATTTAGCCACCAAAGGTAGCCATAGCTTTCGTTGATGTTTTGGGAGGTGTTGATCATGGACTGGAGAAATTCCTTGTCCTGGATGATCTGCTCACGGTTCCAGGAGCCGTTGGCGGATACCATCAAGCCAAACCTTGCCATCGAGCGGGCATTGGAGAAGTAGACGTTGTTGAAGTCCACCTTCTGCCAGGAACCCGTCATACCGATCTTGGAAGCCAGCTTGGCATCAAAATAGGTGGCGAAATTTTGGCCTGTGGCCCCTTCGATGACCTTGTCGAGGAGTGTGTAGGGTGCATTGTGGTAGGCCCACCGGGTTCCGGGTTCAGCCTTGAATACCAAGGCAGCGGGGCGTGTGTCGAATGGGTCCGCTACACCATCATCCAGGCCCGAGGTCATCGTCAACTGATGCCAAACGGTGATTTTGGACTCTTGTGCAGGACTCAGTGAAGTCCAACCCGCGCCCAGATAGGTCGCCGAGGGCTTGGTGACATCCAGTTTGCCTTCATGCTTGGCAATCCCGGCCAAGGTCGCGGTGAGCGTTTTGCCCGCCGATGCCCAATACCACAGGGCATTTTGGTCAAAAGGCTGCCCGCCCGAAAGGCGCTGACCGAAATATTCCTCCATGACGATGCGGCCGTTGTGCAGGATGATAAAGGCACGGGTGCCGTTGGACGCGAGGAGTGTCTTGAGTTCCGGGATTTTGGCCGTATTCCAGCCAAGTTTCTGTGGATCGGTGGTTTCCCATTCGCTGCCCGTAAGCGGGGGAAAGTACATCGCAGGTTGGATGGGCGTGGGGTCTTCTTTTTCCTTACAGGAAAAAACAAGCAAGACTGTGAACGCAGCAAGAAGAAATCTTGAAAACATAGGAAAAGGATTAGGAGATAGATAACAAAGTACGAAGATAAAAGTACATGCTAGAAAAACTTATTTACTTGATTCAAATTTAGGATTTCAAAATCGAATTCCGAAAGACATTGGACTTATCGACACAAAAGCGACAGACCTGATTCTCAAGCGCGTCAGCAATTGGCCCAAGCCATTAAAAAAAAAGGCAGAGAATGAAACGACATACAAATCAGGGAATATTTGATCTCAATGATTATTCCCTACAAATATACTGACCACATGATTTCAGAGTTGACAATTGAATTTAGGAAAACAGTAGAATAAAGACTTGCCTATATCCTGCGGAATTAGTATCTTAATTCACTTTAAATCCACCAAAATTTTTACTAACCCCAGTCATTTATGAAGATTCTTTTTGTCTGTTTTTCCTTGGCCCTCTTGTTTTTGGTCCAGCCAATCTTAGCCCAGCAAGACTCCAACCAATTCTTGATTCAGGAATACGTCAAACAAAGCGAACGACAAAAAAAGACCGGACTGGTCATGCTTGGGGCGGGTGTTGGAGCAGTAGTGCTTGGGACAGTCCTGTTTGCTGCCGCTTGGGATAGTGGTTCAGGTTTTGCTGGAGGTGCTTCAGTGTTTTTTTTGGCAGCAGGTAGTATATCGACCTTGGTTAGTATTCCAATTATCATCAGTTCTGCCTCGAATGGCAGAAAAGCTGGAAAGTTAAGTATGGGCCTTGGACAAACTCAGGCGCTGCAGGCGCCGGGATTTTCCCCAAATGCTTGCCCAACGATTAGTTTTTCACTTCCTCTAAATGCACAAAAACGATGAAGTACCTCCTTGCCCTAATTCTGGTAGCCCTTGTTGCTTTTGAATCACTCGGACAAACCACCAGTGTTCTCGAACACCAGCAGGATTTGATGAAAAAGAGTGACGCTCAATACAAGGCAGGCTGGATTTTCCTAGGAACTGGCCTAGCGCTTTCCATTACTGCCATTGCCATACCTTATAAATATGACCCAAACGACGGATCAAGTAACTCCAGAGTCACTTCCTTTCTTGGTTGGACTGGATTTCTTTCCATCAGCACGAGCATCCCCTTATTCTTGAGCGCGGGGTATAATGCCCGAACGGCCGCAAAGCTTAGTCTGGAACCAAAGGCACTACACCAACCCAATATTGGAGGTGAACTGCCCAGAAATATCCCCTCTCTTACCCTGAAAATTCCGCTTTAGCGTATTCAGGCTTGGGAATATTCATTTTTAGGCTGGTCAAAAAACCATCCACTTTTTCGGTACTTCGTCAGCGACCGTGAGCCATCTTGGAATCTGCCGGTACCAGCGCCAATTCAGCTTCTCCTGCATCCCAAAAAGTATCAAAATCTCAGGGCATCAACACAGAAGGTGATCATTTTCCACCTTCAAATGCAGCAGTACCCAATCCCCGATATTCCTTTCCATGGAGGGTCGCTAACCCCTCACATCCGTAAAATCCTCCCATCCTCCATCTCGATGACCCGATCCGTGCCAGCAGCAAACTCCGGATCGTGGGTAACAATCAGCATGGTCTGTTTGAATTCGGCTGCCAGTTCCTTAAAAATATTGAACACGATGTCCGAGTTTTTCTTATCCAAATTCCCGGTGGGTTCGTCGCCCATGATGAGCAAGGGATCGTTCATCAGGGACCTGGCTATCGCCACCCGCTGTTTTTGGCCACCTGAAAGTTGGTTGGGTGTCTTGAGCATGTGGTCCTGCATGTCAAAGATCCGAAGTTTTTGTTCCGCCTTGTGTTCCAATGCCTGCCGCTGTTCCTTGCCAAGTTTGAGTCCGGGAATCATCACGTTTTCCAAAACCGAGAACTCATTGAGCAGGTAATGGAACTGGAAGACAAAGCCAATCTTTTGGTTCCTGACCTGTGCCAGGTGGTTGGGGCTTTTTCCGGTCAACAGCTCCCCATCCATGATCAAATCCCCCTCGTAGTCCGTATCCATGGTCGAGAGGATATACAGCAGCGTGGACTTTCCGCAGCCGGATTTGCCCATCACCGAAACGAATTCACCTTTTTGGATCTGGAAACTGACTTCTCTCAGCACCTGTGTCTTTTGGGGGCTGTAGAAGTATTTGCTGATTTGTCGGGCTTCGAGTACGATATCCTGCTTCATGGTTATTTTCCTCTTATGATGTCCACAGGATCGACCCCGCTTGCTTTCCTGGCGGGAAAATACCCGGCAAAATAGGTTGTGACGATGCTAAATATGCCTGCGATGATGTAATACTTCGGGTTGAAGTCGACCGGAAATGTCTTGATGGTGGGCAAAGCCGCTGTTTCAAAGGGAATTTGATCGATGCCCAATCCAGCCAAAAATCCAAGAATAAGACCTATCGTACCCCCTGTAACCCCTATCGTAATCGCAATCGTGATAAAGATCCTGTTGACATCCTTCCCCGAAAAACCAATTGCCTTGAGAATGGCAATTGTGTCCATCTTTTCATAAATCATCATGTTCAGGATATTGTAGATCCCGAATCCAGACACAATCAAGAGAGTGATGCCCACCGCATAGCTTATCAATGTTCGTATATTGGTACCTGTTTCGAATTGGGCGTTGACAGTTTGGATATCGTCAGCATCTATTCCAAAGATATTCCGATAATCCCTAGCCATACCCGGCGCGAGGTTGAAGTCATGGAGTTTGACTTGGATATCAGTCACGTAATTGGACGGCTCGCCGATCATCTTCTGCACTGTTCCGATAGAGGCATAGGATTGTACATTGTCCAATTCTCCCAAGCCCGATTGGTAATACCCCACCACCTTGAGTTGGACGCGGTTGCCTTGGGAAGTGGTCGCCTGGATCACATCCCCGATTTCTGCCATGATACGGTCGGCGGCACCTTTTCCGAGGATAATGCTGTTGGATACATTTTTCAGGTCAATGAAATTCCCCGTCGTGACGTAGTCCTGAAATGCAAAAAGCCGATTCTCCTCCTCCACATCGATGCCATTGATGACACCCGACACGTCGATCGTTCCGATGTTGTAAAACACCTGTGCGGATATCTTCGGAGAAACACCCAGGACCCTTTCGTCCTGCTTCAAAGTCTCCATGATTGCCGCACTGTTGTGGATACTCACGCGACTTGCGGAGGGCTTGACGGAGCGAATGATGTTGTATGAATCTGCCAGGCCTTGAAATATATCCACAGGCTGGTTTTCGGTGGGCTTCACTTCATTGTAAAAGCGGATATGCGGGGTACGGTTCAGGATCAATCCGTCAAGCAGTTGATTCAATCCGTTCATAAAACCCAACAAAGCCACAAACATGGTAATGCTGAACACCACCCCCGTCGCCGCAATCAACGTCTGCTTCAGACGGGCAAGCATCAAGGCCCGGGCAATTTCCAAGATCAGGGTAAACTTCATGGCACAGGCTTGATGATTTCGGTTTTTTCATCCAATCCTTCCAATACCTCGACCTTTTCGTAATCCATCAAGCCCAGCTTGAGGGATAAAGTGTCTCCATCCACGGTGATGATGGAGCTATCTTTTAGGAGGAATGCACGGGGGATCGTAAGTGTAGCTTCCTTGGTTTGGATCACAATATTTGCTTCCAAAGTTAAATTCGGATACAGTCTAGGGGGTGGGGTTCGGAAAACACCTTCGACCGTAAACGTCTTGCTTTTCTCATCCATAATCGGATAAATACGGCTGACTGTCGCCCGAAAGACTTGCCCACGATAACTGTCCATCGTCACTAATATTTCCTGTCCTTGGCGGACTTTGACAATGTCGAATTCATCGACTTTCATTTCCAAAAGAAATCCTTGGGCGCTGCCAACGATCGCCAAGGGCATTTGAGGCGTTACCATTTCCCCTTTTTCTTTTAAAAGAGAATACACGATCCCGTTCATTTCGCTTTTCAGCACAAGTTCACTTTCCAGCGCTTTACTGATAGCCAGATTTTTGCTGGCATTGCGTTCGTTGAATTCGATATCCCTTTTGAGATCCTGGTAGCGAAAAACACTGTTTTGATAGGATGTGCGGGCATTTTCAAAATTGAGCTTGCGCTGCTCCAATTCCACCGCAGAGCCGATTCCTTGGTTGCGCAGCGATTGCTGCCTGACATAAAGGAGCGAATCGTTGATTAATTTGTTTTTGGCCAAATCGATAGCGCGCTCGAGGTCCCTCAACTTGGATTGGTTGGCGCGCTGATCCGCATATTCCCTGCCCACTTCCGCCAACTCTCGGTTGATCCGCGTGGATTCGTTGTACAGGGACAAAATCGGCGTACCGATCGCAACCGTGTCCCCTTCCTTGACAAATATTTCCTGTACCGTCCCGCTTGCATTCACAAAGGCCTGGTATTGCCCTTCGGCTTTGATCAGACCCGAGGCATAGACGGATTCGGAGATGTTTTCACGGGTGGGAAATGTGCTTTCCGTGGAAGATTTACAGGCGGCAAGACAAAAAATACTGCAAGCGAAAATCAGCAAAATTGGTCTATTCATAGCGCATTGCTTTGGTACGGAAATTTAGGGCTTATCAAACAATTCCGACAGTCGTTTGGCGAAAATCTATATGCCCAAGAAAAAATGCCGCTATATTTTCATTTTGCTCATCATCCAGACAGCCATTTTAGGAAAATGCCGTCCGATTAAGGCCATGAAGCGTCCATGTCCAGTAAACACAAACGACTGCCTGCGCTTGGCGATCGCTCCGACCATTACTTTGGCGGCTTTGTCGGTTGGCCACATCAGGTTTTTGGGCCGGGGATCTTTAGCTTCCGGGTGCAGCACGCCGTCGTTGTCAACCCGCGCGATGTCTGAGTCCACAAATCCGGGATGGATGACGGTACAGCTCACCCCAGTTCCCTTCAGCTCGACGTGCAATGTCTGCGCAATCGATCGGACAGCCGCCTTGGAAACGCCATAGGCTCCGACTTGCGGATTGGGAACATAAGCCGCGACTGATCCGATCAGCACGAGGCGTCCTCCCGTCTGCTTCAATAAGGGTAGCGCAAACTTGGCTGTCATTGCCAATCCAACAACATTTACATCCAACTGTTTCCGCCAATTTGCCGCGCTGAGGCTTTCTATTTTACCAAATACGCCAAATCCTGCATTCGCAATGGCAACATCCAATTTCCCAAAACGGGACACGATGGCCTTGACGGTGGCGTCCAAGGCGGCCTCGTCGGTAACCTCACAGGGAAAAACCTCCCCCCTACCACCGGCGGCAATCACCGCTGTACGAACGGCCTCAAGCTGCTCGATCCTGCGACCCGAAAGCGCAAGCTTTGCACCTTGCCTGGCAAATTCTATGGCCATAAACTTGCCCAAGCCCGAAGAGGCACCGGTAATCCAAACAACTTTGTCTTGAAAAATCATGGAATGATGGGATTTGGTTGTAATTGAAAAGTACTGGAAAACGGGATCAAAAAAAAGTGATTTCCGATTCAATGCGCTTCCTGAGGTCCTCGTGGTACGACCATGATTACCGATTCCTTGTCCACCATGACCGATCCGTCCGCTGAGCCTTTCACCTTTCTCACATACTTGGCGGGTGTATAGATTACAGGAGCCAAGGAATCGTTTTTGATTTTCGAATAGTAAGCCGCCAATTCAGCCGCCCTTTCCAAGACAGTTTTGGGAAAAGACAGCCCTGATTTGAACTTGATAAGTACGTGCGACCCAGCCACGTCTTTGGCATGCAGCCACAAATCCTCCTTCCAAGCGAATCTCCGGAGCATCTCATCATTTGCCTTGGCTGATTTTCCAACCAAGACATCAAAACCCTCAACCTCAAACCGCTTGAATGGAACCTGTTCTTCCTGCTCTTGGGACTTGGGAATCAAATGGTGATTTCTGACAAAATTTTTGAGTCCACGATGGTCATTGATTTCCATGAGTTCCGCCAACATATTTCCGGTCAATGTCAAAAGTTGCTCTTTATCAGAAAGATTCTGATAAAGTTGATCAATCTCCCGCTTTCTGTTTTTGGACTTACGATAGAGCGTTTCGGCCAGTTTTTGGGGAGTTTGGCCCCGTTTGAAATTGAAATTCTCCTTCTGCTGTGTATAAAAATTGAACAGGGAAATCGTCTCGGTTTCAGGACCGATTTGGTGCAGATTGGCCATGATGACATCGGCCTTTTGGGAAGGCGAAGGCCCGTCCTCCAATTCCTCCAACCTTGCAGTGGTTTTCTCGATATAGGCTTTCGTCCGCTTGAGTTGCTCCTCGAGCTTTTTCTGGATGGCAATTTTCTCCATTTCAAAACCCTGCACCACGACCCGGTAGCGAAACAGCATATTCACAGCCTCGATAGCATCGGCGGTCTGAAATAGCGGCTTCTCCGTTGGCAGCATGCTCAGCAAATATTGATTGTCGTCATGAATAATGGAAAACCAGGGCATTTCCAGCATTTCCAACATTTGTTGCATCAAGCTCCACTTTGACTCTATACTCGCTTCAATGTAGCCTTGGGCTTTGAGCCAGTCCCGGGGAATTTTCCCAAGAGTTGGAAGAAAATGGGAAGCATTTCCCTGAAGGGCGATAAAGGCGGCGTGGTCCAAGACCAGGTTTTTTTCGAGACTTTGAGGTAGCAGGACCTTGTCATCCTTCAATTCGTTCCGGAAAATCCGGACCGGTACCTCGTCGTCCTGTCTGTAATAAATCAGATTGCTCCTTGTCCCGTGCAACTTGAACAGCAGCCGATCTCCCGACACAAACTGAATCCAAAATGCACGCTCAAAATTGACCAAATGGATTCCTTCCACCCTTTGCCCGATGAGTTCCGGAAATAGCGAAATCGTATTTTTCTTGCTCCTTTTGAAAGCATCTGCCACCGCCAAGCAGGAAATCACCGGTAGGAAATTGGCTCTCAGGTAGCACTCATTTTCACCCTGAGCCAATCCTATCACGAGTTCGTCCTTGTTTTGGGAAAAGCATTCAATCACCGACCAGCCTTTGATTTTGGATTCAAGGGCTGGACAGAAAAACTTCAAAAAATGGAAGTTGAAATGCATGTCAAATGCTGATTTTTAGGCCATCATAAGCGAGTCGGATGTTAGACGGCAGGCCGGCTTCCACTTCGGCATGCGTCCCCAACTTATGGCTGATATGCGTGAAATAGGCCATTTCGGGCCTGATTCGCTCAACCAATTCGATGGCTTCATCCAATGTAAAATGGGAAATATGGTGGTTCAATTGCAGGGCGTTAAGGACAAGGATTTTGCTTCCTTTGACTTTTTCCAGTTCCGTTTCCTCTATGTATTTGGCATCGGTGATATAGGTAAAATCACCAAACCTGAACCCCAACACCGGCAACCGGTAATGCATGACCTGGATCGGAATCACGCGAATGCCTTCCACGGAGAATGGATCGGAGCCAATTTCATGAATCTTTACGGTCGGTACGCCGGGATATTTTACTTCCTCAAATACATAGGCAAATTCCCGCTTGAGTTGCTGAATAACGGAATGGGTAGCGTAGACTGGCATATCCTTTTTTTGCAAAAAATTGTAGGACCGGATATCGTCCATTCCCGCAGTGTGATCTTTGTGCTCGTGGGTAAATATTATGGCATCCAAGGTCTTGACCTTCTCCCTCAGCATTTGCTGCCTGAAATCCGGACCCGTGTCCACGACCAGACTTTTTTCGCCAATCTCCAAATGTATAGAACTCCGAAGGCGCTTGTCCCGGTAGTCCAAGGAACTGCAAACCGGACAATCGCAGGCAATGACGGGTACGCCTTGGGAAGTGCCGGTTCCTAAAAATGTCACTTTCAAAGTTTCAGCTCGGTTTGTTGGAGTTCAATCAATAAATCTTGGATCTTCTTGTCGGAAAAATCCTTGGGCATAAAACCAAGTTCCTTGATGATATCCACAAGGGCATTGATCTTGCCTTCCAAGGTATAATATTTATTGATGATGACGATCTTGTTTTCCTTGAGGACACAATATCCCGATTTGAAATTCCCCTTCTCGTACCTCAGGATGTATTCCGAAGACGCGAAGAGGTTTTCTAGTTTGTCCAGGAAATTTTTGGTGTATTTGATCGTCATTTCCGGGAGAAATCGGCAGTTTAGGAGAGGTGCTTTTTGACCGTGGCTAGCAGCAGGTCGTAGTCCAAAGGCTTTTGGATATAATCATTCAGGCCGGCCTTCTTGAAATCATCCATGGTGTAGTTTTTGTAGTTTCCAGTGATCGCTACGATTGGTATGTTTGCTTTTTGCTTGTCTTCCAATGCCCGTACAGCTTTTGTGCATTCAATACCGTCCATGACTGGCATGTTGATATCCATCAGGATCATGTCAAAGTCTTCCACCGCCAGCCTGTCCAAGACCTGTTTTCCGTTTTTGACCGCCACGATATCGTAGTTTTCAAACATGAGTACATTCTTGGTGAGGTTGATAATTACTGAACTGTCTTCAGCGACCAATACCTTTTTGTTTCCCGTCATGGATTTAGCAATTCTGAATGTTGAATTTTTGTTTTAAAGGAATCAATCAACCAGCCCAAGTACACGGATTCCTCTGCCGTGTGCTCAAAGTTGTGGGATTTAATGTTCTTTTCAAATTTTTGGCAGTAAGTATATATCGCCATTGCCCCAAAGGTGCCCGAATTGCCTTTGATAATGTGCAGCTTATCCCCAATGGCCTCAAAATCTTTTTTCACCGCCAGTACTTTGATCTCTGCCAGTAGGGTTTCACATTCTTGGACAAATTCCTCGTAGACCTGTTTGATATTCGCAGAGGAATTATATTTCAGCAATTGCCGTACCTTATTTTGATCAAACTCATCGTCCGACAACTGTTCATCTGCTTCAAAATTTGTGGATTCAGCGTTTTTCTTTTTCAAATAAAGCTCCAGCGTCTCAAGCAACATTTTCGGTTTGATTGGCTTGGGGATGAAATCATCGAAACCCATCGAGATGAAGTAATCCCTATCCTTTTGGTTGGCAAATGCCGATACTGCAACGACCGGAGCATCAGTGAGATTCTCGGACTTGATGGCCTTCAAGGTATTGATGCCATCCAAAACGGGCATCTGTATATCCATCAGAATCAAATCAAAATGCCCATTGCGGATTTTGTCTAAGGCCACCTGTCCGTTTTCAGCAATATCAAACTGGTACATCAAGCCGATGATATGCTCAAACACCTTTCTGTTGAGGTTATTGTCATCAACGATCAGCACCTTGTTGGCTTTCATTCGTTTTTATTAATAATTTGGAAAAGTTTACTTTGCCACGAGTTGAAATCGAAAAATAAACATTTATTGGCAATTGCCGGTCCGACGGCGGTTGGAAAAACTGAAATTTGCCTCAAACTCGCCGATAATTTCCATACTGAGATCATATCATCGGATAGTCGGCAATTCTACAGGGAAATGGAAATCGGGACGGCCAAGCCCAGCCCAGAGGAATTAGCGCGCGTGCCCCACCATTTCATCAATTCACTCAGTATTTGGGATTCCTTCGATGTGAAAAGGTTCGAAAAGGAGGCCATAGAACTACTCCATGTGCTATTCAAAAACCATGACCTGGTGATCATGACTGGTGGTTCGGGTTTGTTTTTGGAGGTAATCATGCATGGAATGGATGAAATTCCTGACGTGGATCCGGCGATCCGCCAATCGCTGATTTTGTCCTTTGAGGAAAAAGGAATCGCCTATCTACAAGATGAACTCAAAAAACGCGATGCCGTCTATTTTGGATCGGTCGACCTGAACAATCCCCAACGATTGATGCGTGCACTTGAAGTTTGTATAGGAACTGGCAAACCTTACAGCGCCTTTAGACAGAAAAAAACGGCTAAACGAGAGTTTGAGACGATCTTGGTTGGGTTGGAGCGGGAAAGAGAAGTGCTTTACCAGCGAATTGACCAACGCATGGACCAAATGATCGCAGCAGGTTTGTTTGCAGAAGCAGAGGCCCTATTTCCCAATCGACACCTTAACGCCCTCCAGACATTGGGATATTCAGAGATCTTCTCTTATCTGGAAGGGGAGTATGACTATGAGGAGGCTGTGAGACTTCTGAAGAGAAACTCGAGAAGGTATGCCAAAAGGCAACTGACTTGGTTTAAGCGCTATCCCGAAATGAAATGGTTTCACCCAGACCAATATGAGGCGATTATCCAATATGTGCAGTCGAAATTGGAAGCAGATAAATCAAAGGGGGAATCCTGATTCCAGCTACTTTCCGATCGCTCTGTGTCCCATTGCTTTGGCCACAAAGCTGTAGGGTTTCTTTTTGACCAAGCGGTTATACTGATCAATGGTGACTTTCATATCCCTGTAAGGGATTTTGACTTTCGCTTCAAATTGAGCGTTATTCTTTGCATCTGCTTTGGCGTTCAGAGTACGGAAGCCTTCGTCGATCTGATCGACAACGCCCGGTGAGATCGCGGGCTCCAGGGAAAGATTGGCACCAAAGACCCTGAATCCGTCAAAAATAGCTGCTTGAAGCCTTAGGATCGCGTTTTTCTTAGCGATCATACTTTGGTGGACCGCCATAAAAAACAGGAGGATCGCTCCTCCCATCGTGAGAATAATCGGAATAAATCCCATAAATCAGATACTCAATATTTCAATCAGTTTCAAATGGTCCTCTTTGAGAGGCTTGGTCTTTCCGATGCAATCCGCAAAGGGCGTATACACGACATCGCCATTGACAACACCAGCCATGCAATTGGTCTTTCCCTCGATTAGGCCATCGACGGCCGCCTTGCCGCATCGCGACGCCAATACTCGATCCCTTGCGGTGGGGCGACCTCCTCTTTGGATATGGCCGAGTGTGGTTACTTTGAATTCCTTTTCTGGATCTTGGATTTTTTGTTTTACTTTTTCCAGTATTGTCTCGGCACCTCCCTCATCGCCGCCTTCTGCAACGACGATGATGCTTGAAGATTTGGTTTTTCGAAGGTTTTTGAGCGCTTTCACGACCTTTTTGAGGTCTGTTTGGGTTTCGGGAACCATCACAAATTCCGCTCCACCGCCGATTCCGCATTCTATTGCGATGTACCCGCTATCCCGACCCATGACTTCGACGAAGAAAATCCGGTCGTGGGCCGCGGCTGTGTCCCGAATCTTGTCGATCGCTTCCAGGGCCGTATTTACAGCCGTATCAAATCCTATGGTATAGTCAGTGCCATAAATATCATTGTCGATCGTGCCGGGGCAGCCAATCACCTGGATTCCAAACTCTTCGTGCAAAATCTTAGCTCCCGTGAACGTACCATCGCCACCAATCGCCACCAATCCCTCGATACCGAATTCCTTCAATTGGTCAAAGGCCTTTTGTCTTCCTTCTTTGGTCCGAAATTCCTCGGAACGGGCTGTTTTCAGAATCGTCCCGCCCCTCTGGATAATGTTGCTCACAGAGTGTGACTGCATCTTTTTGATACTACCTTTGATCATCCCATCATATCCATGGGAAATTCCGTACACTTCCAGTCCTCTAAAAATCGCCGTTCTGACGACAGCTCTGATACAGGCGTTCATACCCGGGGCATCACCGCCAGAAGTAAAAACAGCTATTTTTTTCATGTTTAATAGGTCGTTGAGCTGCAAAAATAGGCAATAATGGATGCTTTTGTTAGGCCGCCGCAAAGTTTTCGGGATCTAAATTTGACCCTCAAGCTAAACCAAAAACCAATAGACCCTAATCTGAATCAAAAAGGATGAAAAAAAACGAAGCAAAAAATATAAAAACTAACGACAAGTGCCCCAAATCTTTGGAGCTACTTGTCGTTACTTTACCGAATATCAGGGTGTCGATACTTTTTCGCCGAGCAAAAGAATATCATCCACCTGTACCTCGGTGATGTATTTCTTGTTTCCATCCTTGTCATCGTACGAGCGGTTGGCAAGCTTTCCTGAGACCATGATTTCGCTTCCTTTGTCCGTGTATTTCTCGATGATTTCGGCGGCAGGTCCCCAGGCCACCAAACTGTGCCAGGTGGTTTCCTCTACCTTTTCCCCTTTGGCATTCTTGTACACTTCCTTTGTAGCAAGTTTGAAGGAAGCTTTTACTTTTCCACTTTCAAAATGGTTGACGTCCGCCTTGGCGCCCAATCTCCCGATTAGCTGCACCTGATTTCTCATTCTGTTCATAATTTCAATGGTTTGGTTGATTTTTCTTTCGGAGGTTTCAGAAATCCGATGGACCAAAGTTGGGATAGCTGATGCCATCTAGTCGGTACTTTGTCGTTTCTAGTCGGGTTTAGTCGTTTGTGAAACGGATAATCGGCCAAGAATGAAAAAGCTGCGGAAATGGGACCGCAAGCTTAGCATTTAATGGAAAATTTTTTTACCTTTTAAGAACTATTCAAAGAAAAAATAGAATCATTTCAGGTTTACTTTGATGGGAAATTGCCGAAGATCAATTGGCTGGGAACGCGCTGTCCCCGGTTTAGAGCTCGGATTTCGCCGAAAATCAAGGTTTTTCCTTTTGCAATTGTGGGAACCTGTCGAAAAAGGGATCTTGAGGATTATTGAACACACACTTTTGACACTAAGCGCATGAAGACTTTGAGCGAACCAAACCACGGATCCGAACAGCTTTTCCAACCAAAAGAGCATTTCAAGATTGAACTCACAAGTAATCCGAGCACCGGATACATTTGGGAAGTCACGAAAATTGATCCTTCGATGCTGTTGATGGTTTATGAGGACCAAATACGCTATACAAGCGAAAAAATCGGTTTGGGGAGTTTGATGATATTTGAATTCGAGGCGCTCAAGTTGGGCGAAACCGATTTGGAACTGATTTATCGCAGAACTTGGGATCCAAATTCCGTTATGAACAGGTTTTACATAAAAATCCGGATTCAGTAATCTTGAGTTGATGCTCTCTGCGCAAGAATATTATTCCGACTAACGAGGCATTCCCACAGACGACTCTTTCAATCGGGAATTTCGAGAATCCGGAATCCAACCCCCATACCCGATCCAGCAGCCAAACCAATATCCATTTTCATTCCCAGCCGAATTTTTCTATTTTCAAGGAAATTAGACCTGAATCCTTTTTGACAAAAACCACCAATGAGAAAAAATCTACTCGTGCTGCTGCTCTACATCTTGGCTGTAGGCACTGCGAATGCGCAAGAAAAACCCCAAGACGCGCCGATTCCCGAAGCAGAAGTATTTACTTCCACGCAAACGGTCCGCATCAATGGAACGACCCACAGTCTCAAAACCCGGGCCGGCACGCTGCATTTGAAGGATGAAAACAATAATCCGATCGCATTACATGGATTTACAGCCTACTTCAAGGAAGACGGACCATCCAAGAGGCCCATTATTTTCGCGTACAATGGCGGTCCGGGCTCCTCTTCCTATTGGTTGCACATGGGCGTGATGGGTCCAAAACGTATCGTGGTTAATGACCCTGGCTACACCAAAGCTGCCCCCTATGAGTTGGTCAACAACGACTACTCGATCTTGGATATAGCGGATGTGGTGATGATGGACCCCATCGGGACAGGATTGAGTATTCCAATTGGCAAGGCTGAGGGCAAAGATTTTTGGGGCGTAGATCAAGACATCCGAGCCACCAGTCTTTTTATCATGCAGTTTTTGAAGGAATATGATCGGCTCCAGTCCCCCAAATATATTCTGGGCGAAAGCTATGGCACATTCCGAAATGCGGGCGTAATGAGCTATTTGCTTGACAAAGGAATCGCCCTTAATGGGGTCATCATGGTCTCGGCCGTTTTTGACCTGAGGACTCTGACGTTTCCACCCAATGACGATATCCCCTATGTCGTTTATGTCCCTACCTATGCAGCCACGGCTTGGTACCACAACAAGATTGCCAACAAAAACCCAAACCTTGAGGCATTCCTTGATGAGGTGAGGAAATTTACTGAAGAGGAATATATGCCTGCCCTCTACAAGGGCACCCGGATATCCGAAGCTGAGAAAAACCAGATTGCAGAAAAACTTGTAAAATATGCCGGCTGCAGCAATGAGTTTTGGCTGCGGGCGAATCTGCGGGTTCAAGCGGGCGAATTTTTCAACGAGCTTCTGCGCGATGAAGGCATGACTGCCGGAAGGTTGGATTCGCGGTGGAAAGGCATCAATGAAAACCTCCTCAACCAGTTTGCTACGACCGACCCACAAAGTGATGCCATTTCACCAGCCTATACCACCGGCTTCCTCGATTACCTCCACAGGGATTTGGGAGTCAGTAAAAAACTGAATTACAAAACCTCTGCTTACTCTTCGCCTGGTTTCAAATGGGATTGGTCCCATCAGGGTAACCAAGGCTGGGGCACCCAAATCGCCATCAATACATCCATCGACATGGCCAACGCTATGAACAAGGATCCCAATCTCAAAGTACTCATCATGAACGGATATTATGACCTAGCGACGGTATTCTATGGCGTCGAGCATTCTATCGACCACATGGGACTCACGCCGGAAATCCGCAACAACATCATTATGACCTACTACGAAGCGGGCCACATGATGTACACCCACATGCCGTCGCTGGTCAAATTCAAGAAAGATCTGGCGGATTTTATTCAGGACACAAGCAAAAGATAGAAGGCAATAAATCTGTCTACAAAAGCCAGCGGGCGATTTCAGTTGATTACGCGATCATCTGAAATCGCCCGCTGGAATATTGAATTGAACCCTTTTGTGAACAGAAATCAGCTGTTTTTCTGAAATCGATACCGCTAACCAAGAGGATACTGATGGAAAATGAGTTTTTCTGGAATCTAACGATATCAGTTCGATTTTGGCATTAAGTCTCGGCTAGTCCTAATCCTTTGGATTTCCCATCCTTCGGGAAATACCCAAACCAAAATTGAAAAAAGTACCCTCTTCGCCTGGTAAAAACATCAATCCGAGCTCAGGCCTCAGCACCCATTGTTCAGAAAATCCAATTCCAGCGCCAAGATTGAGCGCCAAAAAGCTATCACTGAATTCAGAGCCCTCGTCCAGTGAAATTAAATATTTTGGCGAAAACGTTAGATTCATTTTCTCCAAACGAAGAATCGAAACCAAAACTGTAGGGTGGATCTGGAAAGACTGATCGCCTTCGGCAAATGCCATGACAATTGGTAGCATAAAGGCGAATCGACCATCTTCTTTGCCAAGTTTAGGTGCCAATGTCAGATTATTGAATCCTCCATCACCTATACCGAGTCCGTCAAACCAAAGCCGCTCATAGCGGGTACGGAGCTCAAACCTTTCCCCCAAGCCGAATCCAGCCTGCAAGCCAAGGCCGTTAAATGTATAAGCAGATTCACCGCCGTAAGAAGTACTTACTCCTGTGAAGTGGGTGGACGCCTCGATCTTGCCCTTTCCCAATAATCCAGCATTTTGATACTCACCAAAAATCTGGGCCTGGGCTTGATTCGACAGGAATAACAAGCCCATTGCAATCATTCCAGCAGCTGCAATCTTCCGAAAATTTTTCATAGCATTTTGTCAGAGTTTATTGTGCTGACACCGCACAATTGTAGTTAAAAATTGACGTGTTATTAGTCAAAAATACCCACATCAAACCCTAACCTATAATTGAAAAATGGACCCAACTATGGGTTACAAACTATAAAAAGCAATACCAATCGTCGGAGAAGGCGTCTTTACCGCAAAAAACACAAAAGACGAATGCCTCAATTCCCAAGAATTGAAAACCAATAAAAAATCCCTTAACAAAAGGAATTAATGCAAAATAAGAATGCGATTTTCCAATGTCAATTACATCTCAAAACCTGTCCTGATCGTCTCAGCAATCGCAGCAAGTTCCTCTTGGCTGAGTTTGAGTTTTGGTCGGGAAAAGTTGATGTCGTCCATGGTGCGTAATGGGACTAAATGAACATGGACATGGGGAACTTCCAAACCGATAACCGCAACGCCGACCCGGGTACATTTGATGGTCTTGTCGATGGCTTTTGCCACCTTTTTTGCAAAAAGATGAAGACCTGATAGCGTAGCATCATCCAAATCAAAAATGTAATCCACTTCTTTTTTGGGGACCACCAGCACATGGCCCTTGGCCAAGGGCATGATGTCCAGGAATGCGATATAGTGCTCATCCTCAGCCACGATATGGGCGGGGATCTCTCTGTTGATGATTTTGGTGAAGATAGTTGCCATGGGTATCAATAAAAAAACCCGGAGCGGGGCCCCGGGAAAAAACATCTTAATATGTGATATCGAGGATTTCAAACTCCAATGTGCCGGCCGGAGCCTTGATCTGGGCGATTTCACCCACGGCCTTTCCCACCAGTCCTTTACCAAATGGAGAGCCAAGGGAGATTTTCCCATTTTTCAAATCAGCTTCCTCTTCCGAGACCAAAGTGTAGGAAACCGTCATTCCGTTTTTGACATTCTTGATTTTGACGGTACTTAAAATGCCCACCTTGGATGTATCCAATTTGGAATTGTCCATCACCCGTGCGTTGCCGACGATCTCCTCCAGTTTGGAAATTTTCAGTTCCAGCAGACCCTGCGCATCCTTGGCGGCATCGTACTCGGCGTTTTCACTCAAATCCCCTTTATCTCGCGCCTCGGCGATCTGACGGGCGATATCTATCCTTCCCTTGGTCTTCAATTCCTGAAGTTCATCCTTCAGTTTTTTCAGGCCTTCCTCAGTGTAATACTGCACTTTTCCCATTTTCTTTCAATTTACTAAGCCGTAGAAAAACAAAAGAACGGTCTCATTGCTGAAACCGTTTCTTTGTCTCCTTTTATATTTTGGATATTCAAAGGTAAGAAGATTAGCCCGACAAAGCAATCCAATACCAAAAAAGTGTCTTTTGCAAATTTCGCCAAACAACGATTTAGGAGAAATGGGCACGGATTTTCTCTACCAATACCTCGTTGATTCTCTGGTAAGATTGGTGCGTCCAGCCCGCTATGTGTGGGCTGAAGATGACGTTTTCCCTTGCTGCCAATAGTTCAAACCCCAGCTTTTGCCCCGGAGTGAAAGTCTCGAACTTCTCATTTTCCAAGACATCTAACACTGCCCCGCGAACCAATCCCCCATCCAGCGCCCTGTTCAAGGTTTCAAATGTAATAATCTCACCACGGGCCGTGTTGATCAGGTAAATGGGCTTCTGAAATTGTCTAATGACGTCGATTGTAAACCAATTTTTGGTTTCGGGTGTCAAGGGCACATGAAGGCTGACGACGTCTGCTTCTGCTTGCAATATTTCAAAACTGACTTCCTGCACAAAAGCATCGCCAAATCCGCGCTTGTATTTATCGTAAGCCAAAACCTTGACCCCAAATCCCCTGATCTTTTCGGCAAAAGCAGAACCCATGTTCCCATATCCAATGATGCCGACGGTCTTTCCGCCCAATTCCTCTCCCCTATTTTCTTCCCTTTTCCAAATGCCCTTCCGCACCTGTTGGTCCGCACGTACGGAATGATTGAACAAAGCCATTAGCATTCCAATGGCCTGCTCGCCTACGGCATCACGATTGCCCTCTGCGGCGTGGAAAAGCCGGATATCGCGCTGGGCAAGGTATTCCAAGTCGATCTTCTCCAGGCCTGCGCCAGCCCTACCGATAAACTTCAGCCGGCTTGCCTTGTCCAACAGCGGCCGATCCATCGGGGTTTTGGAACGAATTAGGATGCCTTCGTAGTCTCCGATTATCGAAAGGATCTCCTCCCTTTTTATCTCCGGCCGATAGTGTACCTCATGCCCATCCTGCTCGAGCATCGGGATGATCGAAATGTGCATATCGTCGATAATAAGGATTTTCATGGGAGATGGGATGGTTGTTGGTTATTGAGTTATTGGTTAATAAGTGAACGGGCAGGTAATTTGATGGAAGGGATTTTGTCTAGGTTATGATTCATGGGTATGCTGAATTGACGCGTAGACTGATATACAACTACCATTACTTCTCCATCATGCATTCAAACATCTGATAACTGATCTCAGCCAAATAATAACTGGCCACTTCATGCCTCCCGACCTCCGCAACTGAACACTATTTAACTTCCTTCAATCTAGGATTCAGCTCCAAGGGATGGGTATCTGATTTCTTACGCATCCGCATATTGACGATCTCAACTGCCAAAGAGAAGAATACAGCGAAATAGATGTAGCCCTTTTCAATCTCTTTGTGGAAGCCTTCCAGCAACAACATGAATCCGATCAGCATCAAGAAGGAGAGTGCCAAAATCTGCAATGTTGGGTGCTTGTTGATGAAGCGGCTGATCTTGCCCGCAAAGGCCATCATTACGCCGATCGATATGGTCACAGCGATGATCATAATCAAGACTTCTTTCACCAATCCGATAGCCGTCAAAATACTATCGAACGAGAAAACGAGATCCAGCAAAATGATCTGGAAAACGACTTTTGCAAAACCATTGGCTGAGTTCTTTTTCACCTCCTGCGGCTTACCTTCCATTTTATGGTGGATTTCAAGGGTGGCCTTGAAAAGCAAAAACAGTCCACCAAATGCCAATATTAGATCACGACCGCTCATTTCGAAGTCGTAAACCGTCAAAATCGGTTGGGTAAACTGGATGATATAACTGATACCCAACAGAAGCATAATCCTAAATACCAGTGCAAACAGCAGCCCAAGATTTCTGGCCTTTGCCTGTTGGGATTCCGGTAGCTTGTTGGATACAATTGAAATGAAAATGATATTGTCCACGCCGAGGACGATTTCCAAAAATGTCAATGTAGCAAGCGCAATCCAAGTTTCTGTTTGAAGGAAAATTTCCATAATAGATGTGGTTTAGACGCTGCGAATATAATTGAAAAAGAACCGTCAAAACATTCCTATTTGCCACTCTTCTGGCAAAAAAAGTACATGACTTTTGTTGTACGCTAGGTCTAGGTCAAAGCCTGCTGGCATTGAAGGTATCCCCTTGGCTAGGATCGCCGGTCTCATACCCCTTTTTGAACCAACGCATCCGCTGTTCAGATGTGCCATGGGTGAACGAATCCGGAACGACCCTCCCGGTAGCTTGCTTTTGAAGACGGTCATCACCTACCGATGACGCTGCGTTCAATGCTTCCTCAATATCACCTGGCTCAAGGATGTTGGCATATTTATCGGCATAATGGGCCCACACCCCTGCATAAAAATCCGCCTGCAGTTCCAGCCTGACCATCAGTCGATTGAACTCTGGTTCCGGCAACTTTTTGCGCATCGACTGCACCCTCTCGAGCGTGCCGTCAAGCAGCTGTACGTGATGGCCCACCTCGTGTGCGATCACATAGGCCTGCGCAAAATCCCCATGTGCACCGAGCTTCCGTCCCATGTCCTGAAAGAAACTCAAATCGATGTACACCTTCTCGTCGCCGGGACAATAAAATGGCCCCGAAGCCGAAGACGCAAACCCGCAAGCAGATTCAATGTTTCCCGAAAACAAAACCAATCTTGGCTCTCTATATCCCTCCATCAGTTGGTTCCAAACGTTTTCTGTCTCTGCAAGCACCACAGCAGTCATTTGTGCAAGTTCCTCCTCCTCGGGACTGGCTTGGAAATTGGTAGACTGTTGGGCGATCGGCGCGCCACCACCCGCAAACTGCCCAATCAAGGTCAATGGATTGGTGCCCGTAAGCCACATCACCAAAAAGAACCCAGCTACCAGAATCAGACCTGTTTTAGAAAAAAGCAACCTGCCCAATGCGCCAATCAGTAAGGGATTCATCCCACCACCTGCCCTGCCCATTCCGCCACCTGCCGACTGACCCCGACGGTCCTCCACATTTGTGCTTTGACGTCTGCCTTGCCATTTCATAATTGTAAGACTTTTAGTATTTGAAAAGCTACAAATTACGAATCAGGGATTGATTATTTCTAAGGCTTCAATTCTTTATTACAAAAAAATTCAATCCAAACCTCCCACCATCTAAAACCTCAATTTGCTGACACCAACTCAGGCTTTGGTGCTTCGACGAAGTACATATCCACTTCGCCTTTGTTCTTTGCCAAAATTTTGCCGCGGTAATGGCACTGGAAATAGTCTTTCACGAGCTGAAAGGTGGTTCCCGATATGTTGATTTTGCCTTCTTCGCTGCTGCTTTCCATCCGCGCGGCCAGATTCACGGTATCTCCCCAAATATCGTAGGCGAATTTTTTCAGGCCTACTATGCCCGCGACGACGTTTCCGGTATGGATTCCTATTCTTACCTCAAAAACAGGCTTACTCTCGGAAGCCCGCTTTTTGCCATGTTGGTCCATGAAATCCCTGATCTCAAGCGCGGCATTCACGACATTCACGGCGTGGCTATCATTGACTACCGGCAGACCGCCTACCGCCATGTAGGCATCTCCGATTGTCTTGATCTTCTCGATGCCGTAGCGCTGTATGATTCGATCGAATTCCTTAAAACAAAAATCGAGTTCCGAAACCAAATCGTCGGCACTCATATTTTCCGCAATGATCGAAAACCCTTTGAAATCGGTAAACATCACCGTCACGCTGCCGTATTTCTGCGCCTGCGCTGTACCTTTTTCCTTCAGTTCCTTCGCGATATCGCTGGGAAGGATGTTCAACAATAGCTCATCTGATTTTTCCTTTTCGGACTGAAGGTCGATAGTCCTTTCCATCACTTTGGATTCCAGATTGGCGTTGTATTCCTCGAGTCGCTTTTCGTTTATGCGGAGATTAGTCTCGGCAGCCTTACGCACCTCGACCTCCTGCATTAGTTGCTCGTTGAGTTGTGTGGTACGCTCAAGTAGCATGGCATTTTGTAGGGAAATGGCTGTTTGGGAGGCCATCACCTGAATAATTTCGACACGTTCATCCGTGAAAGCCCCTGGCAGAAGGCGATTTTCCAAGTAAAGATAGGCAAAAACAACCCCAGCATGCTTCAGCGGCATACATGCAACCGATTTCAATTGGTGCTGCAACACATAGGCCTCATTCGAATATGGCAACTTTGACCTCGCGTCTTCCAATACCAAAGTATCTCCTGTGCGCGCGACGTAATTGACGACGGCGTGGCTGATTTCATCAAAGTTGTCAAAATGTATTTCCTGCAGGACCTTGACCTCGTTTTTAGATACATCTAAAGAAGCTTTGATGATTTTGGTCCCATCCTCTTCTACAATCAAAAACGCCCGATCGGCACCGGCATTTTCCGTAATCAGATCCATAAGTCCCCTTAGAATATTTCCAAGGACCATTTCCCCCGAAATAAGGTTGATGGTCTTCAGGATCGTATTAAGGTCCAGATTCGTAGACTTGGCACCAATCTCCTCGGTAGAAATTACACCGTGGTACAACTCCTTCATCTGCTGAAGCTTCGCTTTCGCTCCCCATTTTGAATAAGCCTTGTAGGCATTTGAAAAATAGAACTCTGCGGCTTCATCCTGATTTTGGCGTCTCAGAAACTGTCCCGCTCGTTCCCATATGATGGCCTCGTCCTGGATATACCTGTTTTGCCTCGCAAACCTCAGCGCGTAGGTAAACGACTTGAGCGCCCCATCATAATTACCCAGCAAGCTTTCATACTCGGCATTCATCACTTCATATCTGTGGCGATAGTTGGACTCAGAGTACTTCAACAAACCCTTAAAGAACTTGAGGTTCTTTTTGGCGATCTTCAGGAGTTGCTTTTGTTCGTCCTTTGACCGTCTGCCAAATATCGGTGTGATGCAGAGGTTTTCATAAAAATAAAACAGGGTCTCCGTCACGGAACCCTTTACAGGTATCAGACAAGTCTTCTCCAGCGAACAGTATTTCCAGGCGATTTCATCCTGATTGAAAACCAAGGCGATCAGCTTTTTTTGTGCATAGAGATTGTGGTAGTAGAGTCCAAATTCGGCTACGTTTGGAAAACCGACCTCCTGCTCGTCGAATATCGGTCCCTTTAGAATTTCATAATCAGAAACGCCATCTACCAAGGAAGCTGCCGATTGCCTGAAAAGGGCGATCCGCTTGATTTGCATGATTTGGTTTAGCGGAGCGATCTGAAGGCTCAACAATTCACCTCTGCGGAGCAATTTTTCAAGCGGCATCCCTCCGTAGAAATACCAATAGATAATCAGTTGGCCAATAATTGAAGTAAATTCAAAATTTCCCGTTTCGAGCCCTTTTTTGAAAGCCTCCTCCAAATCCGGAATGCTGTCTGCCAGATGCTTGAGCCACTGGGCAATGAACATGATATAGGCCTGCTTGTTGAAAACAAACTGGCTTTCGTCTCCCAGGATATCCCCCAGTCTATTGCCCAATTGCCCCATTTCCAAGCCTTTTTCAATTTTGCCCATAAAGGCAATGTTGATATAGCCAAACACGACGAGGGCTACTGCGGACTTGGGCCCCAACCCGAACTTCAATGTCAGCCTAATCAACTCAAACATAAACAAAGGCACCAGATTCGGCTCAAGGAAATAGGCAGCCAAAGACAGGTGATGCATGATGGACATACAGATGATCGTCTTTTCGTCCGTGATCCTTGGCAGCTTTTCGATCTCTCCTTCCTTGAATCGGGATAAGCGGATATTGGTCATCAAATATCCAATCAGCACATCCACTTGGGATGGGTGCAGTTTCAAATTTATGTCACACTTTCTGAGGGCTTCTATTCCAACCTCAATGACCCTTTTCTGATTGTTGGCTACGTTTGCGTTGAGGATTTTAAGCTCAGCGAGTTTGAGCATATCCAGCACATCGGAGACGTGTTTATCCAAAAGTCCTGTAAATTGGTCAAAAAGCTCTTGCTTATTGCACTGGTTGGCCGCAATCGCCGCATGCAGGTACAAATCGTAGGTGAATTTCCGATCGAGTTCCCAGGAATTTTCAGGAAGAAGCTGGATGGCATTTTGAAAATATTGCAGTGCAAAAAGATAGGCAGTTGCATTTTGGGCCCTGACACCCGCCATGATATTCAATTCACAAAGCCGGTGCAACTCCGAAGGCTCGGTGATTAGGGCTTTTCCGAAATTCAACTGATTGGCGATATCAAAGATGCTTTCAGCCAACTCTTGGTCTGAAGCGTTTTCCAGGAGCAAGCGGCCGATTTTGAGGTGATGGCGTTGTTTGCCCAAGTCATCATTTAGGGAATAAAAAGCCTGTTGGACCCTGTCGTGTACAAAATACATGTATCCATCGTGACTTTCTATTACTAGATCAAGATCAACAGCGGGCTGCAAATCCTTTGAGATATTCGCCTTTTTTGAGCCAGTGATCACTTCCAGTTCCTCCAAGCGGAATTTGTTTCCTCTGCAGGATGCAAGTTTGAGGAGTGTCGCCGTGTCGTTGGGAAGTTCCTTGATGGTGTCCAAAAAAAGGTCTACAATATCACCATCCACATTGAAGTTGATCAACTCCTGTTCATCCCATTTCCAACTTCCTGATGCACTATCAAAGAAGAGCCTTTCACTGTTGTAAATAGCCTTTAAAAACTGAATCGCGAGCAAGACGTTTCCGCCGGATTTCTTGTCCACAATTTTCACCAAGTCATCCAAGGGCTTTTTTGACTTACCGAGACTGCTGGTGACAAGACGATAAATGTCCCCATATTGAAGGTTAGTGAGGTGGATTTCCTCAGGTTGGAAGCCCATTTCCCCGATTTCCATTTTGAATTGGAGAAACAAATGCCCTGTAGTGACCTCATTGTCGCGATAGGCTCCCACCAGCAGGATGTTTTGAATTTCATTGCTGGTAAGAATATTTCGCATCAAAGACAATGATGAAACATCGCTCCATTGCAAGTCATCAATGAAAATCACGAGCGGTGTTCCTGTTCTTGAAAATACCTGAAAGAAATTATTCATCGCATAATTGAACCGCAGTTGGGCTTCAAGACCATTCAACACAGGTAATTCGGGTTCGTTTTCAAGTATACTTTCCAGTCCAGGAATCACATCATAAAGAACCCTACCAACCGGATGCAATAGCCGATGGAATTCCTCCTTCCATTTCATAAGGTTTTCCTGATTCATCATCAGGAGTTGCGCCATCAGCCTGCCCAAAGCCTGTGAAAAAGCCGCATAGGGCGTATCGGTTTTCAGTTGATCGAACTTGCCTGAAGTAAAAAGTCCGCCCTCACTGAGTACCCTGCCATAAATGCTTTCGACCAAGGCTGACTTTCCTACACCTGAATTGCCGTAAACCAGTGTCAATATCTTCTCGCCTTCCATCACACGATGGAATGATTGTAGCAATTGGTTGATTTGAACTTCCCTTCCAAACAATTGATCGGTCGTCCTTAAGACACCTGATGCGTCGTTGGTACCGAGTTCAAACTTTTCGGCTACACCGCTTGACTCAAGTTGATGCAATACTTCTTCCAAGTCATGCACCACGCCTATCGCCGAATGGTATCTGTTTTGCAGGTCCTTTTCGAGCATCTTGAGAATGATGTCTGCGAACGCTAGTGGCATATCAATGGACTCAGCAGGATTTCTTGGTGTCAATGCGATATGTGCATGGATTTTCGCCGCTCCTTCTTTGGATTCGAAGGGTGCAAAACCGGTAAAAAGCCAATAGAACACCGCTCCCAAAGAATAGATATCGGTATAAAATCCGATGGATGCACCTATTCTTCCGGTTTGTTCGGGCGCGATGTAATCTTGGTCGGCCTCGGGGAATGTCAGTCGATGTTGAAGGCCAATCTTCCCTCTAATCTTGGCAGCCATGCCAAGACTGATGAAATAGATCCGGTGTGTGCTCTTCTCAATCAGGATATGGTCTGGATTGAGGTTGAGATGGACCATGTCCTGCCGTTGAACTTCTGCAAGTCGCTTCGAAATTGCAATGCAAACCCTCAGTTTTTCCCCGAAGCTTGGATTGGTAGCTGCAAACTCACGAAGCGTCTTCCCATGCACAAATTGGAGCTTGAGGCGGATTTCAGCATTGTCTCCCTCACTTCCCAAGACTTTCCTGAATCCATCTATGTGTTGACCAACGAATGAAGCTTCGTTATTGGACTTCATCAGGGCAACTTGGGAAATCGACACCTGCGAAGCCTTTTTTAGGGCAATGTTTTGTTCCAGAAATGATTCTGAATGCAGAATATCGAAGAATTTGCCTTCATAGAGGACCTGCCACTCCATCGGATATTGAAATTAGGATGACTGTTTTTTCATTCTGGCCATGCGATCGCTAGGTTGCCAAAAATTCTACACTTAGCCAGAAATAAATATAGTATGATTTTCTTTCGCATACACTTAAAATAAAATTCTGCCACGAAAATAAGTTGCCTAATTTTTACCTACCTTCATGATGTTTCCACTACAAATCCTAGCTATTAACTTTTTCACCAATCGAAAAAATGGCAACCACAGCTTCCAAAAAAATTGGCCACGAGTACCCCTCCGCCGACGAAGATACTATCGCAGCGAGAATGGTCGGGGAATTTGAGGCACAGGTCACGCGCCTATACAAAGACAAAAAAATGCTTAGGCAAGTACACACCAAGATGCATGGCTGCGTCAAGGCAACTTTCAGCGTCGAAAAAAACCTGCCTAAAGACCTGAAAGTGGGCGTATTTGCCGAGGAAAAAGACTACCATGCCTGGGTGCGATTCTCCAATGGCAATACCATCCCTCAAAAAGACAGCAAAAAGGATATCCGCGGAGTCGCAATCAAGCTGCTAGGAGTGCCGGGTGAAAAGCTACTTCCCGATGAGCGACAGTACCAAACCCAGGACTTCCTCTTGATGAGCACCGAGACATTTTTTGCAAAAACCATCAAGGAACTCGATACACTTCTCAAGGCAGTGACCGCTGCCAGTAAGATCAAGTCACTTTTGTATTTCCTTAATCCGTTGCATCTGTCAACTGTCCTCAGGGTCAAAAACAGTATGGTCGCCTGTGAAAATCCACTTTCAATTCCTTATTGGAGTACACAGCCTTACCAGTTTGGCACAGTCAACCAAGCTGTAAAATACCACCTGCGGCCATCGCCCAACAACAATATCGTGGTCGAAAATACCACGGACTACAATTTCCTACGCTACAATCTTGCGCAAACCCTTACCGATAACATCGCCAAATTTGACTTTTTTGTCCAGTTCCAGACCGATGCGGATGCCATGCCGATCGAGGACCCTACGGTGGCTTGGACTTCGCAATTTGTCAAGGTCGCGACGCTGACTATCTACGCGCAGACTTTTGACTCCGAAGGCCAGCTCGAGTTTGGGGACAATCTGTCCTTCAATCCATGGCATTCGCTGCCCGAACACCGCCCACTAGGCAGTTTCAATCGGGTAAGAAAACGTGTATATGAAGTAATGTCCAAGTTCAGGCATGACGCCAACAAACTGCCGATGTTCGAGCCCGTTGACTCTGATGATTTCTTGTCCGATATCAACAAACCCAATACAAAGGTCACGATTGATCAACAAGTCCCAAAGAAGCATACCATCAGCACAACTGCCGAAGTGATCGTGAATTGCAGCAAGGAAAAGGCCTACATGTATGTATCAAGCGTCAAGGAGTTGCCCAATTGGCTGTTGAAAACGGGGCCGATCTATGGCATCATCAATGTGAAAACCCTGCGGGGCAACTGGGAAAATGTCGGTGACAACAGATATGTAACACGCGGGGATGGGGCCGCTCTTGTCGAGGAACTAATCACGGTCCATCATTTTTCCCACTACGCGTATCAGTCCACTGACTTCAGCGACGTCTTCAAACATTTTACGAACAAGACCTACGGGCAAATGTGGTTTGACACCGTGGACGGCAAGACAAGACTTCGTTGGACTTACACGTTTACCTACAAGAACTTCTTCGCCCGCCTAATCCTCGCCTTTTTTGCTCCGGTTTTCCTAAAAAAATACCTGCAAAACGGACTCAACAATGCAAAGGCATATCTGGAGGAATGACGACTAGGAAAGGTCAAGCTGAATTTTCCTTGAGGGGATCACTCCTGTCAATTCCGTGTAGACCAGTAAGAACGCCACTTGAGTCAGAGAATGCGTATTCTAAATCGTTGCCAAATACCGGATTGCGCTGATAGACGGAAAAAAGAAGTAAGCCCCTCCCCTTACGGTGATAAATCTTTGCAATCCTGAGATCGTCCTATTCACAGGGATGTCCTGAATGGTAAAATTCTGCTCCTCTCCCGGCTTGGGGTTTTCCTTGACTCCAATGATCGGATCGGGATCATTGTAGAGCTCTTTGATTTTGGGAAGATTTCCCCAGGTATATTGCAAGAACTCAAATTGCCGACTGATATCGGCATTGAAGCAAGTGAAAAGCAAGCCGACCTCACCCTCTGGTTTCCTGTTTAAAGGTGAACCCTCAAAAATCTGCCCATATAGCCTTGCTCTCCGAATGATCCTGTGCTGATTGCTGAGCTTCAGGGACTCCTTCACGCCATGGTCATCGACGCTGTCTCTGGGGTTGGTCCTTCGCAGGTGTGAACCAAAGGGACATTTAAGTCCATCGCTATCAAATTTTGCATAGCCAAAGTCATTGATATCACTGATGACGCCGGGGTCTTTGTCGGGAAAAAGCGTAATCGGTGCCCCGCTTTGCCAGCGTCCCATCATTTTTGCACCAAGCTTCAAACTCTCAGTTTCATTGATTGATCCGTCCGAATTTTTTGTTTTTTCATTCAGGAATGACCAAAATTTCTCCACATCCTGCTGCAGTTGCCGCATCACCATCATGGTACCGTTTCGTCCAAAGTCCTTCTTTCCACTCCCTTCGGCATCCGTTGAAAGCAGGTTCATATTGCCTTGGTTTTCTGTCAACAATGGGGTATCCGGATAAACCCCAAACTCGTTGCGGTAGCCATATATAAACTCGCCAGCCTTGACCACATCGTCCTTTGACCCTACTCTCCCTGAGCCCTCGATGATAGGTTGGGAGATGCCGTCCCGGAATCCAAAATGTTCCTTATTTTCTGGCTGCGTCGCCCCATCGATATAATGAACGACCTCCAAGCCCATTTCGGAGAATTGGGACGCCAACTGATCATAATAGCGCATACATGCGACTTTATCTCTGTCCAAATCATCTTCATGCTCCTTGTCCCTACCAAAAACCATCAGGCAAAGGTGAATTTCATCTGTCTTCGGGCCTCCCCAAATCCAGTTCTCCGGCGCGCTGCTATCTAAGTCTCCTAAAATTCGGGTCCGATGGGGAGAAACCATGCCCTCACGAAACTCCCTCGAAAAGGCAGAGAGATTTTGAGCTTTCATTCCCAATTTCTCTAAACCCGCGTGGGTAAACCCAATATTCAAATGGGTGTCATTGATTTCGGATTTGTCGGGAAAATGCTGCGCGGTCGTAAAATCAGGCCATGATAAAGACAACCATTTCCTAAATGCCCTAGGATCCGTGATCTTAATGTAAGCAAACCTGGAATACATCATGTGCGCATAGCCACGGACCACGTAACCTTGGATATCTTCGAGTTCTAACACGTTCATGGCTTTGTCTAAATAAGTTTGAAGAATTTTTTGGCATGCTTCTCCGAAAGCGACTGCATCAAAAGCGACCGGATTTTTGTGTTGTTGTTGACGTTTTTGATCGATAGGTCGGGATAGGCAGCGTACCACGCCTGGGTGACAACCTGGGAATTTCTACTCCAGGCAAGAAAGTGCTCCTCGTCATAGGCCCCGCCGGTCAGCAGGAAATTTGTCTTCGGAAACACCTTTGTATTGGAAAAAATCCCTGTCAAGCCCCAACCACTATTATCGATAAAATCACCCAAGTACTGTTGCCAACTCCCATCAAAATTGCTGAAAAACAAAACCCTGGAATTGTCCTCAAACATGACCCACTTGGCAAAGTGGATCGTCGGTATTCCCATGAGTTTGCCCTGTACGAATACTGTCTTGATCAATCCCCTGGAAAGCAGAAACATAGCCTTGATGGTAACCAATCTGACCCAGCCGGTCTTCATGTCTACCAGCTGGCTAAACTGATTTTGATACTTAAAATCCTCATAGGACTCCAATTCCGTCATATAGTCGCTATCGAGCCCACTGCGTTTCATAGTGAAATTTTCATCCTTCACCTCATAGAAGAAGTGGACAATCAGCAACCAAACGATAATCAAAGGAAGTAACAAAATCAAAATCAAACCGACCAAGACAAGTCCGGGAATATTTATTTTCGGCAGGCTGACGGTTGATTTGTTCAAAAAATCAAACCGGGCATCTGCCAGCACATGTGATTTTACCTGTTGATGGATTGATTTGGCGGAAACACCTACCCAGGACTTTGAATCGAGAAAGGACCGGATTGCGTCCCGCAGTTCCCGCTCTTGTTTTATCTGCTTGACAGTGCGCCCCGGAGCCCCGATGTACACCGCAGCGTCCTTTACCAAGTTGCTTTGCAAATACGAAGTCCGACTTTGAGGATTCCTGTTTTCTGCGGAAGGATAATCCTCACAAAAGCAAAAAACACTATCAATGGTGTTGGACGATTCAGAGCAGAGCTTTGCAAAGAACTCAGCCAGGTTCCCATCAAAATCAGCCACAAAGACCAACTTAGGATTACGCTTTGTCGCGTCATCGATGTAAGATTTTCCATGGTCGATGACAAGCCATCTCGCAAAATGCACCATCCCCAATTGCTCAAATTCCGATGCAGTTCCACGATCTATTTCTTTGTTGATTTCGGCTAGTCGCTGCAGCAATTCCTCAACCTTGCCTTGAACAATCGGAACAACAACGGTAATCGAATTTTGGCGCATAAAACACAATTTTGAGATTTCTGTTCAAAAAATAAGCATTAACTAACTTTCAAAATCCAACGCAAATCACCTTGGTAAAAAGGAGCATTCCAAACGCGATGCATAAATCCAAACACCTTAAGCGCGAAACATCCCCAACATCCAATCATGAATGTAAGGAATCTTAATGAGCGAACAAACTGGCCAACAGTCAAGGACAAAAAAAACAAGGGTGTCATCGAAAATCACCCTTCGTGGCTCAAATTCACTAGGAATGAAATCCCAAAAACCTGACCTGTAGTTCCATAATAAAGAGACTCAAAATTTCATAGATTTTCAGGCTCCTGCTTTCAAAATCCTTACCGATCGGAATATGTGACTCCTCCTCTTTTGCCCTGTTCGACGATCAAAAAAAACTTCGCCCTAAATTTCGATTTAGAAAAAAATCGGCTTACCCAAATCATTGTAGTCCAACGTAGGATTTTCAACAATATTTAGCTTAATTTCAAGTATGTATTGAAAAACTAAACCCAAACAACCATGGCTATTGTTAACATTTACCTGACCTTTAACGGAAACTGCAAAGAAGCATTTGACTTCTATGCCAGCGTACTTCAACAGAAATTCTCCGATTTCAACCTATTTGGAGAAATGCCGCCACAGCCCGGATTTGAGTTGTCGGAAGCGGACAAAAACCGAGTAATGCATGTGACACTTCCCATCAGTAAGGAGACATCACTCATGGGTTCAGATACTTTTCCGCATCAGCCTGTCAGTTTTGGTGACAACTTTTCGATTTCAATCAGTCCTGATTCCAAGAAAGAAGCAGACAGGATCTTTAAGGAACTAGCCGAAGGAGGAAATGTCGTGATGCCAATGTCGGACACATTCTGGAACGCTTACTTTGGGATGGTCAAGGACAAATTCGGCGTTAATTGGATGATCAATTTTGACTCTTCACATTCCTAACAATCATGAAAAAATACAGCATCGAACTGAAATGGGCCCTGGCGTTTGCAGGAATGTCACTCGTATGGATGGCATTGGAGCGCATGGTTGGCTTGCACGATACGCATATCGACAAGCATGCGGTTTATACCAATCTGATCGCAATCCCGGCGATTAGCATTTATGTTTTGGCTCTATTGGACAAAAGAAAAAACTACTACGGTGGCAAAATGACTTATATGGAAGGATTCATTTCGGGCATGGTGGTAACCCTGATCGTGACCGTCCTCAGCCCACTTACCCAGATCATCACCTCGCTGGTCATCACGCCGTACTACTTCGACAATGCCATCCAGTATGCCGTATCAAATGGGAAATCTACTCCTGCTGCCGCCCAAGACTACTTCAACCTCAAAAGCTATATCATCCAGGGTTTGATTGGCGCTCCCATTATGGGTCTGATCACCACAGCCATCGTGGCATTCTTCACCAAAAACTCCAAATAACTCCCACAAAAAGCACCATGGACAAGGCAGAACAAACCATGCTGGACAACCTCCGGAAAAACACTGGAAAAACCCTCGAAGAGTGGATCGAATCCGTCAGGGGCAAATCCTTCGCGAAACACGGGGAGATCATGAAGTACCTCAAAGAGGAAATCGGGCTTACCCATGGATTTGCAAACCTAATCGCGCTGAAAACGCTTAAATCCGATGCAGGGTCTGTTGAAAACAAAGACGATCTTATCCAAAACCAATACAAAGGAAAAGAGCATTTTCTTCCGATTTATGAAAAGCTTGTTTCTGAAATTCAAAAGTTCGGATCAGACATTGAACTTGCCCCGAAAATGGCCAACGTCAGCGTGCGGAGAAAAAAGCAATTCGCGTTACTCCATCCAATCACCAAGACCCGCTTCGAAATTGGCATCAACTATAAAGGTCAAGAACCAAGTGGGAAACTGCTGGCTAGCGGCAACGCGATGTGCACCCATAAAATCAATATCGGCACTTTGGATGATATCGATGCTGAGGTAATCGGCTGGCTGAAGCAGGCCTACGAGCATGCTGGTTAGTAAACTTTTTTTGTAATCGATCAATCTTCGCCTAGCCCATTCATGGAATCTACCTGCCTTATTCAAACCCCAACTCCCAACCTACAACAAAGTCAAGCTTTCTATGAGCAAATCGGTTTTATCCCTTTAGATAATTCGCGCCTCATTTGGACCGATGCTAAGGCCCATATCGAAATAAATCCGGATCGATTCGCACGGGCTGGGATCAAACTTTTCAAGTCTGATTGGGGCAAAGAAGTCGGGCATTTGCAACTTATAACAAAAGTGATTGCTGTTGGCGATGGATATGTACTTGCGGATCCATCAGGTACTTGGATTTACCTAATTGAAAAAGAACCACCCATTCAAACTGGAAAGCGTGGCGACTCTATTGGAATGCTCGGCAATTTTCACGGGGTGAGCCTAGAAACCATGGATTTGGACAAGTCTGTTTTGATTTTTGAGAATTTGGGATTTGGCCATACAGGAGGTTCGACAGAACAAGGATACATTGTCTATTCGTTAGGAGATTTTTCTGTGAGTCTGATGAAGCCACTTTCCTGCCCCCACCTTTTCTTCAACCCCTCACTCACCTATTTCAATAGCAAAAACAACCTTTCGATAATCGCCAAACTTCGCGAAGTTGGCGTACCTTTTTCAGAAGAGATCACAATTTTCAACGAGGGAGGCCTCGTGGACAATGTCATAATCAGAGATCCGGGTGGCATCGGGTTTTTCATATTTAGTGATTGACCGATTATCGAAAACCCGTGGGAAAAACAAAGTAAATCTCCAATTTTAAGGGATTGAAAGATCCGTTATGTCCGATTTCTCCTCCCAATTCTGCCATAAAATCCATATCAAAACCTTTGGATCAGCTTTTTTAGCATCCATTCTTCTCTTTTTTTACTCTTGTCAACCGAGCTCCGAAAAACTTGCCTCTGGTACACTATTGGGCTATTTGCAATTAGATAATTCCCTCTTGGAGATTTCGGAGGTAGCAACGGGCTTGGAAGTCCCATGGGATTTGGATGCTTCAGAGGAGGGAAAACTTTGGTTTACCGAAGTAAGTGGAAGGCTTTTTTGTTTGGATTTGCAAACCTTGGAAAAAAAGGAAATTTTGAAGCTAGACGATGTTCTGGCTAAGAAATCCTATGGATTGCTCGGAATGGCGGTTCACCCTGAAAAAGGGCATGTTTTCCTCCACTACACCTTTGCCATTCCAAAAAATGCCAACGAGGAATCGGTGATGTCCCGCTTGGTACGGTATGATATTTCGGAAAGCGGATTGGAGAACAGGTTGATTCTGCTGGACAGCCTGCCCGGCAATACTTTCCACAATGGCTCGCGGATACTGATTGTTGGAGATTTGATTTACTTTTCACTTGGAGATGTGGGTAAAGTTGATCAAGCGCAATCCGTAGACTTCCTCGGAGGAAAAATCATGAGAATTGGGCTTGACGGAAGTATACCTGAAGACAATCCTTTTCCAGAAAATCCCGTATGGGCTGCTGGCTTTAGAAACTCACAAGGGCTGACCTTGGGAAAGAACGGAAATCTCTATGCTTCCGACCATGGCCCTATCAATGACGATGAAATCAACTTGATCGTGAAAGGAGGAAATTATGGTTGGCCTAATGTTGCAGGATTCTGTGACACATCCGAGGAGTCTGAGTATTGTACAGACCATACCGTGATTGAGCCGCTTCGAGCCTGGACACCAACGATTGCGACAGCTGGATTGGAATATTATCGCAGTAAAACCATACCAGAATGGGAAAACAGCCTCCTACTTGCGACAATGAAGGGCCGCTCGCTTCGGGTCCTCCACCTCAACACCAATGGTGATGAAATCGAGTCGGAGGACATTTATCTACAACAGGTTTTTGGAAGGATTCGGGACATCTCAATCGGCCACGCCGGAGAAATCTATCTGAGCACCTCCAATCGGGATTGGCATCCCAGGTTCCAGCCATGGATGTACGAAGGCTTACCCGAAGGCCCGGACAGGATCATTCGATTGAGAAAAATACCAGATCAGGAGCAGGACAAAAGCCTTCCGGTCTTTTCATTGGAAAAAGAACCCATCCGCTTGTTGGACGAAAACTGGAATCCAGAAGTACCAGCCGAACTCACAAAAGGCAGGAATCTATATGCGACCCATTGCCTCGCCTGTCACGGACCTGATGGCATGGGTTCAGAAGACCTGATCCCGCCACTTGCAAATACTCCTTGGGTCACTGGCGACAAAGGGAAACTCATTCGGACAATGCTTAAGGGTATCAGCGGTGAAATTGAAGTCAATGGTAAGATTTTCAATCAGGAAATGCCTGCTTTTGCCCACCTCCAAGACGCTGAGTTGGCGGAAATCCTAACGTTCATCAGAAACCAATTCGGAAATAAGGCTTCAGCAGTGATTCCCGGCGAGGTATTTGAGGAACGAAAAGGACTAAATCGGCAATAAAAAACAATTCATAACAATTCAGGTTTATTTAGCCCACAGTGGCTCGGAATTCATCACCGGAATTTCAGCACTGGCCTGAACCAATGCGGAAAACAGAAATTAAGGTAAATGCTTTGTGCCCCGATTTCAGGATAATTCAGGCAAAAAGACAACAAAATCGGCTCGCTAATCTAGGCTTGGTAAAATTGACCTCTTTTCGGTAGAATTATCGGAATAGGTCTATATTTTTCATAAAAAGTTTAATTTAATTTTTTAATCATAAGTTTCCAGACGCAGAATTATTTGGCTGTGTTACATTTTACAATCCATGAAATGCAATAAGTGAGCCGAAAATTTCTGTTCATCCTTGAATTGGAATATTTTATTTATCTGTTTTTCAGTTACTTATATTTTTAAAAAAAATATTATCAGGAAAAGTCCAATTTAAATTTCCATTATTAGAAAGTATTTATTTACATTTAACAGCCAGATAGAAGAGAATCGCGCAGATTCACCCCCAGTAACGTTTAATGATTCACCCATGGATCACCAAAAAAAATGGAATAAGATCATTTTGGTTGATGACGATGTCGTAACCAATCATGTACACAAAAAACTCATCAATCACCTTGGCTTTCAAGGTGAGGTGATCACCCTCCCAGATGGCGGGCATGCAATGAGTTATATCAATTCTAAATTGGAACAACCGGAAGCAAAGAAACGGGGGGACAAGGAATTGGTACTTTTAGACCTCCACATGCCAAAAACCAACGGGTGGTCGTTTTTGCAGCAGTTCAAACAGTTTGACAAAAAGACTAAAAATAAGTTCAGGATCGTGATGGTCAGTAGTTCGATCCATCCTGACGATATAGAGCCGATCAAAGAAATTTCAGAAATAGCCGAATACATAATCAAGCCAATCTCGGTCGACCACATGAAAAAACTCATCTACGGATAAAAAAAGAGGCTATCGGATTCGATAGCCTCTTTTTTTTTAAGCAGGTAGTCTAAAACCTTGCCGGGCGTACAGCTTCCATTGTTTCTTTTCCTTTTTCCAAACCATCAAAGTCGCAAGCCTTAGGTTGATCGGATCACCCGTAGGGCTCAGACCACGGATGATCAATAGGTTGCGCATGATGGCTGTATTTCCAGAGACTTGTACCGTCTCGCTTTCTCTTTCGATTGTTTGATAGGAAATTGGATTTTTACTTACAACCTCCTGTAAAAACGCTGCCTTATCCTGGATCACGCCGGAGGAATGGCCATAACTGAGGTCTTCCGAAACCACGGAGGACAAATCCATCGCATCAGCTTTGATCATCCCGACAATAAGCTTGTCGAATGCCTGCGAAACCATTTTTTCTTCGGTATTCTGGCCTTGAATTTCCCCGAAAAACAAGCCTGAAATAAATATAAGTGTCAACAATTTTTTCATAATTGAAAATTACCCCAATCATAAACTCCTCCCAAACCGTCGATACAATAATTGATGCCCTTATGGATAAAATCAAGATGACTTCATCATTGTCGACCATAGAGAGCCTAAAAATCACTAAATTTCTCTCAAACTCGATATTCGAAAATGGTACCGACACTAAGCGTTCAAGTTGCCTATCAGATTCAACGACCCGCCGAGGAGATATTTGAAGCAATCGTGGATCCTGATAAGATGGCCAAGTATTTCCTTTCCAAGGGGAGCGCCCGAATGGATGAAGGGAAGACAGTTTACTGGTCGTTTCCCGAGTTTCCGGACGAGGAACCTGTACAAGTCGGCAGGATAGCTCAGAACCGTTTGATATCCTTTTCATGGAAAATCGACGGCTTGGATCATTTTGTGGAAATCACACTCGAGCCAAAAGGACCCTCAGACACGCTTGTGAAGATCACTGAAAAGGAAAGGCCAAATGACGAAGCGGGAATTCGCTGGCTGAAGGGCAACACCGAAGGATGGATGAATTTCCTGTGCTGCCTGAAAGCCTACCTGGAGTACGGCATCAATCTTCGGAAGGGTGGCTACGATTTCTACATGAAAAAGTGAGATCCTTTACGTACATCCTTTCATGTAAATCATGTTAAAGTTGGCGAGGACAAATTTGGATGTTGGCAGGCCTCTCTTAACTTTGCGCACTCAATGAACGGGACATTTACCGATACCGCCGCTTGTTTCTCCAACACCTTTTTCGGTGGCGTCCATCATTTCCACCATTCCTCCTAAGGAGGAACTTTTAACACATACCGCCCATGGAGGGTTATGCATAGGATGCATCAGCCTATATCTCCAAAATGATCATCAGCATTTTGATTCTAACCGTATATTGCATCCATGAATTCAGTTTTGAAAATAGCCGTCCAAAAAAGTGGCAGATTGAGTGACGATTCCCTATCGCTTGTCAAGGAATGTGGGATCAAATTTTATAATGGGACCGGAAAGCTTATTTCCGCTTCCACGAACTTCCCTGTAGAGTTTTTGTTCCTACGCGACGATGACATTCCCGGCTATGTGGCCGACGGCGTGGCTGACTTAGGCATAGTCGGGGAAAATGAGATGGTCGAAAAAGCCAAGGACGTAGCCGTTCTCAAGAAGCTTGGCTTCTCCAAATGCCGCCTTTCTTTGGCAATTCCAAGGGGAGTCGCGTATGAGGATGTTTCCTATTTCCATGGCAAGAGCATTGCCACCTCCTACCCTAGAATTCTTCAGGATTATCTCGAATCACATGGAATCAGGGCAGATATCCACGAAATCAGCGGCTCGGTTGAAATTGCACCAAGTATCGGACTGGCGGATGGGATCTGCGACATTGTGAGCTCGGGATCGACCTTGATGATGAACGGCCTGAAAGAAGTCGAGGAAATCTTCAAATCAGAGGCGGTACTAATTGCCAACAAAAACCTTTCCGCAGAAAAATTGTCCATTGTTGACCGCTTGCTCTTCAGGATCAACGCGGTTCAAAAGGGCAAAAGCAACAAGTATGTCCTGCTCAACGCCCCCAACCATGCATTGGAAAAAATCATTGCCTTGATTCCCGGAATGCGTAGCCCGACGATTCTGCCCCTCGCGCAGCCGGGCTGGTCATCGGTCCACTCGGTGTTGAGCGAGGACCAATTTTGGGAGAATATCGAGGAACTCCGTGCCGCTGGTGCGGAGGGAATATTGGTCGTCCCAATTGAAAAAATGGTTGTCTGATTCAAAAAAAGCTTCTACATATTTTTCATTCCAATTATGAAACTGATCGTCAATCCTTCCAGGTCCGAATGGGCAAAAGAACTACAGCGTCCAATCCAAAAGACCAAGGAAATCGAAAAAATCGTCAAGCCAATCATGCGGAAGGTCAAGCGCATGGGCGACAAGGCGTTGAAGAAATTTGCGCTGGAATACGACCATGTCCAGATCAAAACCCTTTTGGTATCTGCTGAGGAAGTCCAAAAGGCCAAATCTCTTGTCGATCCCGACCTACAGGCCGCGATCCTGCAAGCCAAAGAAAATATTGAGACATTCCATGCGGCACAGGCTACCCCTGATCTCGTGATGGAAACAATGGAGGGAGTTACCTGTATGCGCCGCTCAGTGCCTATCCAGCGGGTTGGTCTGTATGTTCCCGGCGGTACGGCGCCACTTTTCTCGACTGTGCTGATGCTCGGAATTCCAGCCAATTTAGCTGGCTGCGACGAGATCATCCTATGTACCCCCCCCGACAAAGAAGGCAACATCCATCCAGCAATCCTATTCACGGCGGATTTGATCGGGATAGACAAAATCGTGAAGGCAGGTGGCGCCCAAGCGGTAGCGGCTTTGACCTTTGGTACCGAATCCGTGCCCAAGGTTGACAAGATTTTTGGGCCTGGAAACCAATATGTAACCGCAGCAAAACAATTGGCCACCAAAAACGGCGTCGCGATCGACATGCCGGCGGGTCCCTCAGAGGTGTTGGTGTATGCCGACAGCAGCGCAGTGCCGGCTTTTGTCGCCGCTGACCTGCTTTCCCAGGCCGAGCATGGCGTAGATTCCCAAGTCGTGTTGGTTGCATCTTCCGAAAAAATCGCTAAGAAAGTGCAAGAAGAAATCGAAGAACAACTTGGGAAACTTCCTAGAAAAGAAATCGCAAAAAAGGCATTGGAACATTCAGTCATCGTAGTGATGCCCAAACAAGAAAAGGCAATCGAGCTGATCAACGACTATGCGCCCGAGCACTTGATCATCTGCGTGGAGAATGAGGACGAAGTCGTTTCCCAGATTGTCAACGCTGGTTCGGTTTTCATCGGCAACTTCACGCCGGAATCTGCGGGAGACTATGCCTCAGGCACGAACCACACCCTTCCTACCTATGGATATGCAAGGAATTACAGTGGCGTGTCTTTAGATAGTTTTTTGAAGAAAATCACTTACCAAAAAATTACCGAAAAAGGAATCAAAAATCTCGGACCCACCATAGAGAAAATGGCTGAAGCCGAACACCTTGACGCCCACAAGCGTGCGGTAAGTATCCGGTTGAAATACCTCAAAGACAAGAAATAATGGCATTTGATATAAAAAAGCTGCTGAGGCCACACATCCTCAGCATCAAACCCTATTCTTCCGCAAGGGACGAGTATTCGGGTAAGGAAGGTGTTTTCCTCGACGCCAATGAAAATCCCTACAGTTCACCTACCGGGGAAGCTTTCAACCGCTATCCTGATCCATACCAACACCTGATCAAAGAAAGACTTGCTCCCATCAAGGGCGTGGGAAAGGAACAAATTTTTCTCGGAAATGGCAGCGACGAAGCGATAGACTTGTTGATGCGGGCATTTTGTGTGCCGGGCAAGGACAATGTCCTTTTGCTACCACCAACATATGGCATGTATGAGGTATCTGCGTCGATCAACGATATCGCAATTAAACGTGTAAGCTTGACTGAAGACTTTCAATTGAGGCCGAAGGAAATCCTAGAGGCGGTTGACGAGCATACCAAAATCATTTTCATCTGCTCTCCCAACAATCCGAGTGGTAACAAAATGCGCAGGAGTGATATCCACGCGATTCTGAAGGGATTTGAAGGCCTGGTGGTTATAGATGAGGCTTATGTTGACTTCTCGGACGAACCTAGCTTCACAACGGAGTTAAACGAGTTCCCAAACCTACTTGTAATGCAAACCTTCTCAAAGGCCTGGGGTTTGGCAAATTTAAGGATTGGGATGGCCTTTGCATCGGCGGAAATCATTCGGGTCCTAAACCTTATCAAACCACCCTACAACATCTCCGGTCTCACCCAAGAAAGGGTATTGGCATCATTGGAAAACGCTGAAAAGGTTAAGGAGGTAGTAGCTGCGATTCTAAAGGAGCGCGAAGTTTTGGAAAAAGCATTGAAGCGAATCCCTTTGGTTCAAAAGATCTACCCTTCCCATGCCAATTTCCTCCTGGTAAAAGTACTGGCCGCCAAGGAAATGTACGATTACCTAACCCAAGAAAAAATCATCGTGCGCGACCGGTCCAAAGTAACGCTGTGTGACAACTGCCTCCGGATTACCGTGGGCACGCAGGATGAAAATCGTCGTCTTCTGGAAGCTATGTCCGAATTCCAGCCATTAGAAAAAACTCTCAAACCATGAAAAAAGTACTTTTTATAGACCGTGACGGCACCATCATTGTCGAGCCGCAAACCGACTTCCAGATTGATAGCTTGGAGGACTTGGAATTTATCCCTGGGGCAATTTCAAACCTTCGGAAGATCGCGGAGGAAACGGACTTTGAGCTGGTGATTGTCACCAACCAAGATGGATTGGGTACAGACTCCTTGCCGGAGGAAAACTTCTTGCCCGCCCACAATAAGATGATGCTTACTCTGGCGAATGAAAATGTACATTTCGCAGACGTGCATATCGATCGGTCTTTTGAGCATGAAAACCTTCCCACAAGGAAGCCCCGGACGGGTCTGCTCACCAAATACATGCAGGGAGGATATGACCTTGCCAATTCGTATGTGATTGGAGATCGAAAAACGGACGTACAACTCGCCAAGAATCTGGGTGCAAAGTCAATCTTTATAGGCAAATCGACCGAAGATGCGGATTTCTGCACCGAAAGTTGGGATGAGATTTACCGCTTCCTGCGAATGCCTCCACGCATAGGGGACGTGAGAAGGAAAACCACGGAAACAGACATCCATGTCAACGTCAACCTGGACGGTACCGGCAAATGTGAAATCTTCACAGGTCTGCCCTTTTTCGACCATATGTTGGAGCAATTGGGAAAACACGGCGGGACCGATCTGCACATTGAAGTGAAGGGCGATCTGCATATCGATGAGCACCATACAATTGAGGACACGGCTTTGGCGCTAGGCGAAGCCTATCTGAAGGCCCTTGGCGACAAAAAAGGGATCTACCGCTACGGTTTTCTTTTGCCAATGGATGATGTTCTTGCGCAGGTTGCCATTGATTTTGGTGGCAGGCCTTGGATAGTTTGGGATGCGGAGTTCAAGCGGGAAAAGATCGGCGATATGCCTACGGAGATGTTCTTTCATTTCTTCAAGTCATTTTCAGACACTGCCAAATGCAACCTCAACATCAAAGCTGAAGGCCAAAACGAGCACCACAAGATCGAGGCGATATTCAAAGGCCTTGCCCGTGCGATCAAAATGGCCGTCAAACGCGATATTGCGGCGCTCAATCAACTGCCGAGCACGAAGGGAACGCTTTGACGCAGTCCCGTAATAATGGAAGAAAGACTGTTTCCTGCAGGCATGGGCTGAATTTGGACAGCTTTTTCTGATGGAGTGTTTGACGTATCAAAAAAGGTAGGTTTTCAAATTCTACAAATAGAATTAAATTAAGGTATTGCATATTATTACGATTTTTTCGTAGATTGCCGACATGATAAGGAAATCTTTTTGTCTTGCGGCGGTATTGATGCTTTGTAATGCTTGCCTTGGTAGCTATTCGGAAGGTGAGCGACTGTTTCGCAGCGCGCGATACCAAGAGGCAATCGGTGAGTTTTCCCGAAGTCTCTTTCTTCATGTCAACGATCTAAAGACCCTCCATTTGAGGGCAAGGTCCTACGAGGAGTTGGGGGAGTTTGAAAAAGCCGTGGAAGACTACCAAACGATTCTTTACCACGAGCCAACTTACGCACAGGCTTTGGCTGGAATCGGTAAGATATTCTGGAAGAAAGAGGACTATAAAAATGCCGAAAAATATCTCCTGCTCGCCGCCAAACAGGACGGTGAGGATTTTGAAATCCTACTGCTACTCGGCCGGGCCATGTTGATGAATGAAAACTACAAGAGTGCTGACGAATTTCTCCAACTCGCCAAAGAACTCAATCCAAAACACGCGGGGGTGTATTTTTACCAAGGAATGGCACGTTCCCAAATTGGAGATATACTTGGTGCGGCGGGTTCATTTAACATGTGTCTGAAATACGACCCCGAAAACCTTACTGCCCGCTACAACCGAGGACTGGTACTTTTACTCATTGGCCATACGACTTGGGCATTGGAGGATTTTGAAACCATTTTGCAGAGCAACCCAAGCCATATTGAAGCCCTTGCGCGACGGGGCCATGCCAAAATCCGCCTTCAGGACCCTTCCGGCTGCGCAGACCTTCAACAAGCCGCGCAACGGGGAAGTCTTTATGCGCAATTGCATCTGGACGGGTGCTAGGAAGTAAGGATGTTGGAAGATGGGAAGCGAAGCAAGTTGTGAATTTGAAGATCATGTTGAGACTGCCTGATGGTTTCAGGGCTTCAACTTCTAGGAAAATGAGTTATCCCGGAAAACAAACAGCCACCCATTTCTAGGTGGCTGCAGATTTTCAAAACAGGCTGTACGATTACCTGATTGTCATGTCGTAGGGCATACGGACCATCAAACCTTCGTAGGTCTTGAGTTTCTCGACCTGATTGTATATCGGATAAAGATCACCCATTTGGTGTTTTCTGTACATTACCTGCACATCATTGGTGAATTGGCTCATGAAGCGCTCAAACCAGGGTTTTTGGATTGGGTAATAGACTACCCGATAGTCATCAGCAACACCAGCTTTCTTGGCAGCGATTTCGATAGCATCTTCCAAATCTCCCAAGATATCCACAAGCCCATTTTCCTTTGCCTGATTGCCCGTCCAAACGCGTCCTGACGCTATTTTCATGATTTCTTCCTTCGTTTTGTTTCTTCCTTCGGCAACCCTCGTCAAGAAAACATCATACCCTTCTTCCACCTGCGCTTGGAAAATCGAGCGTTCGACATCGGTGATCTTCCGGGTGGGTGTGAGCATATCAGAGAGTTCGCCCGTTTTGACAACATCCGTTGTGATGCCAAGCTTGTTGTTCAACAATCCCTGGGCATTGAACCAAAGCGCGAAAATTCCTATCGAACCGGTAATCGTATTTGGCTGGGCAACAATCGTATCTGCGGCGGCGGCGATGTAATAACCACCGGAAGCAGCTACCTCGCCCATCGACGCGATCACCGGTTTTTCCTTACTCGCCAATTCCAATTCTCTCCAAATCACCTCAGAAGCCAATGCCGAACCTCCTGGGGAGTTGACCCGAAGGACGATGGCCTTCACGTCCTTGTTTTTACGCGCATCGCGGATTTCCCGCTGAAAAGTCTCTGAACTGATCGCACCCTCGACCCGTCCGCTCACGATATCACCTTCAGCGACAACCACGGCAATTCTGTTCTTGGAAGTCCTGTTTTTCGGCTTGACCGTACGGTTGATATTGCTGACATTGATCGTCGTAATCTTATCATCTTGGCTTAGCCCGAGCTTTTCTTTCATGGCATCGATAACTTGGTCTTCGTACCATAGGTCATCGACCAGCTTGAGGTCTACAGCGTCCTTGACCTTCCTCACCAGCATTTTGTTACTGATATTGAAAAGCGTGTCGGCAGGTATCCCGCGGCTTTCCGCGATTTCTCCAATCATTACCTTATTGAGGTCATTGAGGAAGGATTGGGTTTGGAGTCGGTTTTCCTCGCTCATTTTGTCCAAAATGAATGGCTCTACGGCGCTCTTAAAATCCCCTACCCTGAATACCTCGGGCTGCACTTCAAGCTTCTCGAACATCCCTTTGAAAAATACGATCTCAGAGGCAAAGCCGTTGAGCTCGATCAAACCCGATGGGTTCATGTACACTTTGTCAGCAACGGAAGACAGGTAATAGGCAGGTTCCGTGTAATATTCACCATAACTATAGATGAATTTTCCCGACTCCTTGAAATCCAACAAGGCATCACGCAGTTCCTTCAGACCAGCTTGGCCAGCTGAGAACGTTCCTGCCTTCATGTAAATACCTTTGATATTTTCATTTTCCTTAGCGGCTTCGATCGCGGTCTTTAGACTAATCAGGCCTACCGTTGGCATTCCCCCGAAGCCAAAAGAGGAAAAGTCGGGTTCATCTTCATTGGCCCTTTCGACTAGGACCCTTCCCTCCAAGTTGAGCAAAAAGACAGAATTTTCACTGACACTGACTTCCTGTTCGGAAGAAGCAATCATCGCAATGAGGCCCGCCATGATGAAAAAGCTGATGACCGAAAAGACCAACAAGCCGACAATCACTGCGAGGACGTTTCCAAGAAATTTCATATACTATTCTATTTTGAGGCTAAAATACTCGTTTTTTGTAAATGTGCTTAATACACAATTTTCAACATGCAAAGTAAGCAAGTGGTTTTGATCATCGGTGGAAATTTGTACGACCGCATGGCTTTGATTGACCAATGCAGGAAATTACTGGCTGACTTTTTGGGTCCGGCATCTAAAGCATCTGCCGTTTACGAATCCGAAGCTTGGGGAGGAAAATCCTCCGGAAATTACCTCAATCAGGTTTTGGCATTCGATACAGAACTTTCTGCCATGGAAATCCTAGAGGGAATTCAATCCATCGAACAACAGCTGGGTCGCAGCAGGGAGGAGAAATGGGGAAACAGAACCATGGACATTGATATTCTTGCCTTTGGTGAAGAAGTCATCGAAACAGATCTGCTTTCCATTCCCCATCCTTTCCTCCACTTGAGGCGATTTGTATTGGTTCCCTTGGCGGAGATCCTGCCAAATTGGATACATCCTTTGTTGAGAAAATCCGCGAGTGAACTCTTGGAAGAGTGCCCGGACATCAGCCAAGTCTGGAAATTGAAATAAAAAACCCGGCTGAACCGGGCTTTGTGAAGTCAAATGCTGGAAACTTCGGCTTCCTTGTGGATTTTTTTCACCAATCCCTGGAGCACCTTACCTGGGCCGCATTCGATAAAATGGGTCGCGCCATCGGCGACCATGTTTTGGACACTTTGAGTCCACTTCACCGGACCTGTCAGTTGTGCGATCAGGTTTTTCTTGATGGTATCTACGTCTGAGACAGCTATTGTGCTTACGTTTTGGTAAACTGGACAAATGGGCTTGCTGAAATGGGTGCTTTCGATGGCTTTTTGCAGTTTTTCCCGCGCAGGTTCCATCAAGGGAGAGTGGAAAGCACCGCCAACCGGAAGGGGAAGTGCACGTTTTGCACCAGCGTTTTTCATGACTTCGCAGGCAAGCTCAATGCCTCTATTGCTACCTGAGATTACGAGTTGTCCTGGACAGTTATAGTTGGCAGGAACTACGATCTCCTCTGTGATGCCCGCGCAAAGTTCCTCCACTTTTTCATCCTCCAATCCCAAAATGGCCGCCATTCCCGAAGGATTGATTTCGCAGGCTTCCTGCATGGCCAATGCCCGTTGGTAGACGAGTTTCAAACCGTCTTCGAATGCCAATGCGCCATTGGCTACCAAAGCGGAAAACTCGCCCAAGGAATGACCTGCCACCATATCGGGCTTGAAACCCGGGGAGCACTTTGCCAAAATTACTGAATGGAGGAAAATTGCGGGTTGGGTCACCCTAGTCTGCTTCAGTTCCTCCTCAGTACCATTGAACATGATATCCGAAATCCTGAATCCAAGAATATCGTTGGCTGATTCGAAAAGCCTTTTTGCTTCCTCATTGCCTTCGTAAAGTTCCTTTCCCATGCCGGGAAATTGTGCTCCTTGTCCAGGAAAAACATATGCTTTCATAATTGGTGGTTTTTGGATAAGGCGCAAATATACCAAAATCTCGCTGAAGCACATTTACCAGCATTCGGCCGCAGTAGCCTCCCCTGCAATTTCAATTGAATAATTCTCGTTTGGAGGGGAATGACTTTCGGTTAATTTTAGCAACACAAACCCAAATTCCCATGAGCGTTTTCCCTCGATTTTTGATCTTCAGCTTTCTCCTCTTCCTATCGTTTGCTGGTTTTGCCCAAACTGACCTTGCGCGCTGGCAGCAACGTGCCGCACAGACGGAAATCATCCGCGATCAATGGGGAATCCCACATGTGTATGGGAAAACAGATGCGGATGCTGTTTTTGGGATGGTCTACGCCCAATGCGAAGATGATTTCACCCGGGTTGAAACCAACTTCATCAACGCCATGGGAAGAATGGCGGAGGTAAAAGGGGTCAGCCACGTCTATCATGACCTTCGGATGAAGCTGTTTATCGACGAGGACATTGTGAAGGAGGAATTTGAGAATTCACCGAAATGGCTGCAGGAATTGATGGTCGCATGGGCTGACGGGATCAATTTTTACCTTTATACAAATCCAAAAGTCAAGCCGCTCTTGATCACAAAATTTGAGCCTTGGATGGCGCTGACCTTTAGCGAAGGAAGCATCGGCGGGGACATTGAAACCATTGCCTTGAATCCGCTGCGCTCATTCTACGAAAAAGGCGAACCTTCTGCAATTGCCTTGGAAGAACGGGATTTCGAAATTGAACCAAAAGGCTCCAACGGATTTGCCATCTCCCCGCAGCTTACCAAAAACGGGAATGCCTTGCTTTTGATCAATCCGCATACGTCCTTCTACTTCAGGCCGGAAATGCATATGGTCAGCGAAGAAGGATTGAACGCTTACGGTGCCGTGACTTGGGGACAGTTCTTTATTTATCAGGGGTTCAATGAGTACAACGGCTGGATACATACGTCCAGCAAGGCCGACGCGATCGATCATTATGCCTTGACTGTGGAAGAAATGGAAGGGAAATATCACTATCGCTTCGGTGGGGACTGGCGACCTCTAAAGGAAAAAACGATCACACTGAAATACAAAGATGGAGATGGATTTTCAGAAAAGAAGATCGTCGCCTACTACAGCCATCATGGTCCTGTGATTCGGGAAGAAAACGGAAAGTGGATAGCCATATCACTGATGGTCGAACGGGTGAAAGCATTGACGCAATCCTACACACGTACCAAAACCAAAAACCATGAGGAATTTCGCTCCACCATGGACCTGAAGACAAACTCATCCAACAACACGGTCTATGCCGACCGGGATGGAAATATTGCCTACTACCACGGCAACTTTATCCCGAAGAGAAACCCAAATTTCGACTGGCGTAATACAGTGGATGGCAGCAATCCCGATACAGATTGGCAGGGACTGCATAGCCTTGATGAGATGATTTTCATCTTCAACCCAAGGAATGGATGGATTCAAAACTGTAACTCTACTCCGTTTACTGCAGCAGGCCGATTCAGCCCAAAGAAGGAAAATTACCCCGCCTATATGGCTTGGGATTTGGAAAACGCGCGGGGCCTGAATGGCGTGAGGGTGCTCGAAGACCAAAAAAACCTTACCCTTGAATCACTGATTACCATTGCTTATGAACCCACCCTGATGGCATTCAAGCCGCTGGTTCCATCCTTGGTCAAGGCCTTTGAAAACCTTCCTGATACGGATCTTCGCAAAATCCTATTGCTCCAGCCACTCGGAGTCTTGGCGTCTTGGGATTTGAAAACAGGGGTAGAATCCGTTGGAACGACCTTGGGCGTCTTTTGGGCAAATCAATTGATGGCAGATGCACGTGATCTGGAACGTCCCTGGGATGCCTATATCTTTGATTTTTTGGCCAAAGAGACTTCAGATGAAATGAAAATCGCAGCATTTGAAAAGGCCTTGGAAAAACTGAAATCCGACTTTGGAACCTGGGAAATGCCATGGGGCGAAGTGAATCGATTCCAGCGTATTTCGGGAGAGATCGAACCACACTTTGATGACACGCAAGCCAGTTTCCCCGTCGGAATGAACTCATCCATGTGGGGTTCACTGGCAGCTTATGGAAGCCGGCCCCACCCGAATACAAAAAAATGGTACGGCAATGTCGGCAACAGCTTTGTGGCCGTGGTCGAATTTGGCGAAAAGGTGAAGGCAAAGAGCCTACTAGCCGGTGGCCAAAGCGGTGACCCCAGTTCTCCCCATTTTGCAGATCAGGCGGAGATGTATGCACACGGGAAGTTCAAGGATGTGAGTTTCTATCGGGAAGATGTGGTGAAAAACACAAAGAAAACCTATCGACCGGGAGAAAAATGAATAACCCTGTGCCAAGATGAAAGTCTTTTTTCTGTACAACAGAAAGAATCTATGATTGTAGGGCCCGGTATATAGAATCCACAAAAAGTAGGATAGAAGCCTTTTAAATTTCAAATGATATTTTTACCTTTGTCATATGAAAAATATTAAAAAGTATCCCGAGCTGGCACCAGAAGATCCTTCACTGTTGAATGATTTTCAGGCTTCCTATGATTCCCCAAGCACTTTTGTGGTCCAAAAAGGAGGAAAGACGACCAGCTACAATGTCCAAAAAGGCTACGGGTACTATCTAAAAAGCCTCAAAAATATTCAAAGCCTGACTGACGTTGGAGCACTGCTGGACAGGAATCTGACTTTTGCCGAGATTACTGACATTGTTGATTACTTGGATATGAAAATGATCGATGTTGCCAAATCCGCATCAGTGTCTCCGAGTACGGTTTCGAGATGGACAGCTGATAGCCCGATAGGTACTCCAGGTTCCTATCAGTTTTTCAAAATAGATGAAGCCATCAAAAAGGGAGTCGCATATTTTGGCAATCCAAGCCGATTGAAATCTTGGCTCAATAGCCCCAATTTGGCCTTGGGACAAGCACGCCCAGCTGACTTGATGGTGTCTTTGACGGGCATTGAGTTGGTACATGAGGCGATAGATGCCCTTCACTTTGGAAATGTCCTTTAGTCATGCTGCATTATTACCGCATGATGTCCGAAAAGTACTACCAAGAGCCCTACAGCAGTTCCTTTTCCGGTGGCAGATGGAATCCAAAAGGCATGCCGATGATCTATGCCGGAAGTTCGGCGTCATTGGCAGCCTTGGAATACCTCTGCATCAAGGGGACGGCCGCCGCGCTCGAACCATGGTATGTGGTCGTTTATGGGATAGATGATGTCTCCATGGTGGGTGCATTGGACAAAGACAGCCTGACTGGAAGTTGGGATATGTTGCCGCATGGAAACGCCACCCAGGAATTTGGAAGGCTTTGGTTAACCGAACGATCCTTTCCTTTTCTGAAAGTACCTTCTGCCCGGCTTCATCTTTCTTTCTACCCAGACGAGCACAATCTCTTGGTAAATCCGACCTTTCCCGGTATTCATGACCTTTTCAAAGTGGTAGACACGAGGAGGTTTGAGTATAAGCTTGGGGGTTAGCTATATTTCAATTGCTTCGAAATCGAAAAAAACATTACGATTTATCGATTCTCAACGGCCCATTGGCCAACCTTCACCAGCCCTTTTCCCAGGCAAACCAAATCAACCTGCCTCCAAAATAAATGAGGACGACACCGACAAGGTAATTGAGCTTGGCCAAGAGTTTGGCGGTGACAAAGCGGGAAAGCTGCTTTGCGATAAAGGCTTTGAGCAGGTCGATTACAAACACAGTCAACAAGATCCCCGTGTAGAACAGCCAAACTTCTGCCCTTCCAAACCCTTCTTTGAGATTGACCAAGCCGGCGATGGAAATCCAAAATAGCATCACAAAAGGATTGATACCATTGATGCTGAAACCCTTCATGAAGCCGGTCCGCTTTTTTGCTTTGGGAAGTGGAAACCCGCCCGAACTTGGTCGGCTGACTCGTTTTTTTAGCAGCGTACTGACGCCAAATCCCACCAAAACCAGTCCTCCGACGAACCCGAGGACCACTTCAAAATGCGGATTGGAAGCGAAAATAGAGACGCTGAGGTACGTTAGAATGACATAAATCAGATCCGAAACCAATATCCCCAAGGCCAATACAGCTGCATACCTAAAGCCGTTCTCCAGACTGTTTTGGATCAAGGTAAAGAAAACGGGACCGATCATGGCCGACAGCAAAAGCCCGATACTCAGTCCCTCCGCAAAGGCCTGCATCATAGGCTAAGCCCTTTCTTGTCGAGAAACTGTAGCCAGTCCAGCATCTTGTCCCCTTTGAGTACGCGGGGAAACTTGTTTTGGCCACCCTCCTTTCCGTGCATTTTCATCCAATCGTAGAAGTCCGCCGGTGATAGCACAGTAAGTTCTATTTTTTTCAAGGCATGTTTTCGCTCCACCACATAGTCATCGTTTAGGGACTTGAGGTTATCATCGATTTGTTTCAATAGCGCCTTTTGATCCACAGGATCGTCAGTGCCGACAAACCAATGGTGCCTGAAAAGACTTCCGTGCGGCAAGCCCAAAACGGTGAATTCCCTGATATTGAGGTTCATCTGCTCTGAGACCATTTCCACGGCTCGGTTCATATTGTCCATGGAGAGGTGCTCTCCGCAAAGGCTCAAAAACAGTTTAGTCCTGCCCGTGATGATGATCTCGCTTTCTTCTTTGGAAACAAAGCGAATGACGTCCCCAATCATGTAGCGCCACGCCCCTGCACAGGTGCTTATCAATAAAGCATAATCTACTCCTTCCTCTACCTCGTTGATGTGGAGTGTTTTGACGCTTGGCCGCAATTCGCCCTCTTCGTCAAAGTTATCGTCGTTGTAGGGGATAAATTCATGGAAAATGCCATTGTTGAGCACCAAGCGCATGGATTTACGATTCGGCAAAGCCTGAAAAGCCAAAAACCCCTCTGAAGCCAAATAGGTCTCCATATAGATCAGTGGTTTTGCCAGCAGCGTTTCAAAGCCCTTCCTGTAGGGTTCAAACGACACACCACCATGGACAAAAATCTGGAGATTGGGCCAAATGTCGTGGATGGTTTTCAGCTTGTACCGCTCAATGATTTTTTCCAACAAAATCTGCAACCAAGCCGGGACGCCCACAATGATGCCGATGTCCCATTTGTATGCCTTCTCGACAATCTGGTCGAGTTTTTCGCCCCAATTTTTATTCTTCGAAATCTTCTTTCCCGGCTTGTAGAACCTTTGAAACCAAATCGGCAACTTGCCTGCAGTAATTCCGCTCAAATCTCCCGAAAAGTATGTACCGTTAAACTCCAAATCCGTACTTCCTCCTAGCATCAGGATTCCTTTTGTGAACAGCTTGTTCGGCAGGTCATATTTAGATAGGCTCAAAATTTGTCTCACGCCTGTCTTTCGGATGGCGTTGACCATATCTTTGGTGATAGGGATATACTTTGAAGTAGCTCCTGAGGTTCCCGAGGTCAAAGCGAAGTATCGGATGGTGCCTGGCCATGTAACGTCCTCCTCCCCGTTTTTGAGTCGGTGCCACCATTCTTGGTAGATTTTATTGTAATCATAGATCGGCACTTGGTTAGAAAACGCGCTGTAAAAATCATCCTCACCTTTCTTAAATTCCGTCAGGATAGCTTCGAATTGGTACTTGCGGCCAAATTCCGTGTCCTTGGCCTTAATCAGGAGTTTTTTCAGTTCCTGTTTTTGGAGGTCGAGGGGCGAGCTATACTCCTGCTCCAAAGATTCCCTCAGTCTTATGCCTTTTTTTAGCAAGGTACCCAATATCGCCATATCTTTGTTTGAAAAGTGTAGGGCCAAATTTACTGGAATGAGCATTAAGGCAAACCTTTCTTCAATAAAAAACAGTTTTTATAATCCTACCTGCTTGCTCATCGCCGTAAGCAAAACCCAGCCAAGTTCGGCGATCTTGGAAGCCTTTGGCGCAGGGATACGTGATTTTGGGGAGAACAAAGTGCAGGAACTGACCGCTAAGCAAGCCGAACTTCCCGGAGATATACGCTGGCATTTTATCGGCCACCTACAAACCAATAAAGTGAAATACATTGCGCCCTTTGTCCACCTGATTCATGGAGTGGACTCGTGGAAGCTGCTATTGGAGATCGACAAACAAGCCGAAAAATCAAGTCGTGTATGTTCCTGCCTCCTGCAGATTCACATCGCCCAGGAAGAAACCAAGTTTGGCCTTGATCGGGAGGAACTGCAGGCAATACTTCAAAACCCCGAACTTCAGCATCTGAAAAATGTACGGATCATCGGCCTGATGGGAATGGCGAGTTTCACTGAGGATGTGCATCAAATCAGAAGTGAGTTCAGATTCCTGAAAAACCTTTTTGAAGAATGCAAATCCCTTCAGCTACCAGAAAACGTACAACTGTCAGAACTTTCCATGGGCATGAGCGGTGATTATTTGATAGCACAGGAAGAAGGGAGCACGATGGTAAGGATCGGAACGGCGATATTTGGAGAACGAAATTATACTAAACAGTGAAAAACAGAAATTATATACAATTGGCTGCCATGCTAGGGATGTTGGCGGTGGGGATCGGCGCATTTGGAGCGCATGGGCTTGAGCCGACTTCGGAAGCCAACGGCCGTATAGAAACCTTCGAAACAGCCGTGAAGTACCATTTCTACCATGCCTTGGCAATCTTGGCGCTGGCGATTTGGCTTCAGGTTCAGCCGCAGCATACATTTTTGAAATCAGTGATGGGTTTGTTGGTTTTGGGAATATTGATCTTCTCGGGTTCACTGTATGTGTTGTCCCTGACGGGTATCAACTGGCTGGGTGCCATTACGCCCATCGGTGGTGTGGCTTTCATAGCAGGATGGTTTTGGTTATTTTGGTCAGCACGCAAACTCAAGTCATGATCGCAAAGCGTCTAAAGACCGTCATTTTCCTTTTTGCTGGCCTGTGGTATTGCCAAAATACCTGGGCACAGGATCCGGAAATCCGCGCCCATTATCTCGGCTTGGATAAATTGCTGAATGAGCAGTCCTACTTTGGGAACCACTTCACAGGCTTTATGCTTTTTGACCTGGACAGCCAAAGGGTATTGTTTGAGAAAAACAGCCACCTCAATTTTATCCCCGCCTCAGTCACCAAGCTGCTGACCTTTTATGGAGGAATCTCGGTCCTTGGCGACCGCCTTGCCGCTTTTCGGTACGTCGAATCGGGTAAATCCGTCAAAATCTGGGGAACAGGATATCCACTATGGGAATACCGTGACATGAAGCATCCCGATATAGATGCTTTCCTCGCCAAGTATGATACGGTCTATTTCTCCGACCAAAACTGGAAAGATGAGCCATATGGCTATGGCTGGCAGTGGGACGATTTCTTTTATTCCTATTCTGTGGAAAAATCCGCCTTCCCGATCTACGGCAATTTTGTGACGTTCAAAAACTCCAACCGGGTCCCCAAACCAAACATCCCATTTTTCGACAAACCTGTAAGTATTAGCCAAAAAGCCACCAAGGAGGTAATGCGGGAGCTTTGGTCTAACAATTTCTATTTCAATCCGGCGAGCTATACTGCTTCTGAATCGGAAGTTCCCTTCATTACCTCAAGTGAACTGTTTGCGAGCCTGGTTTCCGAAAGGATCAAAAAGCCAGTCGTGGTGATCAAAGATTCAATCCCAAGCGAGCATTTGGTCTTTGAGGTCGAAGGAGCAAAAGAAGTATGGCGGGAAATGCTGCAGGAAAGTGACAATTTCCTCGCGGAGCAGCTACTGTTGATGGCAGGCGAATACCAAACGGGTGAATTGAATACCGAGCGCGCCATAGCCTACATCCAAAAGACATTCCTTTGGGACCTTCCCGACCAACCAAATTGGATGGACGGTTCAGGCCTGTCACGCAACAACCTGGTCACTCCCCGGGCCATGATCCAATTGATGGTGAAGCTCGAACAACTGATTCCGAGGGAAGAATTGAAGAGCTTTCTGGCTGTGGGAGGTGTAAATGGCACACTGAAAACCACCTATAAAGGCTCGAGTCCTTATATTTTTGCAAAAACCGGAACGCTCAGCAACAACCACAGCTTGGTCGGCATTATCAAAACCGACTCAGGAAAACACTTGGCCTTCGCATTTATGAACAACAATTACCTCCAAAAAGCCTCCGAAGTCCGCCGGGAAATGGAAAAGGTGATGGGGTATGTGAAGCAGCATTTTTAAACCCGGTAAATTGGAAACATGAAGGTTCAGAACGCAAAATTTGACTTTTCATCCCCAGAGGAGCAAGAAAAAAGAAGAATCGCCAAAATTAGGTCATTAAGCTACGGCGAAAGGTTGGAGAGGCTTTTCGCATTACTTGAGGTTTCCAAAATGTTTGCGAACGGGAAGGTTGTTAAGAGTGAGTAAAAAATTTCCACGTGATAATTGTGCTGAGAGAAAGAAGCATTTATTGGGATTCTCTATTGCGTTTGTCGGAATACCCTATTTTTGAAAAGAAATTTCCCAATCATGAACAAACGCCACTTCCTCAAATCCACTATACTGGGACTTGGGGCTTTTCCATTGCTATCCTTTGGCGAGCATTCCGAGGATTCGCCAAAACTCCTCCTTCCCAAACCTTTGCAAAAAGGAGACACCGTCGGCCTCATCAGCCCCTCTGCGGCCACTTCTGAGCGGATTCAGTTTGACTTTGCAAAGGAAGCACTAGAGGCTTTGGGATTTCAGGTGAAATTGGGGGAAAACCTCAAAAACCGGCGAGGTCACTTAGCAGGCTCGGATGCAGAGCGCGCTGAAGATCTCAACAACATGTTTGCCGACCCGGATGTAAAAGCATTGATATGTATTCGCGGAGGCTCGGGCGCTGCTAGGATACTTCCCCTGATCGACTACAAAACGATCAAAAAGAACCCAAAACCGATCTTGGGATATTCGGACATCACCGCGCTGCATTGCGCCATCCATAGCCAAACTGGCCTGGTTACCTTCCATGGGCCAAACGGATCCGGAAGCTGGAACAACTTCAATGTCAGTCAATTCCAAAAAATGTTCTTTGACCAATCCCTTGTCACATTCGTCAACGAGCAGGTGAAGGGAGACGATCTTGTCGTCAAACAGAACCGCACGCAAACCTTAGGTCCCGGCACTGCTCAAGGGAAAATCCTAGGAGGAAATCTAACGGTCTTGGTATCCCTATCAGGAACCCCCTATTTCCCGGATTTCAAAGATGCCATCCTCTTTATCGAAGATATCGGCGAGGACCCCTACAAGATCGACCGCATGATGAGTACCCTTGCGCTGAATGGCACGCTTTCAAAAATCAAAGGCTTTATTTTCGGCCAATGCAGCGATTGCAATCCGGGCGGTGGCTACGGTTCCCTGACTTTGGATGATATCCTTGACGACTACATCCTACCACTGGGAATTCCCGCGTACAAGGGTGCCATGATCGGCCACGTAGCAAAACAATTCATCGTTCCGGTGGGTGCGAAAGTGGAAATGGACGCGACCCAAGGCACTTTCCGCATGCTGGAACCCATTTTCCCTAAATGACATCAACCATGAAATACCTTTGGATATTCGCTTTTCTGATTACGACACTATTCCTTGATTGTATGGAAAAACCAGTAGATAATCCCATAATCCAAAACAAGCATGCGACCTATTTGGCCCTCGGCGATTCCTACACCATCGGCGAAGGCGTTCCCGAAAATGAAAGATACCCCAACCAAGCGGTAGATCTTTTGAATGCGAAGGGTATTCAGATCCAAAAACCTTTGATCATTGCCCGTACAGGTTGGACAACCGACGAACTGGGTGAAGGAATCAAGAATGCCAACATCGCGGGCAATACTTACGATTGGGTAACGCTGCTGATCGGAGTCAACAACCAATACCGCGGCAGGCCCGTTGAGAACTATCGTGCTGAATTCAAAATACGATTGGAACAGGCGATCGCTTTTGCAAAAGGTAATCCAAAACGCGTCGTGGTGCTGTCCATCCCGGACTGGGGAATAACCCCTTTTGCCACCGCAAGAGGCACAGACCAAGCCAAAGTGGCCAGGGAAATTGACGCCTACAATGCTGCAAAAGTGGAAATCACCAAGCAACTCGGCACACACTACATCGACATCACCGATCACTATCGTGAAGTGGGTGCCAAACCCGAAAGTGTCGTCGCAGACCAACTCCATCCCAGTGGACTGATCTACAGGGCTTGGGCGGAGAAACTCTCCAAGGTTATTCAGTCGGAAATGCAATCCTCAGAAAAGTGATCTGGTTTGCATTTTTCGCAAACTATTTTTTGAAGATTAGTAAAAACGAATTACCGTTTCAATTACAAGCAAACTAAATTGACACCATGAAAATCCATTTACTGCTTTTCTCCTTGCTGATGTTGGGAATGATTTCCTGCAAAACCGCCACCAAAAACAACGCTCTGAATACCGTGGAAAAGACATTTTGGATCAATAGCGCAAAACTTCCCTGTCAGGGCGTCGGTCCGATGTCTTGTCTGCAGGTACAGGATGGAGAAAAAATCGAAGAAGGACGATGGCAAAATTTCTTCAGCAACATCGAGGGATTTGAGTATGAGCCGGGAAATATTTACAGGATTGTCGTGGCGGTGGAGCAGCTTCCCCCTCCTATTCCGGCCGATGCTTCGAGTTTGCGGTACAGGTTGGTCAAGGTCATCTCCAAAACCGCAGACAAGACCTTGGCGATTACGGACATTTGGTTGCTAGAAAAAGTCGGTGAATACGAAAAGCCAAAAGGCATGGGCGACAAATCACTCACCTTCGAATTCAATGCCTCGGAACGCCGGATGTATGGTTTCTCCGGCTGCAATACCTTGCGCGGTCCAATCACAAAACTGACGGAAACGGAACTCGAATTCGGCAACCTCGCCAGCACGATGATGGCTTGCGGCCAAGCCAATATGGAGCTGGAGCGGGCGGTGTCCAATGCCTTTTCCCAAACAAAAAAATACAAGCGGGACGGCATGCTCCTGACGCTGATTGGCGCAGGCAACGAAGTGCTGATGGTGCTACGCAAAGTAGATTGATGCCCTGAAAGCGCCTTCGGGTTTGTTTTTGGGGTTATTTGGTAGATTTTGTTATCCTAGATTTTTTCCCCATGAAAACCCTGAAAACCATTCTGCTGTATGGCGTTATCGCCCTCTTCATTTCCTGCGAACCCGAAGAAGAACCAGGCGAACTGATTACCTTGGAGGTATTCGGAGTCACGGTTTCCTGCACATCCAACAACAGGGGCAGCTGCTACATTGCGCGGACGCAAAACTCCGAGGAACCTTTCAGTATCCTTGCCGAGGACATCGAAGGATTTCAATTCGAACCAAGATTTCGGTATTTGATTTCCGTCCGCAAAACGCTTCTCCCGAAGGAGGTGCCATCCCAACCCAACCGGTATAGCTACAAGCTTGTTGACATCCTTTCGAAAGAAGTCGAAGAAGGCCTCGATTTGGAAGGGGTTTGGAAAGCGACGCTTTTCACCAATCCGGATAAGCCAGAAAACTGGGAGAAATACCAGATGACGATCAATATCATCATGCTCTATAAATGGATCATTGGACCATTGGGCTGTAATTCTACTGGTATTATCATTGAAAAAGTGAAGGGGCATCAAATTACCTTCGGTGGAGGATTGCCGACGACAATGCGCGGATGTTTCGATCGAAACGAGGAAAATTTTCACAGATTTGCATGGTTCGAAATAAGAAGATCCAAAACCTACAAAGTCACGGGTACCAAGCTCGAGTTGTTTGACGAAATCGGGGCGTTACTGGTCGAATTCGAAAAAGTCCAACCGTAAACACGATTGTCAGATGGGTAATTTGCCTCCCTTGGTATTTCTCTTTGATGTCCTGAGAGACTCGGAGTAGCACAAGTGTCACGCAGCGGGCGCCGCGAGAAAACTGATCCTGACATCGCCAGAACCCAAGTCACTGGATCAAACTAGTCAACAATAATTGCCTCGATCAGAGCCTGCGCTTGTTCGGGTTCAAATTGACGTAGCCGATAAGCTCGTCGTAGCGGGAACCCATATCACGGTAGTAGAGGAAAACCTCGTATTCATTCTCCGTTTCAAAGTAATTGCCTTCCAATTTGCCGGTATCGAACCCGTCCTTGGTCAGGTAGGCATATTGATAATCATACCAGCCTTGTTTGAGCAAAAGCGTCGCCTGATAGGTATTCGTCTTGTTGTTCAATTCCATCTTGGCCGTGGGTTCCTTGCCCCAGCGACTCATGGATCCAATGATATAGGGAGTTTCGGTCACTCCAGCCGCAGAAAGGTTGAACGTCACCAACATGTACTCGCTTTCGCGTTCGTAATTTTGCCGCTCCATGTTCATGACGGCATATTGGCCATTGATGTCGAGGTATTCGGAATAGACTGATTGAGTACGGATTTTGTCCGTTCCCGCTTCTGCAAAAACCACATCCTCCTCCATTTTGACAGCGGCCACGTTCAGTCCCCTGGCACGTACAAATCGCAGGTCGACAAACCTGAATTCATTCCCTGCCCAAAAGGTATTGCTCCCATCAAACAACTGGTATTCGATCATCTTGATGTCCTCCCTGATCATCGTCGGATTGGGAAGTACGCGGGCATTGTCCCAGCGTTGGTTTTGGCGGATAAAGACCCTCAGGTTGTTTTTCGGATCAAACAATTCCCTGGATTTGTAATTGACATTGACGTTGATCTGCTGCACTTGGCGGCGGTTTTCGGTTTGGGCGGGTGGTACGATTTGCGCACCGAGTGCAAGACCTTTTTGATAGACCATAAACCGCTTGGTCAGGACCATTTGGTTTTGGTCCCTGCCCCGATAGACCAACACGGCATAGTTTCCCGATTTCCTGACCCGCGGCAACACAAACTGGTATTGGATGTAGGGGATACGCGTATCGATGGAGTAATTGTACTCTTGGACATTGAACTCATTGTATTCGCTCAAAATCTCAGGATCCTTGAGGTCGGAGGGTGTCCAGTCAAAATTGCAGTGTACAATCTTAACCGAATACATATCAGGATCATAGGCCAAATCATCAAAAACCAACCTGAGCGACATGCCTCCGAGTTCGACCACAGGCGACATCATCTGTGCTTCGTAGTCGGGCAGGTTTGGAAACAGCCGCGCCGATTGGATGTTTTCTTCGAATACCTTGTCTTCATAGACGACCTTCTGTTTTTGGGAAAAAGCACAATGGCAAACAAAAAAACCAAACAGTAGAAATATGTTGAGCGATTTGATAATGACTTTATCCATAATTCAATGATAGAAAAAACTACGCTTTTGTCCTAAAACAATCCCCTGGCGATTGATGTGTTGCGAAAATCATTCCACAAGAGATTACGGCCAGAATCCCAAAAACAATACCAAACCTACACGAATTTGCAATCTTCCTGATCTCCGACTATATTCCGCTTTGTTGTTTGACAGGGAATACCAATTTCATCCCAATTGTCGTGGATGGAAAGGATGAAAGGGTAGAATTGCAAATCCCACCCAGTCACCGCCGAAGGTTTATACTACTCCCAGGAGGGGACAGCGAAAAGCGCCCGACATAGTTGAAGCCGTAAAAAGCGTTGACATGGATAGACTATTCTTAGAAACAAACATTTCGGACAAAGGTAGAAATTCCACTTTCGGTCGAGAGTTTATATTTGTTTGTCGTTTTTTCAGTCGGTTTTTGTCAGAGGTTAGGATTGAAAATCTATCCAAAATATTAATCGAAATAATCGAACCACCTCAAAAAGCTTATTTAATCAACACCCACAAATTGACTCGCGTCGCATCAGCGCGCAGATTTTTTAATTGGAAAATGATTGAAGAAGAGTCTTCGGATAAAGCTCGATTCCGGATCATTTTAGATTTTTTACAATTCACAGTTCAGGAATTGTGCAATGAGTTTGGTTGGCCTGTTGAAGGTTTTGATAAAGCCTACTCAGAAGTTATTAGATCGGACTTTCGGAATGAATACGTGATACTAACTCCAAAGAATTCAAAAAACCGAAAACTCAGTGCTTTAGTGAAGGTTTCCACAACAACAGAAAACAATGCAATTTCCGCTGAGATATTTTCAAAACATGATAAGAAATTCAAAAGAAAAATTCACTTGACAAAGTGTGTCTTTTACAAAGACGATTTTTCAGATTTGGTAAAGATGTTGCATTGGGAAACTGATGATCTTTTTATTGTCTCCAATAAAAACAAGGAAATCCACTTTAGAGTCTCAGTCAAGGAGGAGAAGTCTGAAATAGTGCTTTCCCCGCGCATAAATTCCCGAGATTACTTGATCGAAGAACTAAAATTGTCAAACCCGGAGACATCCGATCAGGAAGCAAATGAAATATTGAGCAAGAGGCTTAGGTTTCTTTTCGATAAACCCTAGTTCCACCTCAGAGACATATAATGAGGACATTGGGTTCATTTTGTAAAAAACCCATATAATCCTTTATGCTATTCCTAAAGCAACAAACCTTAAATTTTTTTTCTTGACAACTTGTCAAGATGATTTTATCTTTAGATAAAATTATGTTACATGACCTTAACCATGCACATTGGAGAGTTCAAGGCACGGTTTTCTGAAGTCGTCGAGATGGTACGCGAAGGTGCGGTAATCAAGGTCGTCAAAGGAAAATCCAGTGAACTCGTAGGCTATTTTGGCGTGAGCAACAAGCCTGAAAAGACCAGCACCCGCAAGCTTGGATTTTTCAATGACCAAGATGTGGTGATCAAAAAAGAGGACATGCAATGGACTGATGAGGAACTATCGGAGATGGGGCTATGAGGTATTTGCTGGATACGCATGTGGTTCTTTGGGTTGCTTTCGATGAAACCCAAATCAGCCAAAAAGCCAGAGATATCTTGTTGACCGACGATGCAGAGATTTATCTCAGTGCCATCAGCATTTGGGAAATCTGCATCAAATACCGCCTGGGCAAGTTGGATCTCAAAAACCATACACCCGAAACGCTGGTAGATGGGTTCAAGCGGAATTTTGAATGTAGGTTCCTAAACCTGGAATTCAACGATGCCGTGTCATTTTTCAATCTCAATGCGGACCACCACAAGGACCCGTTTGACCGGATGTTGGTTTGGCAGGCGCTGCAACATAGACTCAGCATCATCTCAAACGACGAAAAAATCCATGCCTACAAGGACACAGGTTTGAAACTAATCTGGTAATTGAAGCTTTTTTTGAATATCTGTTTGAGCAGGTTGAAAACTCACTACGCGGTCCTTGTCCAAGTTTTAAAAGGCAGCTAAGTGCTGGTTTTTCTCTTCCCCCAAAAATCAACACGGCACAAATCCAGTCTCCAAAAACTGAACTTGTGCCGTTTTTTTAGGAATGAAATTAGCTCCAAATCAATTCCAAGGCTTTCTGGGGAGTTTTTCGTCCCTTTGGGCTGTGTTGTAGACCAAGGCAGCGATGATGACCGCCGCTTGGGTCATGTCGGCAAACTGCATCCGTTCGTACAGGTCCATGTTGGTATGATAGCCTTTGCCGTAGTCGATTGGGTCTTGGATAAACTGGAAACCGGGAACCCCTACCGCATCGAATGCCACGTGATCTGTCGAACCTGTATTTCTGCGTGTCACCGTATTGGCCCCCAATTCATGGAATGGTTCCAGCCATTTTTCAAAAATCGGCACCACCATGTCATTGCCTTCGACGTAGATGCCGCGGATTTTTCCGGAACCATTGTCAAGGTTGTAGTAGGCGGAAATCTTGTCCCATTCGGCCTTTTTTTCCTTCTTGGTACGGTCTGCGACATACTGCTGCACATAGCCCCGTGAACCATGTAGGCCTTGTTCTTCCTCTCCCCAAATCGCGATTCGGATCGTACGCTTGGGCTGCACGCCGAGCGCTTTGAGAATCCGGATCGCCTCCATCATCACCACGACGCCGGCTGCATTGTCATTGGCACCCGTACCGGCATGCCAACTGTCCATGTGTGCACCGAGCATCACGATCTCGGATTTGAGGGTCTTGTCTGTTCCGGGGATTTCGGCCAGCACGTTGTAGCCTTTGTAGTCATCGTCCAGCCATTCAACTTGCACCTCGGCCTCCACGGTGACGGGCTTGCCATTTTTGATCAATCGATAAATCCTACCATAGTGCTCCGCAGCGATTTCGATTTCGGGAACGGTTGGCTTCTTGTCGTTGCTGTAAGATCCGGCACGTGTATGGAAAACGGTACCAAAGCTTCCCCGGGTACCCGTCAAACGCAGCGCAACCCCTTCTTCCAGTAGGAAAGTGGCCAGCTTTTGGTCGAGTTCGCGCTGGGCGCGCATTTGTGCGAGGGCCTCAGGCGTATACCGGGAAGGCTGCACACCAGTAGATATCTCCTTTCTTTGTTCCAATTCCTCCTCTGTCCATCGCTTTGCTTCTGCTTCAAAGGCTGGATTCAAGGTCAGGTTGGCAGGTGCCATGACGATTTTCCCGCGGATTTTTCCCCGGTATTTTTCCAAATCCGCATCGGTGGATATTTCCAACAAAACAACTTCGGACGAAACTTGGCCTGCCGTGCCATCTGTCCATGCCTTGGGATAGCCTATGATCTGCGCATAATAGGGTGCCTTCATGGCGATGTAGGATTTCTTCACGTTCCAGCCGCGGCCAAATTCTCCCCAAGCATCAATCTTGACATTGGAAAGTCCCCATTCCTGGAATTTCCGCGAAGTCCAAGCCCTTGCATTTCGAAGGTTTGTTGAACCCGAAAGCCTCGGCCCGATGAAGTCGGTCAGGTGGAAGGACAAGTCCTGGATTTGGGATTTTTGGATGCCTTCGGTTTTGATCCGGTACATCATCTCGAGGTCCACATTGTCCTGGGCAACAATCGGAGTAATAAATGCAATCCATGCCAACAGCAGCATGATTGAAGTGTTTTTGTAATTCATAACTTGCATCTTAAATATTTGGACTATTTTGTGACTGTTTAACGGTCTGTTTAATATTCGCCAAAAATGGGGAAATTTCAAATCGCACCTTAACCACCAGTCAAATTCCTTGATCCATGGCAAATAATATTTCGGAAACCAGCACGGACGTTTTGATGGATGTCCTGAAGCATGCGGGCATCCTGAACGCGGGGGATAAGTTTTTGGAAATTTCCAAGGCTGGGGAAGGAAACATGAATATCGTCCTCAGGCTCAAGACCAGTGAGCGGACCCTGATCCTGAAACAATCGCCTCCTTATGTCAACAAGTATCCGCATATTCCTGCGCCAGTTGAAAGAATCAAAGTGGAATATGCCTATTACGGGCTTGTACAAAAAGACGCCTATTTGACAAAATTTTCCCCAAAAATCATCGGCTTCCTTCCTATTTACAACCTGTTGGTCATGGACGACTTGGGGCTGGGATTGGACTATCGCCATCTCTACGAACAAAAGACAAAGCTACCGGAGCATGACTTGGAGCTTTTGGTCAATTACCTGCTACGCCTGCACCAGTTGAAGGTCCATGCATATCCGGACAATCGGGGCATGCGACGGCTCAACCACGAGCACATTTTCAAATTTCCGTTCTTAACCGACAATGGGTTTGACTTGGACCGGGTACAAACGGGGCTACAAGAAGCGGCAAGCAGTATTCGTTCAGATTCGAGACTGTTGCAGTTTATCGAACAGCTGGGCTCGCGGTATCTCTCCAAGGGAAGGTCCCTGATTCACGGGGATTTCTATCCGGGAAGTTGGCTTGGAACAAGCGATGGAATTAAGGTAATCGATACGGAGTTTTCATTTATGGGCGATCCGGAATTTGATTTGGGTGTACTGTGTGCACATCTGATGATGTCCAACACTTCCCCGCAGACTATTTTCCAGCTGAAAGCGATGTACATGGCGGAGAAGAAACTGGATTTGGATCTATTGGATCAGTATACGGGCGTAGAAATCCTACGGAGATTGATTGGCTTGGCACAGTTGCCGGTGACCCTCAGTCTGTCTGAGAAAAAAAGCATAATCGATTATGCGAGAAACCTGATTTTACACGCCTAATGGGAAAAATCAGCGTCGTTCTGTTGCTTTTCCTTTCGGTATTTTTCTCCTGTGCTCCGTCGACCAAGGAACTGACAGGACTTGCTCCACTTCAGATTTCCGAAGAGGAATTATATGACAAAATTTTAGGCATGTTGGTCGGATCGGCAATCGGTGACGCCATGGGGGCACCGACGGAGATGTGGCCTAGACAGGAGATTGTCAGCAAGTTTGGATTCGTCACTGGACTGGATTCAGTCATCCGTGATGTTTCACCAGAGGGGGTCTGGATCAAAAATTTGCCTCCGGGAGGTACCACTGACGACACCCGCTGGAAAAAACTGATTGTGGAATACCTCGTCGATGAGCCAGACCACAAACTTGACCCAAAAGCTTTTTCCCAAAAAATCCTGCACACCTATGACCTTGCGCGGGCGGAGATTACGCCCAAAGACAGCTTGGATTCACTCGTTTTGGAACAAAAAACACTCCCTGTCCTGTGGCTTCATGAATGGGCGAAAGCCGCAAATCCATTTGTTTCGGGAGATTTTCCCCAATACCAAGATCAATTGAGCACGTTTTATGGCGGAGAAATGGTCTGTGCAGGTTTACTGTACGGTCCTGTAATCGGATCATTTTTTCCTGTTGATGTACCGAAAGCCTATAACGAGGCCTTCAATCTCGCCCTCTTTGACATCGGCTATGCGCGGGATATCACGGCGCTCTCCGCAGCATGGACTTCGCTGGCTATGAACAAGGAGATCAAGGGGGATTCGATGGTAAGTCTGATAGAAAAACTCGACCCCGAGAATTTCTCTGAAGCGCGATTGGTCGGACGTACCGCCCAGCGTATCCTGCGCCTCGCACAGGACATTGATCGGCAGACTAAGGAAAGCTTTCGGATAAGACAAGGGAAGGATTCGACATTTGTAGGATTTGATTGGAACCCTGAGAATCTCCAACCAGCCTATGCAATGCTCGACAAGCATCTTCAGGATATGCCCTTTCATGCCGGGGAGATTTACCTGCAGGTCTTGACGGCCATGTTGGTTGCTGATTTCGATTTTGAAAAGACACTCCAATTCCTGGTCAATTATGGCCGGGACAATGACACCAGTGCTGCCATCGCCGGAGCGATTCTTGGCGCGAGGACGGGATTCAAAAAACTGCCCGATCAAATGAAACAAAAGGTGATTGAGGTGAACAAGGAACAATTGGGAATTGATTTGGAGGATCTGGCCCAAAAGATGCACGCAAAAATCATCGCACGATATCAATAAAAAAGCCCCGAAGATTCCTCTCCGGGGCTGCTGGTTGTGGTTAATCTACAAATAGAGGTTTCTGGTTCGTCCTTTGGCGTCGGTCACTTTTACGCTTACCTCCCCTACCTTCAGGTTTTTGAGGTGGTAAACTTTGGTAAATGCTTCGGGTTGTTTGACTGATTCTTCAAAAATGGTCTTCCCCTTGGCGTCAAATATTTCAACGTTTACGCCTGGTTCATCCAAACCGATCACCGACAGTCTGAACGAGTCGCCGTCGATGGCTTTGCCGTATGCCATCAATGGCAGCGCAGCCGGAGAATCTGTCGTTTCAACGCTATATACCATTTTGTCCTTGACGGGATTTTTTGGGGCACTTTCGATGACCACGAAATATTCACCAGCCGGCATTTCAGAAAGGTCATACGGCAATTTCATGCTGTTTTTGACATTCAGGTTTCTTTTATGGAGTTGTTTGCCGTTGTGATCCAAAATAGACACTTTAACTTTGCCGATACCTTCCGCGAGGTTCACGGCAATCTTTTTTTCTTTGGATCGCACAGAAGACATTTCTGCGATGTTTTCGTTTGAAGCGTTTGCAAAGCTGGCGACACCTAGTGTAGCAGCCAATGCGAGTGTGAGTAATGTTTTCATTTTTGTGGTTTTTTAAAGTTGGTATTGGTCATTGTCCATCTTCTGTACCAAAAAATTTCCGTGGTCCTGCCAGACGCTATTTGCCCCTATCAAATTGAAAAGCCAATGCGAATGAATGTTAATTGAAGATTTCCCGATCTGTGAAAACGACGCCTGACCTTGTTTCAGTTTGATACAAACACCCTAAAACCTGTCCGTATTTCGGACAATTTTGGGGTGGAAAGGACAAACTCCCATTCCCAAAAGGTTGCATTTGTCGAAAAATTTTAACCTAAATTAATTTTCAATTTTTTTATCAAAAAAATCAGTCGTCCTGCCAGATAAAAAAACCTGTACGGTTGCGTACAGGTTGCGTTCTTTCACGGTCGAAAAATGCGGACACTCATTCTGTCAACCTGGCTTTCAGCATTTTAACCCGATCATAGATTGTCATTTGCTTGATATCGAGATTTTCGGAGGTAGCCTTGAGGAAGTCCAAAACCGCCCCTTGATGGTCTGTAGATTTCCCATCATGTACAGTTACATACCGCATGGTGGTCCAAAGCACCGTCTTGAGTTCCTTCTTCGAATCGTCCGTCATATAATACTCCACCACGAGTGAATGATGGTCATACCAAAGTAGTCGGCTCATGATACGCACCCATTCGCCGACGCGCGCCGGTCGGACATACGATATGTTGTGGTTGTAAACCACCCACGCGGCTTTGTATTTTCGGATGAAATCGATCATTTCCACGCCATACAGCTTAGGGACTTGGTCTTCACGGGCGTTGAAAAAGTAGTCGAAATACTTGGCATTGTTCAGATGCTGAAGCGGGTCACAGTCCTGAAAGCGGATCACAACACGGCTTTCGGTTTCCTTTGGATAATGCTTTTCCGGATCAAATTCAAACATGGCATCGTCTTTTTGATTGCTCGAAGATAATCAGAATTGGCGAGGGGGATTCCAATTGGCCAATCAAACATCAATAATTTCAAAACGAGCCACGGGCAAAAATGTGGAACGGATATTTTTCTAACTTTAAAGAATGAAGCCACTCCACCTCGATATCAACTGCGACCTGGGCGAAGGCCTGTCCAATGATGCGGTGTTGATGCCTTTTTTGGGAAGCTGCAATATCGCGTGTGGCGGACATGCTGGTGAGGAAAAAACCATCTCGGAAACGCTCATATTGGCCAAAAAACACGGCGTGAAGGCTGGGGCTCATCCGTCTTTTCCCGACAAGGCAAACTTTGGAAGGAAAATCATCGATATGCCAGAAGCTGAATTGGAACAAAGCCTGATCGATCAGATCCGATTATTTCAGTCCATTGCCAGCAAACATGGCTTGCAGATGCATCATATCAAGCCCCATGGTGCGCTTTACAACCTTGCGGCGCGGGATCCCAAAACGGCAGAATTGATCACCAGTGTCATAGTGGAACATTTTCGTGAGACATGGTTGTACTGTCCTCCATTTTCTGAAATGGAAAAATCAGCGCGGTCTAAGGGAATCAAAGTCGCCCGGGAAATCTTTGCCGACAGAAACTACAATGCGGATTATTCCCTCGTCGAAAGAAGCAATCCAGAAGCCACCATCCACGATGGTGGCGAAGCGGCAGCACATGTTCGCGAAATGGTTTTCAACCATCGTATCAAGACGCTGAACGGGGATTATCTCCCTATCGAAGCGGAGACAATCTGCATTCACGGAGACAATCCAAACGCATTGGAAGTTTTGAAGTCAATCCACAAAATCCTCCATCATGAAACCTCTCAAGATCTTCAGGGCGCATAGCAAGTGGATTGAGATATCCTGGCCAAAGGAAATCTCTGCCGAAATCCTCAGGGAACAGTTGGCCGTAAGGTCATTTTTGGAAGCGGAGTATGGGGAGGGAATCAAAGAAATCCGGATGGGTTTCAATACACTCTCCCTCAAGCTTTCGATCCCGATCTCGCCATCCGATGCCCAGGATCTTTTGGATGAAATCAAGGAGATTGCCGTAGCCCATGTGTCAAAGTTTTCAAAGCTTTGGGAAATCCCCGTTTGCTATGCGCCGAACTTTGGGAAAGACCTGGGCAAGCTGGCCGCCCTTCATGGGCTGAGCGAAACCGAGGTGGTTCAACTCCATTACGAAAAAGACTACTTGCTGCATTTTTATGGCTTTTTGCCGGGATTCATGTACCTGGGCGGACTGGATGAAAGATTGGTAACACCGAGGAAGAAGACCCCCGACAGGTTTATGCCCGCGGGGACAGTGGCTATCGGTGGCCAACAAACCGGCATTTACCCCATGGACAGTCCTGGGGGCTGGTATGCAATCGGACGTACCCCCATGAGTATGTTTGACATCAACCGGTCACCGGACCACATGCCAAAAATCGGCGACACAGTCAGGTTCGTGCCTGTCACCGTGGAAGAATTCGCGGAAATGAAAGAAAAAACCGTGACCACCTTATGATCAAAAGTCCCGCCTATGTGCATTTTCTACAAGCTGGGTTGATGACCTCGGTTCAGGATTGGGCGCGCCAGGAAATGGCCGATTTCGGCGTTCCCTATTCCGGCGTCATGGATCGGCTTTCGATGGTATTGGTCAATTATTTATTGCAAAACCCCCAAAACGCTGCCGTATTGGAAATGTCACAGACCGGCCCTGAAATGCTGTTTGAGATGCCTACACGAATCGCTTTCGCAGGGGCGATTGCGGATATCTACCACAACGATAAACCGGTGAAATTGGGGACGATCATCGCCATCGACGAAGGGGATCGGGTTATTGTCAAGAGATTCAGACGTAGGCAATGGCTCTACATGGGCATTCAGGGTGGTTTTGAGACGGATGTGGTCTCAGGTAGCCGAAGTTGGTACAAAGGTATCACCCCACAGGAGAAGGTCGAAAAGGGCGACAACCTTTGCTACCTTTATGAAGAAAGGTACTTCCCTCCTCCACCGGCAAATTCGAGAATCAAGGATTCTTGGTACCGGCAAAGCGAAATCATGGTCCATCCGGGTCCTGAATGGGAAATGTTACCCAAGCTGAGTCAAAATCGGATCATCCACAAGTCCTTTACGATATCCGAAACCGTCAATCGGATGGCCTATCAACTCGTGGAACCCATCTACAACAGCTTGGAATCGATCCTCACAGCGGCAGTCTATCCCGGTACGGTGCAACTCACTCCCGGCGGCAATCTGATCGTTTTGATGCGGGACGCACAGGTCACGGGAGGTTATCCAAGGATTTTGCAGGTGGAAAACAACTCTTTGAGTATCCTTTCCCAAAAGCGGCCGGGAGACAAAATCAAGTTTTCCTTTGTGAAAGAAGAATTAACCTGAAATTTCATGGGCAGGCTTTTTCATTGCATGCCGCAATCTTTATATTAAAGGGTCAAAAAAACATACCAACATGAATATACAGCTAGAGCAGCAGATTTTGAAACAAGGGATGTCAGTTGAAAAAGCGAAAGAACAACTGAAAAACTTCGCCGAGGGCTTTCCTTTTTTGCCCATCGTAAGGGCTGCAACGATCGGGGACGGAATAAAGGTCCTAACGGATGATCAAATCAAAAACTACCAAAAAACCTACCCCAATCAGGTGAAAGACAAGGAGGTGGTGAAATTTGTACCGGCTAGTGGTGCGGCCACCCGCATGTTCAAAGACTTGTATTCTTTTTTGGATGGGGATGGAGATATCTCCAAGAGCAAGTTCGTGGAAAAGTTTATCTCAGAACTCAAGAAGTTTGCGTTTTATGAAGACTTGGACGCCAGCCTGCACAAAGTAGGCAGCAGCATCGAGGATGCATTGGCCAAAAAGGACTATAAGCTCATCGTTTCGCACCTCCTGCAGGATTTTGGCTTGGGATATGGCAATCTCCCCAAGGGACTATTGAAATTCCACCGCTACACAGACCATCAGCGGACTCCTGCCTACGAACACCTTATTGAAGGCATCACACATAGCTTGGGCAAGGATAATGTGATTCGTGTGCATTTCACCGTTTCTCCGGAGCACGAACCAAAATTCAAAGAACTTATAGCCTCTATCCAGCCGAAGCTGGAAAAGGACCATAACGTGAAATTTGAGGTAAGCTATTCGCAGCAGAAGAAATCCACGGATACCATCGCAGTCAACATGGACAACACGCCATTTGTCGAGGATGATGGTTCGGTACTTTTCCGACCCGCCGGACACGGTGCATTGTTGGAAAACCTCAACGACATCAACGCTGACCTCATCTTTATCAAAAACGTGGACAACGAGGTACCTGACAAACTCAAAATGACTACACTGGAGTACAAGGTTGCCACGGGCGGACTTTTGCTCGATATCCAGGAAAAAGTCTTTGCGGCACTGCGTGCATTGGATGCGGGTGCTAATGAATCTTCGATCAGCCAAGCTGAAAAAGTCATCACCGAAGTGTTGGGTGGGATTTTGCCTGAAAAATACAGCAAGATGAGCACGAGCGAAAAAGCCGCCTATCTCCATGGCAAGCTGAATCGGCCGCTGCGCATATGCGGTATGGTAAAGAACACAGGAGAACCGGGTGGCGGACCGTTTTGGGTACAGGATGACGACGGTTCACTCTCGCTTCAGATTGCCGAAACGGCCCAAATCGACTTGGGCAACCCGGCCCACAAGGCGATTTTCCAGTCATCTACCCACTTCAATCCTGTGGATTTGGTCTGCGCAACCAAGGATTACAAAGGCCGTAAGTTCGACCTCCTGAAGTTCCGTGACATGCGGACAGGCTTCATCACTGAGAAGTCGAAAAGCGGCCGCGACCTCAAAGCCCTGGAGTTGCCAGGCTTGTGGAACGGCTCGATGGCGGGTTGGAACACGGTTTTCGTCGAAGTTCCGCTGATTACCTTCAATCCCGTCAAGACGGTGAATGATTTGCTCAGGGATGAGCATCAAGGGTAAAATTGTGTCATTGGTTATTGGTTATTGGTTTGAAGTTACAGGCTAATTGCTGGAAAAAGTCCCGCCTTTCTTTAGGTGGGACTTTTTAGACTCTTGATCCCGAACTTGGCTATGGGTTTAAAGGTTAAAAAAATACCGTTGATTAGATTGAGCACAAAAAATTAAAGGAAATGGACTACAAAGAACTCATCGAAAGAAATCCAAGCGTATTGGGTGGTAAGCCAATCATTAAGGGAACAAGGATTTCGGTGGAATTGATTATTAGGAAACTGGGTGATGGATATTCCATTTCTGAAATTCTAGACAATTATCCACACCTGACAACCGACCAGGTCAAGGCCGCATTACAATACGCAGCCGACGTGATTGCTTTTGAGGAGACGATTACGGACACTATCCCGAGAAGTGTGTAAATTGATTTTAGGATTGGTTATAGTTTTAGACGGTTTTCAAACATAATCATAAATTGGTTTAGGATCATACCCCAGTCTCGGATGGGCATGGTCCACTTTTTTG
>NZ_JAKEVZ010000099.1:0-255 GCF_021491425.1 Mariniradius sediminis | reverse complement strand
GCTCCAGCCTGCGGCTGCTGCGGATGCCGTTGAAGTAGCCGTAGATATAGAGCTTGAGGAAGGCCTTTGGGTCGAAGGACGGCCTTCCGTCCTCCCGGGGATTGCCTGCGGCGAAGCCGAGACGGGCAAGGTCGAGCCTGTCCACGAAGGCATCAATGACCCGGACGGCGTTGTCCGAGGGGATCTGTCCGTCAAGGCTGGAGAAGGTGATTTGGTGGCGGTCGGTCCCTGAAATGTGATGCATGGAAATTGTAC
>NZ_JAKEVZ010000098.1:0-255 GCF_021491425.1 Mariniradius sediminis | reverse complement strand
TCTTGTCGTTGTATGCCCATACCGCGTGTTTTGCCGCCGCGTATGCTTCCTTTTGGTTGGCGAACTTGGCATCCAACAGGTATTCGGTTTTGAGTATGCCGTTTACCCTTTCCGCCATTGCGTTGTCATAGCAGTTGCCCGCTTCACCCATGCTTGACCTTATCCCGGCCTTCTTCAATATGGCGACATAGGCCTTGCCGCAGTACTGGAAGCCCCTGTCCGAGTGGTGGACAAGGCCTTTGGGGTCCGGACACT
>NZ_JAKEVZ010000097.1:0-255 GCF_021491425.1 Mariniradius sediminis | reverse complement strand
ATTGGCTGGCGAAAACGGGATCGTTTTTCGGTCAGGCGGGGCTAGGAGCAGGTATAGCGATGATATCGGCCCAAAGCAGCTCCAGAAAAGCAAATTTTAGGCCCCTGAGGGCCTTTTTCATTGCCATGGCCGGCCTTTTCGCTGACCGCCGTTCAAAGGCCAGGTACTTTTTCAGATTGTAAGTGAGTGCAGCCATCATCACGTGTTTGTTGGCCTGGGCCATCCCCCGGCTGTTGATCCGGCGCATGTTCAGGA
>NZ_JAKEVZ010000096.1:0-255 GCF_021491425.1 Mariniradius sediminis | reverse complement strand
CGGTGATGACGTGGTGGGCATCGTCGACCGCCACCTGTCCGCAGTAGTTCAGCTGACGGGCCTTCCCCGGCTTGGTGCTGATCCTGGCATCGGGGTCCGTGGGGCTGTAATGCGTATGGTTGCTCAGGTACTTGGGCCGTATCGTGTTGCCCTGGTCATCCACCTGCTTGGGATCGTCCACATGGCCGGGCATGCCTTTGTATTCTTCCTCTTTCCATCTGTGGTGCCTTTCCACCAGCTTCTTTCGGGCCGTGG
>NZ_JAKEVZ010000095.1:0-255 GCF_021491425.1 Mariniradius sediminis | reverse complement strand
CACGTGATGATGGCTGCACTCACTTACAATCTGAAAAAGTACCTGGCCTTTGAACGGCGGTCAGCGAAAAGGCCGGCAATGGCAATGAAAAAGGCCCTCAGGGGCCTAAAATTTGCTTTTCTGGAGCAGTTTTGGGCCGATATCATCGCTATACCTGCTCCTAGCCCCGCCTGACCGAAAAACGATCCCGTTTTCGCCAGCCAATCAAAAATCCCAAAAATCTACCACTTCCTTTAAAAAACTTCTATTTCCTTG
>NZ_JAKEVZ010000094.1:0-255 GCF_021491425.1 Mariniradius sediminis | reverse complement strand
AGGGCTACGACAAAAAGAGCTACAGGAGTTCGGAGACGGTCTGCGGGAGCTGCCCGCTACGGGAGAAGTGCTGCGGCAAGGCGACCAGGTTCAAGAAACTGGAGGAGAGCATCGACAAGCCCTACTACGACCGGATGCACCGGAAGCTTACCCAAAACCCCGCCTATGCCAGGCGGATCGGCAAAATCCGGAGCCGGACCGTGGAGCCTGTCCTAGGTACCTTAGTAAACTTCCTGAACATGCGCCGGATCAACA
>NZ_JAKEVZ010000093.1:0-255 GCF_021491425.1 Mariniradius sediminis | reverse complement strand
AGGGCTACGACAAAAAGAGCTACAGGAGTTCGGAGACGGTCTGCGGGAGCTGCCCGCTACGGGAGAAGTGCTGCGGCAAGGCGACCAGGTTCAAGAAACTGGAGGAGAGCATCGACAAGCCCTACTATGACCGGATGCACCGGAAGCTTACCCAAAACCCCGCCTATGCCAGGCGGATCGGCAAAATCCGGAGCCGGACCGTGGAGCCTGTCCTAGGTACCTTAGTAAACTTCCTGAACATGCGCCGGATCAACA
>NZ_JAKEVZ010000092.1:0-256 GCF_021491425.1 Mariniradius sediminis | reverse complement strand
TGGCCAATGTAGTAGCTACCTGTTGATGGGGAGTAGAGTATGTAGACAAAATAGGTCTCCATAGGCTGAAAATGAAAAAAGGCAACATCTCTGCTGCCCTTTTGAGCCCCCTGCCGGGATCGTCCCGATAGACATCGTGGACAGCGACCTACTGATTACAAGTCCATATATTTAGAGATTAGCCTTTCTGAAATCCCGGAATACCTTATCAAATTCTCGAGATACTTCCTCGACCTATTGCCCTTGATGTGTTTCT
>NZ_JAKEVZ010000091.1:0-265 GCF_021491425.1 Mariniradius sediminis | reverse complement strand
GATACTGCGGGAGTATTTCAAAACAGAACGACCCCACGTCTACCTGTTTGAAGGACAGGGAAGTACTCCGTCCCGACCCGTCCGATACTCAGCTGCAAGCATCGGTTCAATTCTAAAAGCGTCAGTCGTAAAAACGGGTATTAAAAAGAAAATAACCGTCCATACCCTCAGGCACTCCTTCGCAACCCATTTGCTGGAAAGGGGAACCGACCTGAGGTATATACAGAGCCTTCTGGGACATGAAAGCCCAAAAACCACCGAGATT
>NZ_JAKEVZ010000010.1:0-195314 GCF_021491425.1 Mariniradius sediminis | reverse complement strand
CAAAAAAGTGGACCATGCCCATCCGAGACTGGGGTATGATCCTAAACCAATTTATGATTATGTTTGAAAACCGTCTAAAACTATAACCAATCCTAAAATCAATTTACACACTTCTCGGGATAGTGTCATCCCTTGAAAAAAGCCGCATGTTTTCTCAGCACACCTATTTCTAGGACCTGGGAATCCAGGAATTTCAGTTCGGGATTTTTCCATGAAATAAGGCGCGACCTATCGCCGAAACTCGGTAGTAAAGTCTACTCAATTGGCACCAGTTATTAATCAGTCCAGTTTTCAATTGTTCCATCTAAATTAAACCAAATCTCTACATAAATTTCTTCTTCTATCGGTTCACCGTTTCGTTTAAGAATGTCAAAACGCAATTTAGATAGAGCCTTTTTTATTGATTTGACACAGTGATTGAATTCTCTCTTTGTATCCCAATACTCGTTGATTGATTCTATAGTTTGAAAATCGGTCATTACCACATTGGTTATTTTTCCATTTTTCCCAATTATGATTGTATATCTTTCTCCACAGTCGAATTTGTCAAGTTTAGTCCATTTGTAATTCCTTATTTGGTCAAACAAAATGTTACTGATTGAATCTCTCTCAATTCTATCTAATCCGTTTTCTACTTCTATGTAGTTCCTTTCGTCACTAAAGTCAATTATTTTTCCCTGTTTTATTTTCATAGAAGTTTCATAGAGGAAGACTCTTTCAAATACTCCATCCCAACGTAACATTTTGTTGTCTTTAGAATTTGATGGAAAACTGAAATTCCCACTATACCAGTCGATAAAGACTTTGCCGTTTTGGACTTTATCCCCGAATAAATCTTTGATATAGTTTTCGGGATGTCGATTTTTGTTATTCAAGGAATTACAGTTGATGATTGAGCTAACAAACAAACTATCGTTTTCAATTATGTAAATGGCTTGATAACCTCTCCAACAATTTAAAGAAGTTCCTAACTGACCGTCAATTGAGTTTCTAAAACTCAAATTGAATAATCTACCTTCATCATCTTTCCGAGTTTGAAGATATTGTTCAACCAATAGGTTGTATATTGGAATTGTGTCGTTTTTGTAAATGACGTAATCAGGAACTTGATGACTTGCAATTAAATTGGTCAAGATCAAGGTTGCAAAAATTGCTGATAAAGTCCATTTCATATTTCTTCGTTCCAAATAGTACTAACTTGTTTATAGTTAAATGCCTGTGGTGACTTGCCATCTAAAAAGGGCAGATAGTCATAGGTTTTGGGTTTTTAGAAAAAGTCTTCAAAAGGACTTCATTCCTTTTGAAGACTTTTTCGGCTTGAGCCCATATCTCAAAAGCTATCAGGATCTTGGTTTTGCTGGAGTTGAGTCCCCAAAGTTCCTGAATATACACCAATGATATCCCATTTTCCAATAAGTGAGTAGCTTAGTTGTATCGAGCGAGCACAGATGAATGGTTTTTTAATACCTGCTTTCATTCAATTTTTGCTGCACTCTTGTGGACACAGTTCGCGATTCGGTGTTCGGCGTTCATCATTCTTGATTCTTTTTTTTGAATTAAGAATATCGAATGTTGAATATCGAATGTTGAATATCGAATATCGATCTGTTATCCCCTTCTCCACTCCTTGATTTCTGTCTGCATGTCGCGGACCATGCGGGTCAGTTGGCGGATATCGGTCTCGGGTTCGGGGATTTCCCGGCTGGTATAGGCATGGAACCTCCAGATTTCCAGCACTTCCTCCGCCGGCACGGTATAAGGCTCAAAGAGGGGATTGAGGGACTGCAGCAGCAGGCTGGCATCGGGGCGGACGGTCACGAGCTTGAAGACAAAGTCCTGCTGTCCTTTCAGGATCACCACGCAGGGAGTCTCAACTTTTTCGAGCCAAATTATCTTAGTTGTTTAAAGATCATTACTATTCCTCCGAGTAAAATCAAGACAGATAAAATCCCTAAGCCATTGATTAAAAAAGTCGGTTTATATGGAATCATATTGTTCTTTCTTCTAATCATAATAGTTCCAGCAATCATTCCTCCAATCAATCCGCCACCATGTGCAGCATTATCAATTATTTCGGTTGCCGAAATACCAATGATAGCTGTAAGAATTATAGCATTTAGCATTGACTTAATAATATTTCTTGGAATATTATCCCTTAGTTTGAGGCTGATCACAAGAATAAAACCTATAAGTCCCATAATGCCCCCTGAGGATCCCACAGAGGTGACATTTGGCAATAAGATTAAACTAAAAAAACTACCTAATAAACCAGAAAACAGAAATACTATTGCGAAAAATGAAAATCCAGCAATCCTAATTACCATTCGCCCAATGACATAAATTGCAGTTGCATTGAAAAAAATATGCAACAAACTGCCGTGTAACAAGGTACAAGTCAGCAGTCTCCAGTACTCTCCAGCCAAAGTCTTGGATTTAACAAGTCCAGCCGATTCAACAGAGTTTTCTATTCCGGAAATAAACTGAACTAACGTTATTAATACTAGAATTCCTGCGACAATAAAAATTGATACAACCCTTTTTTGGTTTATCCAAAAATCAAACTTTATCTCGGATGATTCTCTAAAATAGTTAAGTTCGTTAATTCTATGCAGATAGAATAGTTCAAATAATCCATTCAACACCGGAATCAAGCCAAATACCAATAAGTTAAATTTACCAGACCTATTAGACCAGAATCCACCATCGGATGTCAGACTAAATGAAAGCATTAATCCTCCGAATAAAACGATATATAAAAGCCCAAAGTGCAAGCTATTTTTAACAGAACTCTTTTTTCTTCTCAAGACAGGTTGCAAAGTTTCGAAATCTGAACCTGGGAGAATAAAATTGTCATTGTAGGGTGTCGCTACAAACTTGACATCCTCACTTTTTTCAATAATTTCCAAAAGTTCCTCTCGAGTACACTTAATAGGTTTATCATTAGATTTGAGAATGTAAGCATATTCAATCTCCGGTTCCTTTTTTGGAAACTCTATTTGTTCATCCCAGTTCTTCATGATTTATACTGCTGACTTAGCCTTGCCACCAAAGTCTTGCTTTCGATAATTAATTGTTGAAAGCATTCGTTTATGGTGTACCTTCCAAAATATTGTTGGAATATTTCCTATAAAACTAAGTAATTTTTCACAACTATAGAATTATCCATCCACCATTTTTTTCGATCCATCCCTCGTCCCATCGCGGGCGAAGTCCCTGTTTTTCATTTGATGTTTTGGGCATTTCCCTTATCCAATCGCTTATCGCCAATCCCTGTTCCCATTCCCCATAGAAGAGCCGCTCATTCATCATTGTAAATTCATCATTGTGAATTCATTGAATTAAGAATATCGAATGTCGAATGTTGAATATCGAATATCGATCTGTTATCCCCTTCTCCACTCCTTGATCTCTGTCTGCATGTCGCGGACCATGCGGGTCAGTTGGCGGATATCGGTCTCGGGTTCGGGGATTTCCCGGCTGGTATAGGCATGGAACCTCCAGATTTCCAGCACTTCCTCCGCCGGCACGGTATAAGGCTCAAAGAGGGGATTGAGGGACTGCAGCAGCAGGCTGGCATCGGGGCGGACGGTCACGAGCTTGAAGACAAAGTCCTGCTGCCCTTTCAGGATCACCACGCAGGGAGTCCCCGGGGCGATGCCCGTCCAGTCCTCCACGTATTGGGCCGTGATGTCCGCGCCCTCCGGTACGGGCAGCATCGAGTCCCCCTCGGAGGGGAATATGCGGTAAGTGCCCTGACGGGGAAGGTTGGGCAGGGAGTACTTGGGCAGGGAGGCGATGAACTCGGGGTCATTGTACCCGGCCATATAGCCGGCCTTGGCCTTGATGGGCACATACTCCACGTGCTCCTTGTTGTCCCGGTCCACGCTGATGGCCAGCACGCGGAGGTTGCCGCCCTTGATATAGACATCGTTGCCCGCCTCGAGTTCGCGCAGCTTCATTTCCCCCAGCTTGGACAGGTCCACTTTGATCAGGCTGTCGATGCTGATCCCAAAAAATCCCGAAATCCCCACAAAATCCTCCGGCGAGGGGGCCTTGGTCTGACCCGATTCCAGGGCGTTCCACTTGGACCGGGTGAGGCCCAGTTTGTCCGCGATATCCTGCTGCGTCAACCTGCGTCGTTCGCGCAGCAGCTTCAGGTTGGAAGCGAAAAAATTCCTTGCCTTTTCCATTCCGAATTGATATTATTAGAGTCTAACATTTGACATTATTAGTGTCAAATATACGATTTCAACGAATACCATGGAAACAATTTTGGAAAAAAGCGAAATAATCCGGCAACTGAGGGAAAAGATCATGGGATTGGAGGGATTCAGCAAGTCATCGCCCCATCCTTTTGTTTCCTTTGGCTTGGGGCCCCTGGAGGCGGCCTTTCCGGGAAATGTCTTCCCCACGGGGACCATCCACGAGTTTATCAGCCAAGAGTCGAGCTCCGCGGCCTCGACCAATGGCTTTATCGCCGGCCTCTTGGGACTGCTGACGCAGCGGGGCGGCTATTGCCTCTGGGTTAGCCACCGACGCAGCCTTTTTCCCCATGGGCTGAAGTACTTCGGCCTGGCGCCCGACAGGCTCATCTTCGTCGATGTGCCGAGAAAAAAGGACATTCTCTGGGTACTGGAGCAAGGCCTGAAATGCCCTGCGCTGACCGCCGTGGTGGGGGAGCTGCAGGAGCTCAGCTTTACCGAATCCCAGCGCCTGCAGCTCGCCGTGGAGCGGAGCAAGGTGACGGGTTTTCTCCACCGCTGCCAGCCCCGCCAACAGCATGCGCTTGCCTGTGCCACCCGCTGGAAGATTACCCCCCGGCAGAGTGAACTGGAGGAGGGAATGCCCGGATTGGGACATCCGAGTTGGCGGGTGGAGCTCTTGAAAGTCCGCAACGGCAGGCCCGGCAACTGGCTTTTTGCTTGGGAAAATGGGCGGTTCAGACACCTGCCTTCCTACCAAATCCCTACTATCCGTCCGGGTATATCTACAGGAAGCCAACGCTATGCATAGACGGTATTTATCCCTGTGGTTTCGTCATTTGACGACGGACAGGCTGGCTATCAGAAGGCCCGAACTTCGGGACAGGGCATTTGTGACTGCTGCACCCGAGCGGGGGAGGATGGTGGTCAAGGCAGTCAGCGCGGCGGCGGCCCCTCTCGGGCTGTTTCCGGGGATGGCCTTGGCCGATGCCCGGGCGGTGTTTCCGTCCTTGCAGGTCTTTTCCGACAAGCCTGATTGGCATCAAAAGCTCTTGAGGGGGCTTGCCGAGTGGTCCCTGCGCTATACGCCCGTGGCCTGCATCGATCCTCCCGATGGGCTGGTGTTGGATATTTCGGGCTGTCCGCATCTTTGGGGAGGGGAGCGGCCTTACCTCAAGGATATTGTCGGCACCCTGCGGGCCAAGGGCTACCGTGTCCGGGGGGCGATTGCTGATACCGTCGGCGCGGCTTGGGCGGTGGCGCGCTATGGGGAAGTGTCGCCCATCATCGGGCCGGGCTCGCAGCGGGAAGCCCTACTGCCACTTCCTCCGGTGGCATTGCGTTTGGATGCCGATATCTTGCAGCGTTTGACCAAGCTTGGCTTCCGTCAGATCGGGCAGTTTTTGGATATGCCTGCCGGGGCTTTGCGCAGGCGCTTTGGGGACAAGCTGCTCCTGAGGATAGGGCAGGCCTTGGGTACCGAGCCGGAGGCTTTGCAGCCTGTGCAGCCCCTGGAGCCCTACTTGGAGCGCTTGCCCTGCATGGAGCCCATTTCCACGGCCACGGGGATCGCGATTGCCTTGAAGCACCTTTTGGACAAAATCTGCGCCCGACTCTCCAAAGAGGGAAAAGGCCTGCGTACGGGCATCTTCAGGGGCTATCGACTGGATGGCAAAGTCGAGCAGGTGGCCATCGGTACGAGCAGGGCCTCACACAATTCCGGGCATCTTTTTCGGCTGTTTGAATTGAAAATACCCTCCATCGAGCCGGATTTGGGGATCGAGCTGTTTGAGATCGAAGCGCCACTGGTCGAGAAAGTCGTCGAGGGACAGGAGGTGCTTTGGCAGGTGTCGGGCAGGGACCATGTGGTCGTGGACGAACTCCTCGACAGGATAGCCGGGAAAATAGGCATGCAGTCCATCCGCTGCTACTTGCCCCAGGAGCATCATTGGCCGGAGCGCTCGATCAAGGAAGTCCCCTTTTTGGCTGGGCAGGGTGCGGGTGATGTGTCTTGGCCGATCCAAGCCCCCAGGCCCGTGCAACTCCTTTCTCCTCCCGAGCCGATTGAGGTGATGGTACCCTTGCCGGACTATCCTCCGCTGCATTTTCGGCACAGGGGGACGATTTTCAGGATTGTGAAGGCCGATGGACCCGAAAGGATAGAGCAGGAGTGGTGGCTGCAGACCGGCCCACCAAGGGACTATTACTGTGTGGAGGATGAAAGCGGCGCCCGCTATTGGCTGTTCAGGCTAGGACTCTATGGACAGGGTAATCCACAGTGGTTTTTGCATGGTTTTTTTGCTTAAAAATCAATCCCATGAACTACGCCGAACTACAGGTCACGAGCAATTTCTCCTTTCTCCGCGGAGGTTCACATCCTGAAGAGCTTATTGATCGGGCTGTGCACTTGGGGTACAAGGCTATTGCTGTCACCGACCGCAATACCATGGCGGGTATCGTCCGGGCACATGCTGCTGCCAAGGGGAAGGACATCCGCTTTATTCCCGCCTGTCGGCTGGACCTTTTGGATGGGCCGAGCCTGCTGGCTTATCCGAGGGACAAGGATGCGTACAGCTTGTTGACGGCTTTGCTGACGCTGGGGAATATGCGTACCGAGAAGGGCAAGTGTGATTTGTACAGGGAGGATGTATATGCGCATGCCAAGGGGATGAAGTTTGTCGTAGTGCCGCCCGATTCCCTGACCGGAGATTTCCAGCTTGATCCGGCATTTGTCAAGGCATTGGAAAGCTACCGGGAGGCTTTGGGCAGGGAACTTTACTTGGCTGCGAGCTTTTCCTACAACAGTCAGGACCACAAGCGCCTATACCGACTTGTCCAGCTGGGCGATAGGTTGGACATCCCGCTTGTCGCCACCAACGATGTCCATTACCATACGCCTGAGCGCAGGGAACTGCAGGACGTGCTGACCTGTATCCGGGAAAAGTGCACGATCCAGTCTGCGGGGTTTCGCCTGCATGCCAATGCGGAAAGGCACCTGAAACCGATCGACGAGATGTACCGGCTGTTTCGGGACTATCCCGATGCGATCCTGCGTACCCAGGAAATCGCCGAGGCCTGCCAGTTTTCCCTGGATCAATTGAAATACGTGTATCCCGAGGAAATCACGAGTGAGGGACGCACACCGCAGGAGGAGCTGCGGCACCTGACTTGGAAAGGGGCGAGGGAGCATTTCGGGGAAAATATTCCCCCGAAAGTCAAAAAGGATATCGACTATGAGTTGGCCTTTATCGAGCGAAAGGAATATGCTTCCTACTTTCTCACGGTGTATGACTTTGTGCATTTTGCCAGGAATAGGGGCATCCTTTGCCAAGGAAGGGGCTCAGCCGCCAATTCGGTGGTTTGTTTTTGTTTGGGGATTACTTCGGTGAATCCTTCCAAGTTCAAGCTGCTCTTTGCCCGCTTTATGTCTGACGAGCGCAATGAGCCGCCTGATATCGATGTGGATTTTGAGCATGAGCGGCGGGAGGAGGTCATGCAGTATATCTATGGGAAATACGGGCGTGACCGGGCCGGCATCGTGGCCACGGTCACGCAGGTGCACTGGAAAGGTGCCGTGCGGGATGTGGGCAAGGCCATGGGGCTTTCGCTGGATGCGGTCGATAAGCTCGCCAAATCCCGCTATGAGCTGACGGAGGAATGGCTGGCCGGAAATACCCTTTCGTCCCAAGGCTTTGATCCCCGCGATCCGCATCTCCGCAAGGTCATCGACATCACGCAGCAATACATTGGTTTTCCCAGGCAGCTTGGACAGCATACGGGGGGATTTGTGATCACACGCGACAAGCTGTCGGGACTTTGCCCCATCCTCAATGCCCGAATGGTGGACCGTACCTGTATCGAGTGGGACAAAAACGACGTCGATGCCCTCGGTTTTCTCAAGGTGGATGTGTTGGCCTTGGGCATGCTTACCTGTATCCGCAAGGCCTTTGATCTCGTCGGGCAGCACTATGGTCCTGAGCTGACCCTTGCCAATATTCCCCAAGACGACCCCAAGGTATATGACATGATTAGCCATGCCGATACGCTGGGGGTATTCCAGATCGAAAGCCGGGCGCAGATGTCCATGCTGCCGCGCCTGAAGCCCAAGACCTTCTATGACCTGGTGATCGAAGTGGCCATCGTGAGGCCGGGGCCTATCCAAGGGGATATGGTGCATCCCTACCTGAGGAGGCGGAGTGGCAAGGAGCCCGTGGAATTTCCCTCCAAGGAGTTGGAGGAAATACTGGGCCGTACGCTCGGTGTGCCGCTTTTTCAGGAGCAGGCCATGGAGATAGCGATCGTGGCGGCGGGTTTTTCACCCTCGGAAGCGGATGGCTTGCGGCGCAGCATGGCTACCTTCAAGGCCAAGGGCCTGGTCAGCCAATGGGAGAAAAAGCTGGTGCAGGGTATGGTCGCCAATGGCTACACGGAGGAGTTTGCCAAGCGGGTCTTCAAGCAGCTTGAGGGGTTTGGGAGCTATGGTTTCCCGGAGAGCCATGCGGCCAGTTTTGCGCTGCTGGTCTATGTATCCTGCTGGCTCAAGTTCTACTATCCCGATGTCTTTGCAGCCGCCCTGCTCAACAGTCAGCCGATGGGCTTTTACCAGCCTGCCCAGATTGTGATCGATGCCCGGAAGCATGGGGTAGAGGTACGGTCCGTGGATGTCAACCATTCCCTTTGGGACAATACACTCGAAGAGCAGGTCGGAAATTGCCGTGCGATCCGATTGGGTTTCCGACAGGTAAAAGGACTTCAGCAGGAGCAGGCCGAGGCGCTGATCGCCGCGCGGAGGAAAGCCTATACCCACATCCTGGACTTGGCAAATGCAGGCGTATCCTTGGGCACGCTCGAAAGGCTCGCTGAGGCAGATGCCTTCCGATCGATGGGCTTGGACCGCAGGCAGGCGCTTTGGGAGGTATCGGCCCTGCACGATCGCCCAGTGGGGATGTTTACCGGACAGCTATCGGAGAGTTCAAGGGAAAAGGGGATCGTTCTTCCCGGAATTTCTCCCATGGAGCATGTCTTGCAGGATTATGCCACGGTTTCACTATCCCTCAAGGCGCATCCTGTGAGCTTCGTGAGGGATAGCTTGGAGCAATTGCGGGTGACGACCACGGCCGGATTGGGTAGTTTGAAAAACGGTGCGGCAGTCAAAGTTTGCGGCCTTATTACGATGCGGCAGCGGCCCGAGACGGCAAAAGGGGTGTTGTTTGTCACCATCGAGGATGAGACGGGTTTTGCCAATCTGGTCGTTTGGAATGATGTTTTTGAAAAATACCGACAGGAACTCCTCCAATCCAAACTGCTGATGGTGAGCGGTAAGCTGCAGGTCGAGGGCGAAGTCATCCACGTTGTCGTGCATACCTGCCACAACCTGACGGGATTGGTCCGCTTGGCTACCGAAGGGCGGGATATCGGATCTGTCCGCGCCAGAAAGTCTCCCCATCAGAAAACCTCGGACAAGGACCTTCCGCTGGGCCAAGGAGCGCAAAAAAGCTATCAGGGAGAGTTGTTTCGGTCGAGGGATTTTAGGTAGGGGATTGGAAGATTGGGAAATTGAAAAATTGGAAGATTGGAAAATTGGGTTTGGAAAGTTGTAAGGTCGGGGGATTGGAAGATTGGGTTTTAGGTTGGAAGGTTGAAAAGTTATTGAGTTAAAAAGTTATTGGGTTATTAGGGGTTTTACTTCTGTTTTTCATGTCGATGTTTGTGATTGGGTGTCTTCTGATTTCATATTTGGGGCTGTGATGCTTTATGGATTTTCTGTGTCTGGGGGTTTTGATTGCAAAATTTATTAATTTGAGGATTATGAAATCTGGAACATACAATATCGACTTGGAATTCAACCAAATATTGGACTTGGTCAGGCAACTGTCCAAAAAGGAGAAATTACGCCTATCGAGGGAGCTTGAAAAGGAGATTATCGACGGAAAGTTGACATCCCTACTAGAGGCCTTTAAGACGGATGATCTTGACCAAGAAACAATCGACAGGGAGGTGGAAATCGTTAGATCCGAGCTATATGCCAAGGGAAAAACCACGTAAAATCATCGTCGATACCAGCATCTGGATCAGTTTTTTAATCGGAAAGGAACTCCAATACCTCAAGGATCTAATTCTTGATGAAAAAATCAAGATCATCACATGTGATCAGTTATTCGATTAAATCAGATTGGTGACATTGCGTGAAAGCCTCAGAAAATATTTTGACAAGGAAAAAGTCGGAAACTTACTCACGCTTCTTGAAATTTTATCCAGACGGGTGAATATCAGTATAATAGAAAGTCATTGCCGGGATCCTAAGGACGATTTTTTGCTGGCGCTATCAAGAGAAAGTCGCGCACATTATTTGATTGCAGGCGACAAAGACCTTTTGGAATTGAAAAAGTATGGAAAAACAAAGATATTGACAGTAAGGCAGTTCCGGGATGTTATGATTTGAGCCGAATGTTTAATTGTTGCAAATCTTCATTGAATCTTTGATTTTAAACAATTTTCCCTGACAGTTAGGCTATTTCTTCACCACTTTCACGCCGACTGCCTCGATGCCTTGTAGTGTATCTACCCGCATGTACTGCAGCAGTTCGATGGTGGTGAAGGCCTGGGATATCGGAAGGGTGTCGTATTTGGTGAATGTGCTACCGAAGCCTTTTCCCAGGGGTTTGCCCGACGCACTTTCAAAAAGCGGTACATCCATCAGCTTGCTGTCGATGGTTTGGCCAAGGCTGTCTTGAATGGTATAGCGCACGTACAGGTTTCGGTAATCGTAGTCGTTGTTGTACTTGACGCCCAATACGACTGCGAATTTTTCTTCATCGACATTAGGTTCAAATTTCACCGTATCCACGACTTTCCATTCGCTGCTGTTCATTCCTTTGTATTCCTCAAAAATCCTGTCTTTCTGACAAGCTGCCAATAGCCCGCATAGTGCCAGCAATAATCCAGTCTTTCTCATTTCAGTCAGCCTTGTTTTGATCGCCCCGATTTTGGTTGTTTCCGCGATTGTTGGGGTTGAAGCGCTTTTTGTTTTTCTTTTTCTTTGGCTGGTTGGGGTCCTGTACATTTTCCCTTTTGGCGACCAAAGGCGCATTGGGATCTTTTTGTTCCGGACGCTGTGGGGGAGGCCCCTGTCTTTGTGGCGGCCTATTTTGTCCTCTGTTGCCCTGCTCGCCCTCCTTCTTCGGCCCCCTCATTTCTTGAGGCGGTTTTGGGGCATTCGCATTGGTTGGAGTACCACCTTGTGGTTTGGGTTTCTTTTTCTTGTTTTTCTTGTTTTTGGAAAACTTCTTGTCCAGCATTTCCAGTTCCATGTTGGATTTGGAGATCTGCAGATCCATTTCCGTGGTCTCGTTGCGGTTGAGGTCTGTTGGGATGATGCCTTTTTTGTTCAACTCCTGGATTTCGGCCACGCGCTCGCAGGTGATGGAATGCCAGTTGTTTTCATTGTTGTAGCTGAACCACATCAATTTCCTGAAGATGTCTGTTTTCTGAAGCTTGGCGGGTCCGATGCCTGTCTGCAGGGGTTTATCGACTTCGGGGATGTCGCTCAAAGCCGCCATGTAGGTATCCAACTCGTAGTTGAGGCAGCACTTGAGTCGGCCGCATTGCCCCGAGAGTTTGGTGGGGTTGAGGGAAAGGTTTTGATACCTTGCGGCGGAGGTATTGACGCTTTTGAAATCGTGTATCCATGTCGAGCAGCAGAGTTCCCGTCCACAAACGCCGATGCCGCCCAATCTTCCAGCTTCTTGTCTGAGGCTGATTTGGCGCATTTCGACCCTGATTTTGAATTCCGATGCCAGCATTTTGATCAATTCCCGGAAATCCACTCGGTCTTCGGCCGAATAGTAAAAGGTGGCTTTGGAGTTGTCCGCTTGGAATTCGACATCCGAAAGCTTCATGTCGAGTTTGAGCTCGTCCACGATTTGTTTGGTGCGGTAGAGGGTAGGGATTTCTCGGTTTTTGGCCTCCTCCCATTTGTCCAGATCCTTTTGGGTGGCGATGCGGTATATCCTGAGGATATTGTCGTCGTTGCGGATTTTCTTTTTCTGCATTTGTAGACGTACCAACTCGCCCTGCAGCGATACCCAGCCGATATGGTGTCCATTTGGTACATCTACCACGATAGGGTCGCCTGTAGTGAGCGAAAGGTTGTCCACATTGCGGTAGTATTCTTTTCTGCCGCCCTTGAATTTGACCTCGACGATATCAAACTTGTCGACTGTTGGGATGCCCATATGGGACAGCCAGTCGAATGAATTCATTTTATTGCAATCGCCCGTCCCACACGCTCCGCTGCTGCAGCCGGAGGTTTTTCCTGTGGTGGTTGAACATGTTCCACATCCTGCCATAATCTATTTCCATGGGGGATTACCCCTCGTAGTTTTGGGTTTAGTTTTTGTATTTTAAAATGTCTTGTCCGATATCCCGGCGGAAGTAAGCGCCTTCCCAGGAGATTTCGGATACCGTGGCGTAGGCGTTTTCCAAGGCCTCTTGGATTGATTCGCCCATTCCGGTAATGGCGAGTACACGTCCTCCGTTGGTCAATACTGCGCCGTTTTCCCCAAGCTTGGTTCCTGCATGGAATATCTTAGCGCTTTCTTTTTTTGATGCTTCGGGAAGACCGTGAATGGAATGCCCTTTTTCGTAATCGCCTGGATAACCTCCCGCTACCATGACGACCGTGGTGCAGGTATGGGGAAGGATTTCGAGTTTGTAATCGTCAAGGTTTTGTGTTCCCATGGCCAGTAGCAGATCCACGAAATCGCTCCCGATTCTGGGCAGTACAGCCTCTGTTTCGGGATCTCCCATACGGACATTGTATTCGATGACATAGGGGTTTCCTTTGATGTTCATCAGACCAATGAATAGAAAACCGACAAAGGGGATATTGTCTTTTTTCAGACCTGCGACGGTCGGCTTCACGATTCTCTCCTCTACTTTGTGTAGAAATGCTGCGTCTGCAAACGGAACAGGACTGACTGCACCCATGCCCCCAGTGTTAAGGCCGGTATCTGCTTCCCCGATTCTTTTGTAATCTTTTGCTTCCGGGAGAATCCTGTAATTCAAACCGTCCGTTGCCACAAATACAGATAACTCTATGCCATCGAGGTATTCTTCCACCACGACTTTGTCGGAGGCTGCGCCGAATTTGCTTTGGAGCAGCATTTCTTTGAATGATTCGATGGCTTCTTCCCTGGTAGTGCAGATCAAGACACCTTTTCCTGCAGCGAGGCCGTCGGCTTTGAGCACGATTGGAAGGGAGTGGGAATGGAGGTAGTCCAATCCGGCATCTATTGTTTCCTTGGTAAACGTTTCATAGCCTGCGGTTGGAATCCCATGCCTCTGCATGAAACGCTTGGAGAAGTCCTTCGAACCTTCGAGCTGTGCGCCAAGTTTAGGAGGGCCGACGACAGGCAAATTGGAAAGTGTGGGATGGTTTTTGAAGTAGTCCGAAACGCCTTTGACTAATGGCTCCTCGGGTCCGACGACAATCATGTCGATTTGGTTTTGGAGGACAAATGCGGCCAATCCTTCAAAATCAGTCGGGGAAATTGCGACGTTGGTAGCGATCTCGGCTGTGCCCGCATTGCCTGGAGCTACGAAGAGTCGGTTGCATTTTGGGCTGTTTACAATCTTCCAAGCGAAGGCGTTTTCGCGGCCCCCGCTGCCTAATAGCAATATATTCATCAATCAGTGTCGTTTAATTGGCGTGCTCTGAAATGAACTTGATCCTGTACACACGTACTTCCTCTTCCGCAAAGTCCTCATCGGATAGTTCATTCATCGCAACTTTTATATTATCTGTTTCAGCGGACATAAAGTAATCGTGGAGGATTTCCTCACGTTCCTCATCGAGGATATGCTCTATGTAGTAATTGATATTTAACTTGGTACCGCTGTATATGATCTGCTCAATCTCCTGTATGAGTTCGGACATGGAGATGTTAAGATTGTCGGCGATTTCGTCCAAGTCGATTTTCCTATCCACCTGCTGAATGATGGATATTTTCACTTTTGATCTGTTCCCGGCAGTCTTAACGACTACGTCAGAAGCTGTGATGATGTCGTTTTCTTCGACATATGTTTCGATTAATTTCAAGAAGGAAGCTCCAAATTTAGCCACTTTGCCCATTCCAACACCATTGATTTGGGCGAGCTCTTCTTTTGTGGTGGGATAGACAGTTGCCATTTCCTCCAAGGAAGGGTCTTGGAAGATTACATATGGTGGAAGGTTTTTTGCCTTGGCAACGCGCTTCCTTTCTGCTTTGAGAAGCTCAAACAGCTTTTCGTCATAGGCCTTTCCGCTGTTGCTGACCTCTTCCGCGATCGAATCGCCCACTTCCTGCTCATAATCATGGTCTTTGCTGAATGATACAGAAAAGGGACTTTCTAGGTAATTTTCTCCTTTTTCCGAAACCTTGATCACGCCATAGTTCTCGATGTCCTTTTCCAAATAACCCATGACCAAGGCTTGTCGGACGATGGTTTTCCAGAATTTCTCGTCTTCCTCGAGGCCTTTGCCAAATACCGAAGATTGGTCATGACCATAGCTGGCAATGTATTCGTTTCTTTCTCCCCGGATCACATTGACGATATGGTTGAGATTGAAGCGGTTGTTGGTCTCCTTGACCGCAGTAATGACGGTGATAAGGTGGTCCATTCCCTCAAACTTTTCCAGAGGCTTTTTGCAGTTGTCGCAGTAGCCGCAATCCTCTTCGAGCATTTCACCGAAATAGTGTAGAAGCACGCGTCTTCGGCACATGGAGCTTTCCGCATAGGCGGCCATTTCCTCCAACAGGACTTTTGCATTTTCACGCTCGGTGACTGGCTTGTCTTTGTTGAATTTCTCCAACTTGATGATGTCGTCGTAGCGGTAAAACATAAGGCAATGTCCTTCCAAGCCATCTCTACCAGCTCTTCCGGTCTCTTGGTAGTAGCCTTCCAAAGATTTTGGCACATCGTAGTGGATGACATACCGGACGTCAGGTTTATCTATCCCCATCCCGAAGGCGATCGTGGCGACGATGACGTCGATTTCCTCGTTGAGAAAATCATCTTGGTTTTTGATCCGGACCGCTTGGTCAAGTCCCGCGTGGTAGGGTGCCGCGCTGATGCCGTTGACCTTGAGTAGTTCGGCAATTTCCTCCACTTTCTTTCTGCTGAGGCAGTAGATGATTCCCGATTTTCCTTTCTGCGACTTGATGTACTTGATGATCGCCTTTTTCGTCTCGTTTTTTACTTTTGGGCGGACTTCGTAAAACAGGTTGGGACGGTTGAAGGAAGATTTGAAGATGTCTGCTTCCTCCATCTGAAGGTTGCGCTGAATGTCCTGCTGAACTTTTGGCGTGGCGGTCGCAGTCAAGGCGACTATGGGAAGTTCAGGACCGATTTGGCCGATAATTGATTTGATTTTACGGTACTCGGGCCTGAAGTCATGGCCCCATTCCGAGATGCAGTGCGCTTCGTCTATTGCCACAAAACTCAGCTTAGCCTCTTTCAGGAAGGCGATATTTTCGTCTTTGGTCAAAGATTCGGGTGCTACGTAGAGCAACTTAGTTTTGCCGGAGAGCACCTCCTTTTTGACCTTCGTGATTTCGGATTTGTTGAGCGTAGAGTTGAGAAAATAGGCATTGACGCCGAATGCATTCAGCTGGTCCACTTGGTTTTTCATCAAGGCAATCAGGGGCGAGATCACGATCGCCGTCCCTTCACTTACCACGGCTGGAAACTGGTAACAAAGCGACTTGCCTGCACCAGTAGGCATGATGACGAAGGTATTTCTACCAATCAAAACATTGCCCACGATGGGCTCTTGGTTTCCCCTGAAGTTATTGAAACCAAATATCTTTTTTAGTTTTTCTTTTATGTTTTGATCCACAGCTAAATTGATATCTACTTTTCCAGGTTTGTGGGTGTAGGCTATTCAAAAGGATTTGTTTTATACCTTTGTCGCAAATTTAGCGATTAACAAAAGCGATCTTGAAGTTAACAAAAAATATTAAAACCGTTGATATCAATCTTACTAGCGGTTGGAGAAATTTGGCTATAATTTGCTTTAAATCACAACCAAATCTTAGATAGGTGCCAAGATCATTGATTGATATTCTTTTTGGTCAATATTATCCGTTCGGCCTCGAATCAATTCGTTGCTCAAAATAGAATCCTCGACAGTCCCTTGAAGTTGAAATAATATTTGGTTGGTTATTTATATTCTTAAGTTGATGTTTCCCCAAGTCATATGATATCAGTGAGTTTGCACCATACGGAAATTCCTCGTCAGTTTCTAAATTAGCATCTATTCCCACCACCATTTTGCATATCCACAACGCACAATCTTCATCTCATGCATGAAACCCCATATATCGTCATCATGGCAGGCGGAATCGGTTCCCGGTTTTGGCCCTACAGCAGGCACAATAGGCCCAAACAGTTTTTGGATATTTTGGGTACGGGGCGCACGCTTTTGCAGATGACCTATGATAGGTTCGTGAAAATTTCCGATCCTACTAAGTTCTATGTGGTGACCAACAAGAAGTATGAGCACTTAGTCGAGGAGCAATTGCCCGAGGTTCCAAAATCCCAAATCCTTACCGAACCGATGGGACGAAATACTGCTGCATGTATAGCTTACGCAAGCTACAGCATAGTCCAAAAATCCGCAGATGCCAAGGTGATCGTGACCCCGGCTGACCATTTGATTTTGCAGGAGGAAAATTTTTACAAATCAATCGGTATTGCGATGCAGGCTTCCGAAGAGGGCAATCGCCTTATTACCCTTGGAATTCGCCCTAATCGGCCTGAGACCGGATACGGTTATATCCAATACATCAGCAACCATGGCAATCCGGTAAAGAAAGTGAAGACATTCACGGAAAAGCCCAATGCAAAACTCGCAAAGGCGTTTTTGGACAGTGGGGATTTTGTTTGGAATTCGGGAATGTTTGTCTGGAAGGTGAAGAGCATCGTCGTTGCCTTTGAGAAATATATGCCGGACTTGGCGGAGGTTTTTGAGGAAGGTTTTGAGCACTATTCATCCCATACTGAGGAGGATTTTATCAAAAAGGCCTATTCTTTGGTAAAGAACATCTCGATCGATTATGGTATCATGGAGAAGTCCGACGAGGTTTTTGTCGTCTTGGGTGAATTTGGGTGGTCTGATTTGGGTTCTTGGCAAAGCCTCCATGAGATCCAGGAAAAAGACGCCGACAACAACGTAGTTGAAGCGAATGCGATTCTCTACGAGACTACCAACTCCTATATCAAAGTCAGCCCCGGAAAGCTAGTCGTCGTTGAAGGTTTGGACAATTACCTGGTACATGAAAGCGATAACGTGATCGTCGTATGCAAATTGGACGGGGAGCGGAAGTTCAGGGACTTTGTTGGAGAGGCAAGAAAAAAGGGAGAAGATTTCGTTTGAGTCGGGATTCTATTTTTACCTAAATAAATAATTCTCATTCCCCGTTGTTTGGTAAAATTCTTCGGATCAAAGATTCAAGTGGTTTCTCCGGCCTGATTATTCCGATTAGTCTACCTCTAAAGGCGCAACTTCGCCATTTTTGATCAGCCATTTTTCGTCGTAAATGGATCGATAGGTGATTTCAAAGCTGAGGCCTTCTTCGAAGTACCTACTCAGCAAGGCGTGAAGTTTCTCACCGTCCTCAGTAGAATCCTCAATCATGATGTGCTCGACTTTGGTCTGTGCCGGTATCAGTGTGCCTACAGCCAGATTGGAATAAAAAAGGTTATTGATTTGTGAAAAGCCCTCAGCATGCTCAGCAAGGAAAACATACAGGTCATATGGGTAAGTGTTTCCTTTGTATTTCACTTCGATTTTTTCGATAAATGCCGGCCCGATTCCATTGTTAAAAATCATGTACTTGTAGTTGGGTGTGTAGGTTCCCATATTTCCCATGGTCAAATAAGGTAGGACCGACAAGCGCTGCTGTTTACTCATCAGGTTGGTTTGGTAGATTAGGACGATCAAAGTTCCGATACTGATGAGTACTGCGGCAAGGCTGACGATTTTCTCGGTGTTCCAGAATTTTTTCCCTTCGGATTGGATGACTGGCGCTTGTTCGGTGTTTTCTTCCATTTGTTGTCAAAAGTGGGAAACTAAAAATAAGCGGTCTCTGGCGATATTGCCAAATTCCGCCATAAATCCTGTCCAAGAAGTTTTCCGCGAAATAAGGAAATGTGTTTTACCTATGCATTTGGAGATTTTGGGTCTATAGATTACCCATCAGGTTTCTTCCTATGACCGGCTCGACCAAGGTGCCTTCGATGCGGGATTGATTTTGAACCAAAATATCCCATGGTTCCATTCTTGGCTCGTCAGACAGGTCAAAAGTCCCAAAATGCATCGGGATAAAGAATTTGCCTTGGAGTGTATTGAATGCGGAAATCGCATCGCTTGGGGATATATGTGCCTGATGCATAAACCACTCCGGCTTGAATGCGCCCACGCCCATCAGGCAGTAATCCGGGCTTCCCAAATGGCGTTGGATATCTGCAAAATGAGCCCCTGCCCCAGAGTCACCCATGAAATAGATCGACTTTTCTCCATGCTTAATATAAAAACCTCCCCAAAGGCTCTGGTTATCATCCCATAGCCAGCGCCGTGACCAATGACGACTTGGCACATACGTGATGCTCAGGCCCGAATCAAGTAATGTATATTGTTGGTACCAACCAGCCTCCTGTACGGTATGGCCCTTGAACCAAGATTCGATTATTGTTTGTAGACCAAGCCCCGTCAGGACTTTCATGTTTGGATTTTTTTCCGCCAGAAACCGCAAGGTCTTTTCATCACAATGGTCGCGGTGGTTGTGGGACAGCAAAAGAAAATCCACACGGGGCATGTGATGAACCGGAAACGGCAGATCGGAGTCACGTTTCAGGAAAGTATTGTCCAGCAACAGTGGATCCGTCAAAAAAACCGTCCCATCAATCCTGAATAGGTATGTGGCATGTCCCAACCAAACCAAATAGTCGTCACTTCCTTTCCAGATGATGGAATCAAGCTCAACCAAAAGCCTTCTGGTTTCTGATTTTTTCTCCTCTTTTTGCGGGTTTTTACTCGTTTGCCATTTGATCAGGTCGCCAAAACTGCTTTCGAAAGGATGGTAGAGATTGACAAACCTGCCTTTACTGTCCAAAGGAGTTCCCAGCCATTCGGATGACGGCAGGATAGTAGGGAGCTGTGGATTACTGGTGTAGCGCATGGATACCTCATTGGCGCCCGTGGAGGAATAATACCCAAAGGCAAGGGTTGACAGCAAAATGATAATGAAGATGGACTTTTTATTCATTTCACTGTCAACCCCTTAGCCGATCGAAAAGTTTATGCGGTCAACAATTCTTCCAAAAGTTCGGAAGGCGTTTCGACCCGGGTAGCTGTATCGTCCGTAAGTACCCTGTCCAATTCATTTTCCAGTTCATAGACCAAGCCGTCTACAAAGATTTTGTCCATCTGGAGCTCTCTATAGAAATGGGCTTGCTTCTTTTTCCCTGTAAGGGGTATGCCATAGGTTCTGAATACGCCGATGGCTTTTTTCATGTTGGTAATAGTCTTCATGGGTGTGTTAAATTTGTGGGTTCAACGTGATATCTCTGAAATTAGTTTGCAACTATCTGTTAATTTTTGTTGGCCGATGGCTCGTTGATCGGTTCTGTGTTACTCCTGATCAATATCCCTCGGGCCCAATTTCCTATAAATTCTCAGCCTCAATTCGTGGCGGCAATAACTTGTAAACCACCGGCGTCACAATCCTAGAAAGGATCGTGGAGCTGATCAAACCTCCGATCAAGACGATGGCCAAAGGCGATATGAGCGGGTTGGTGGACCAGGCAATCGGCAACAATCCGCCAATTGCCGTAAGGGTGGTCAAAACGATCGGCAAGAATCGAATTTCACCCGCTTCCCGGATGGCAGTATCCAAGGGTTTTCCTTCCGCTCTCAGCTGGTTGGTGAAATCCACCAACAGAATAGAATTCTTGACCTCTATTCCTGCCAAGGCGATCAAACCGATAATTGCTACAAAAGACAGCGAATTCCCGGTAAGCCAGAGTGCTGCCAGCGCCCCGACCATGCCCAGCGGTATCACCGACAACACGATAATCGTACTCTTGAAAGTCTTGAACATCAATATCAGTACAGCGATAAATAGGAACACAGTTACGATGATGACTGTCTGAAAACCCCCAAAGGACTCCTCCCTGCTTTCTTGCTCGCCAGCCATTTTGAAGCTGTAGCCTTCCGGCAATTGGAGTCCAGCGACTTTGGCTTCTACCTCAGAAATCAGTCTGTCTGCCAAATACCCTTCCTGCACAAAAGCCGTGACGGAAACCGTGCGCGTTTTGTTGTAGTGGTCGATGTAAAGGGGTGAACTTTCCAGCTTCAGGTCGGCGATTTGCTGCACGGGAATTGCAGCACCCTGTTGGTTGTTGATAAACAGGTTGTTGAAATTCAGCAAAGAAGCCCTTTCCAATTTTGGCGTCGTGATGATTATCTGTCTTTCGTCTCCATCCGCGTCCGAGAATCTGCCAAGATTCAAACCCGCTACCGCAAGACGCACCGTTCTGTCCACTTCTAGGATGTTGACGCCAAGCGATCTGGCTTTTTCCTTTTGGATTGCCACGCGGACGTCCGTTTTGAGGTTACTGACGGGATTGTCAATATAGATGGTGCCGGGAGTTTCCCTGAGCATCAACTCAACTTCTCCAGCGATTTTCCTGAGACTGTCAAGGTTGGTCCCACTCAGTCGGACCTCCAGTGGTGCCGTGATTGGCGGTCCCTGTTCAAAGTTTTTCACCTCGATTTTGGCTCCAGTGAATCCCTCGAAGGAATTTCGAAGATCTTCAATGATTCTGATTTTATCCGAAACGGAAGTGCTGGGCTTGAGTTGGACGAAAATCTGAGCAAAATCAGTCCGCTCGTTTTCGGGTATGACATTGTAATAAATGCGCGGGTTACCCTTACCAACGTTGGTCGAGAAATATTCGATTTCTTCCACATCCCTGAGCAATGCTTCGAGTTCCTTTGCGACACGGTCTGTTTCGCCGATCTTGGTCTGGATAGGTGAGATGATGTTGACGAGGAACTGTGGCTTTTCGGATGCGGGAAAGAGACTGAACCCGATTACCGGAAACAAGCCCAAGGACAGGACGAAAATGCCCATCGAAATAATCAACGTCCTGACTGGCTTTCTGAGCGACCTTTCCAGCAAGGGTGCGTAGCTTACGGAAATGCCTTTTTGGAGCGCTCTCAAAAAGAGATTTCCTTGGCTGCCTGCTTGATGTTCCTTGAGGATCCTGCTCGATAGGAAAGGAATGATTGTCAGTGAGACCAACATCGATGCCAACACGGTCATGATGACTGCAACCGGCAGGCTTCTGATGAAATCTCCTGATCCTTCGGGCAGAAAAACCAGGGGCATGAACGCGATTATCAAGGTGACGGTACAGCCCACGACGGAGAGTCCGATCTGTTTTGTCCCTTTCAGTGTAGCTTCCATGCGGGAGTGCCCCTCCCGTATCCAGCGCTCGATGTTTTCTACGACAACTATACTGTCATCCACCAGCAAGCCCAGGGCCACCACCAAACCGACGATACTGAGCTGATTCAGACCGAAGCCGAGAAGATTGATCAGGACCAGTCCAATGCCAAGCGACAATGGAATCGAAATCATCACGATGGCAGCTGCCCTGGTACCGAGCGGAAGCAAAGTCAGCGAAACCAACAAAATGGCAATCATGAAGTCAAAGCCTAGGCCACCCAGTCTTTTGTTGACGAACTCGGCTTGGTCAAACGCCACAACCATGTCGATGTTCGCGGGAAGTTCTGATTTGAAGGCTTCCAAAACGGGCAGGTATTGTGCCTGAACCTGGGAGATATTGTTGCCTTTTTTTAGTGCTGCTGTGACGAAAACAGTCCTGTAGCCGTTCAACCGGGTGAGGTGTTTGTTTTCCTCATAGTCTTTGTGTACGAATGCAATGTCCCTTAGCGCGACGTTTTTTCCGCCCGCATTGTACACCATCGTGTTGGCGATTTCCTCGATTCCGGCATAGTTTCCGGAGGTTTTGACGTTGAATGCTTTGTTCCCCGCTTCGATCGTGCCACCAGGAATGTTTGCGGTTTCGCTTTGGATATTTCCAATGACGGCATTAAGAGGAATATTCATCTGGGCCATTTTTTCCAGCTGAAGATCGATTCGGACGATCTCCTGGGGAAGTCCGTGGATTTCGACTTTTTTCAATGCATTGATTTTTTCAAGTTCATCCTGCAGGCGATCGGCGAATTTCTGGAGGTTTTCCCTTGAACTGTTTTCGCTTATCAGCCCAATCTGCAAAATGCTCACATCGGAAGGATCGACTTTGTTGATTTCGATGCTGTAGATGTCCTGTGGAAGTTCGCTACGCATGGCATTGACCTCCCGGACGAGTTCTTGGTACTTGTCGTTGACGTTGCTTTCGTATTTGTACTCGACATTGAGGACCGCCACGCCATCGGAGATTTTGGTCTTGATGCGTTTGATGTCGTCGAGTGCGTATATTTTTTTCTCCAGCGGATCCACGACCAACTCCTCCATATCCTCCGGGCTAGTGCCGGGATAGATAATGATCACTGGGAACTGGGGAGAATCGAGTGATGGATCCTCGCTTCTTGGCATATTCAGCAAGGTTGTCATGCCCAAGGCAATGGTCATCAGAAAAATCACCAGCGTAAACTGGTAGTTTTTCACTGCGAAATTTGCGATTCTCATATCAAGGATTGATTTGGATGGGGGATTTGTCAGAGAGGTAAGCTGAACCGGTTACGACCAGCTTGGTGTAGCCTTCAAGACCTCCGGTGATTTGCACCCGGTCAGGAAGTACTTTTCCGACCTTCACTGGGATTTTGATGGCAGTCGTATCGTCTGCCGTCACAAATACAAATCCTTCACCGCCGTTGGCATCCAACAGGGCATCGAAGGGGATGTACCATGAATTGCCTATTTCCGATGCATCGATACTGACTGAGCCAAACATCCCCGAGGCGAGGTAGGAGGGCTTTTCGCCTGAAAACTCGATTTCAACGCTATAAGTCCCGGTCATCGGGTCAGCACTTTGGGATTTTTTGGTTACCGTTCCTGCATAGCTTTTTTCGGCCTCCACACCGGTGAAGATCTTCGCAGCACTTCCTTCTTTGACGAGTGCCCAATCCTTATCACTTAGCGTGGCCTTTAGGATCCAATCGTTTTTTCCGATTCCGTTGGTTTGGAGGACAGGTGAGCCCGCGGAGACCTGCTGTCCCACGTTGGCAAATTTTTTGAGTACAAACCCATCCTTCACGGCGCGGATTTGGGAATAGCTCAGGTTGAATTTAGCAGCATCGAGTACCTGGGAAGCAATGTCCAAGGCTGTTTTCGCGTTTTGTGCCTGTTCGAGTGTTGCGACCGAATCCGCCAAAAGACGCTGTGCGCGTTCGTAATCCCGAAGTGCTTTTTCGTATCCCAATTGCGCTTGGTTGACTCCTGCGTTTACCTCAGTGAGGTCGAGCGTCGCCAAGAGTTGGCCTTTCTTGATCTTGTCGCCTTCGCCGACCAGCACTTGATTGATTATCCCCCCGGTCTTGAAGGAAAGCATTGTTTCGTCGTCAGTTGTGAATTTTCCACTTGCCTGTAGCTGGATATTGGATCCTTGTGGTTCGATTGAAAGGACTTTCACGGGGATTCTTCCTTGGGGTATGTCGGTTTTGATGGTTTCCCCCTTGCTGCCGCAGGCCAATGTCCCGACGGCGACCATTCCGGCAAAAATGATTGATTGGAGCGTTTTCATGATTATTTGTTCAAGGTTTCTAGTTCTCTTTCAAGGTCTGCGATTGCCGACAACAGCGTGTAGTCCGCCAAGGTCAGCTTGAGTTCGGATTGGGTAAATTGGTTGCGTGCGTCCAGAAATTCGATCAGGGAGAAAGTCCCTTCTCGGTATCCCCGATCGACCAACCGCAGATAGGAGGTGGCTGACCGAAGGTTGGTTTCGGCTGAGTTTTTGGCCGCCTGTGCCGCTTGGATGTTGTTTTTGGAGCTTCGCAAGGCCATTTCGATGGACTGATCAAGCAAATCGGACTTGTAGTCCAAGCGCTCCAGTTCATTTTGGGCACGTTGGATATTGTTCCTGTTTCTGCCACCCTGAAAGACCGGTACAGTCATGTTGACTCCAAAGAGTATGTACCTGCTTTTCTCAGAATAGTCAAAGTCAAAGCCCTGCATGCCGAAGTCTGCGAAGGTATTCAGCCTAGGCACGGCAAACATTTGGTTCATCTTCAGTACGGTTCCCTGAATGCCTTTTGCGGTGTTGATTTGCTGGATTTCTGATCGATTCGAGAAGTCCGTGGTTTCAGTAAGCGCAGTCAGATAAGCAGTGTCTATCAGTTGTTTTTCAAAAATGACTTCGGATTCAAGGTTTCTGTTCAGGAGAAAATTCACGTAATAGGCGGCGTTTTTCATCCTATTTTCGGCATCGATAAGCTGTGCATTGATGTTTTCGACTTCACTTTCCGCACGCAGGACCTGGGCTGGCAAGCCTTTTCCATTGGCTAATAAGGACTTATTGTCGCGGAGGTTTTGTTCTACCAATACTTTGGAGGCTTTCAGGATATCCACAGCAGTGGATGCCAAGCAATACTTGTAATAGGCTTGCTTGATGTTTTTGGTCAATTCGGCCCTGTAGATATCTATCTCGTACTCTTGAAGCTTCACAGATTCCCTTTTGATCTGTTTGTTGAAATGCAGGTCTGGATTGATGATCGGATAGCTCACCCGGAATCGCGCGTCATAGAAGTTGTTGGGCATAAACTGTTCCTCGACGTTTTGGAGCGGTCTGAAGAGCTGCTGATCCATCAAGGTGTTCAGCGAAGCATAAACACCGTTCAGCAAATCACCCAAAGGAATCACGATGGCCCTTCCCCCGGCTGCAAGGGTATAATTCGCGCCAAAGTCAATCTGTGGCAAAAAGAAGCTCTTGGCATCCTTTAGTGCCAAGTAGCTCTGATCCAGCGAGATGGTCTTGTCCCTCAGGACCAAATTGTTTTGGAGCCCTTCTTGGATGTATAAATCCAATTGGCTTTGGGCTCTGACCTGGCTGAGGAAGCCAAAAAAAAGCGCCCAGGAAAGGAGAAGTTTTTTGTGGTCTATTTTCATAATTAATACGATGTAAATAAAATGAACAGTGTTTAATTATTGGGTAAAATTTTTTAAAGCCTATCTATAATTCTCAAAAATGATTGGTAACCATTCTCGACAATTTGATCCACTTCTGACATTTCCAAAACGGTCACCCTTCCGCGAATAAAAAGGGAACACATCCCATGTACAGTTGACCAGATCATAAATGAAAGTGGTTCAAGCGAATGACCCTCAAAATGCCCTTTTGCCATACATTCCTTGACGGTCATCCTGAGAAGCTGGAAAGTGCCGTTTCCCTCATCCCAACATTCGGTTTTCCGGTTTTCAAGGTGTTCGATTGGCGCTTCTTTGATGAACATGAGGTCATACATATCCGTGTTTTCCATCGCAAATTGGATATAAATCTTGCCCATTGCCCGTAACCGGCTCATTGGGTCAGCAATGGCTGAGAGGATTTGCATTCTTTTTCTCATTTCTTGGAAGCCCAATGAATGCAAGGCATGGAAGATCTCGTTCTTGTCTTGGAAATAATGATAGATGATCCCGGGAGAATATTCGATCTTGTCTGCAATGTTTCGGATGGAAGTCTTTTCGATTCCATTTTCGATAAAAAGTTCTTTAGCAGCCTTCAAGATAAGGTCCTTCAGTTCTTCTTTTTCCCTAAGCTTTCTTTCTGCTACTCCCATGATATCGGATTGTACAAGCAAATGTAATTGAACAGTGTTTAATAATCCAAATTCTTTTGAGACTTTTTCATTTTAAATCGACGGAGGTGCGAAAAGATCGCAATAGTCGGATTTTGCGTCCTTCTTACCTTCTCCAGGCAAACAACCCTACGACGGCAAAGCAGCAGAAGGGGAGTATAAATGAAAAGTTGACTTCGGGGACGCCTAGAATCAGCGTATCGGCATATCCTGTACCTCCGATGTCCAGGATAATCCCTTGTAGGGTGGGCATGATTGCCCCGCCGACAATGGCCATAACGAGAAAAGCCGCGGCATATTTGGCATCCTCCCCAAGGTCCTCCAAGGCTATCCCATAAATGGTCGGAAACATAAGGGACATCGCAAAAGAAATCCCAACCAAACTGTAAAGTCCGGGCATTCCGGGTAAGAAGATCGCACCAAGGGTAAATAATCCCGCAAGTATGGAAAAGTAAAGTAAGAGCTTGGCTGATTTCAGATAACGCAATAAAAAGGTACAAATCCACCTACCGATGAGAAAAAGTATCAGCGCGGTATAGGCATAATTGACTGCGGATGCATTATCGATTCCCAAGACTTCGGCATATTGGTAGATATAGGTCCATACCATGATTTGGGCACCAACATAGAACATCTGGGCAACCGCGCCTTCTACGAATTGCGGCTTTCGAAACAGACGTTTCATCGAAGGCCAAAAATCAAGGCTACCGTTGTTCGTTTTATTCTCGGGCATCTTGGCGATCCCAATCACAATTCCGAGCCCGATGACTACAAGTCCCAACATCACATAAGGATCCCGAATGACCATCAGGTCATTGGTGCGGATGATTGCTTTGGCTGATTCATCCAGTGAGGGGAAAATGACATTTCCCGCAGCATCTGTTGCATTGGATTGCAGTGCATTGAGGATGAATTCTTTGGCCACAAATAGTCCAGCCAAGGCACCCATTGGATTGAATGCCTGTGCGAGGTTGAGCCTTTGGGTTGCTGTTTCCGCTGGTCCCATGGAAAGTATGTAGGGGTTCGCTGTTGTCTCCAAAAAAGCCAAACCAAAAGTCAGTATGTACAGCGCCAACAGGAAGAATGCATAGCTTTCCCAAGCTGCGGCAGGAAAAAACAGGATTGCTCCAAAAGCATAAAGCCCCATGCCGATGAGTACACCTGTTTTGTAGCTGTATTTTTTGATAAAAAGCGCTGCCGGCAGAGCCATCGTAAAATACCCTCCATAAAAGGCCATCTGTACCAAAGAAGCTTGGACATTGTTCAGTTCCAGCACCCGCTTAAAGGCTGCCACCATCGGATTGGTGATATCATTGGCAAAACCCCACAATGCAAACAAGGATGTAATTAGAATGAATGGCAGGAGTAGATTGCTGGGGACAAGGGCAGGCTTTTGGGTCATGGGCGGGTTTGAGCTCGAAACGTTATAAAGTTATTAGGTTAAAAGGTTATTGGGGCTTGAAGGGTTTTTTTTCTGATTTATCGAAAGTGGATTCCATGGTTACGATTCTTGATATTTTCATATGGGATCCGTCAGTATGCCCTCGTCTGCGGCCATTTCAATTCCTAGGACACACCCAGATTTCCATCTAAACTGATACCTCAAATCTCATGTCTCAAATCCCTAAACAACCCTATCCAAATGCGTGTATCCCCCGTCCACGAAGATGTGCTGTCCGGTCGTATGGGCGGATCGGCCGGAGAGAAGGAACACGACCATATTGGCAATTTCCTCCGGTTTGGTCATTCTTCGCTCCAGGGGAACCCGTCTGGATATCTCGCCCAGTTTGTCTTCCGGGTTGGGAAATGTATTCAGCCATTTTTGATACAGGGGAGTCATGACTTCCGCCGGGATTACTGCATTCACGCGGATACCGTAAGGAAGCATCTCGACGGCCCACTCCCGGGTCAGTGAAAGTTGGCCACCTTTTGCAGCGGTGTATCCGCTTGTATTGCCTTGTCCGGTTATGGCGGTTTTACTGCTGATGTTGACGATGCTCCCTTTTGATACTTTCAAGGCGGGAAGTGCATAATGTACCAGGTCGTAGTAGTGTCCCAAGTTGCTTTCCACCGATTTGCGAAAAGCTTCAGGGTTTCCGTTTTCCAGGCCAACACCGTCATTCGCACCCGCATTGTTGACTACGCCATCAATTCTGCCGAAAGCGGCCAATGCGAACTTGACCGCCTCATCAGCATCCTGTGGACTTTGGAGTCGTTTTTGGATATGCAGGGACTTGGCGCCAATCTGCCCAAATTCCTTTACCAAAGCGGAACCTTCTTTTTCGGATGGGTCGATCATCACAGGAATGCCACCCTCCTCGGCAATCAGGCGGCTGATGGCTCCGCCTATGCCTTTGGCACCGCCGGATATCAGGAAAACTTTGTCGGAAAGGTGGAGGTTCATGGTTACAGTGTTGCTTTTTATTGAATGAAGTTAATAATCGTTTTCCCTATTTTTTCACGAGGTTTTAGAATTGAATCCCATAAAAGCGCATCGCATTCTTCCCGAAAATGGCTTGTTTCTCACTTTCGCTGAAGTTTTGGAAATAGCTGTCTGCCAAGTCGAAAACTTCCGAATATGTGCCCGCGACCAAGCAAACCGGCCAATCGCTTCCATAAAGCAAGCGATCTGTACCGAAATGTTCGGTGACAAAGTCAAGATAAGGCTTGAAGTCCTCAGATTTCCAATTGCTCCAATTCGCTTCGGTGACCATGCCTGAAACCTTGCAACAAACGTTTGGCAATTCCGCCATTTTCGCAATCCACTTGCTCCAATTTGCGAATTCCCCTGCCTTGATACCCGGCTTCGCCAAATGGTCAAGCACAAACGGCTGATTCGGGAATTTTCGGCACAGCTCGTATGCTTTTTCCAAATGTCTTGGAAAAATCAGCACATCGTAGGTAAATCCAAATCTTTCCAAACGGCCTATTCCGTTCAAAAACGCACTGTCTTCCATCGCTTCAGGTTCGAGGCTTTGCAGGATTGCCCGAAACCCAGCCAGCCGTGTGTCAGTTTGATATCGTTCCAATTTAGATTCGATATCCGCTGATTTTAGATCAACCCAACCTACCACTTTCTTGATCCAGTCAAACCTGTTGGCGAGATCGAGCAGAAATCTAGTCTCATTTTCCGTTTCATCTGACTGCACTGCTACACAGCCCGAAATCCCATTTGCTTTCATTTCAGGCCACAAATCCTCCGGCAAGAAATTACGGCGAATCTTATACATCGATTTGTCGATCCAAGCATGCCGTGCAGGATCGTATTTCCAGAAATGCTGATGGGCGTCGATTTTCAAGGGCTATTCGAATGGGTTTTGAGTTATCGGTTATTTGGAAGGAACGCGATTTTTCGATCTTTCACCGTTTTCAGCGCGATTGCGGCTATTCGCCTGAACAATGCTCACTGCCAACTGTTACTGCACACTGCCACTGTAATCTAATTCGCTTTCCAATTCACTGCCACTTGCTTGGCCGTACCGAGCCCATCGATTCCAAGCTCGACTACATCACCTTCCACAAGGTATCTTGGTGGCTTGAGACCCAATCCGACTCCGGACGGAGTGCCCGTCGAGATCACATCACCAGGAAGCAAGGTCATATATTGGCTGATGTACGAGACCAGCGTGGGAATGTCAAAAACCAAATCAGAGGTGTTGCTATCTTGTAGGGTTTGTCCGTTGACTTTCAGCCATAGACGGAGGTTGTGGGGATCCCTAATCTCGTCCTTGGTTGCCAAAAAGGGCCCCAAAGGAGCAAAGTGATCGGCACTCTTTCCTTTCACCCATTGGCCCCCATGGTGCAATTGAAAATCCCGCTCGCTAACATCGTTGTGAAGGACATATCCCGCCACGTAATCCATCGCATTTTCCTTACCGACATAACTTGCCTTTTTTCCGATGACGACAGCTAGCTCGACTTCCCAGTCTGTTTTTTCGGAATTCTTCGGTATGATGATTGGGTCAAAAGGGCCGCAAAGCGAGGAAGTTGCTTTCATAAACAAAATCGGCACTTCGGGAAGCGGCATCCCGCTTTCTTGCGCATGTTTGGCATAGTTCAAACCGACGCAGATGATCTTTGAAGGTCGTTTGATAGGCGAACCAAGACGGGCGTTTTTTGGGATTTCGGAGAGTTTGGCTTCATTGGCTTTCAACCAAGCGGAAAGCCGTGTTAGGCCATCATTTTCAAAAAACTCCTCCGACCAATCTTCCCCAAAACCGCTGCAATCAAGTCGTGTTCCATGTTGGGTTTCTATGCCTGGTTTTTCCCTGCCAGCCTCGCCGAATCTGATCAATTTCATAAGTGCATTTTTTAGGTTTAAAGTATATATAATGGTTTGAGAACTCGGAATTAGGATTTACTCGAAACGCGGCCTTGGCCAACCAATCGTGAACTTAATCTGGAATCTCTTTGCAGGTCAATGAGCTCACATCTTTAAGCCCATAAAGCCTCCGTCGATGTTGTAGTTGCTTCCGGTGATAAAGCTTGCCTGATCTGAAGCCAAATAATACACCATACCGGCAATTTCTTCGGGTGTGCCCATTCTTCCGATAGGTTGGGTGGCCGCAAGTTTCGCAAACATCTCTTTCTCCTGGCCAGGGTAGTTTTTTGCCAGAAAACCGTCTACAAATGGGGTATGTACACGTCCCGGAGATATGCAGTTGCAGCGGATATTGTCTGCGACAAAATCCCTTGCCATAGACAATGTCATGGACATCACAGCGCCCTTGGTCATCGAATAGGCAAATCTGTCCGGAAGTCCGATTGTGGCGGCTACCGAACACATATTGATGATGGCTCCACCTTTGTTGGCCTTCAACTTTGGCAAAGCAAGTTGGGAACAGGTGAATACGCCTTTTACATTCACTTGGAACAATCGCTCAAAATCCGATTCGGCCGTATTCTCTAGATTGCCAATATGCGATATTCCGGCATTATTGACCAATACGTCTAGGGTAGGGGGGATGGAGGCGAATGCCTTCGCGACGGATTCCATGCTGGAGACGTCTGCCTCCAAAAACTTCACCGTGTGGCCAGATTCCATGAGTTCGCGCTCCACCTCGATCCCAGTGGCTACATTGTAATCTAGGAAAAAAACGTGGTGCCCGTTTCGGGCGAACAGCCGGGTGATAGCCAGTCCAATTCCACTTGCACCTCCGGTTATGACAACATTTTTCATCGCAATATTTTGGGTCTAGGGACGTTTTTCGCAGGAAAAAGCGGTCCGGGATCATTCATAGAAAGATAGGGAATGGCATCCAGCCTGCCAAGTCGAATCCGAAGGGAAGTCTTATTTTTTGATAAGCGATCGCCGTATTGAAGGACAATTTACGCTCTGTTTTTTGTCAATGGTAAACAAACTCTCATCTGAAATTATATATATTATTGATTATCAAATATTTATATATTTTAAAATAAAGTATAAATTAAATGTTTTTGGCATTTTATTTGATAAAGGAGAATTCCTCTTCAATCCATTTGAGTACAGGCTATGAAAAAAAGAATCGGAGTATATATCCTGCTGGTCTTCGTGCTGTTGGGATCGTGTATGAATGAGACCAACGATGATGGTCTCCCCGGCGGACCAAGCGATTATGTAGTGCTTCTTGCGATTGACGAAGACAGCATCGATAATGGTTCTGCGCCAAACAACTTTAGCGAGACAGATGTCAATGATCAGATTGCCGCGGTAGGACTTCGGCAGCAATTGAAATTTTTTGCGGAAAACAAGGGAAAGACGATCACACTTTATACAGGCGAGGTAGGCGACGAAGGTTGGTTTGCCTTAAATACCATACCCAATAAATGGATCAATGCCGGACCGACAGATAATGGGGCGAGAAATTACCTGACTCCTGGACCGGGATTGGGTGCGCCGAATATTGATGATGATAGGGAGGTATTGTTGGACGAAATCCAAAACGTGACGCCACTGCGCGCCACCGGTCTCAAAATGTTGGTTGGATATAAAATTCTGGCTATGGTCTACGACAGCGACATCTCCATCAATTATTCGCCTTTGGAGGGCAACATGCAAGGTGCAAATTTGGGGATGGTGGCATTTGAGATTCTAAGTGTAAGCGAAAGAACAGATGGGAGTGACGGGTCTTTGCCCGCTGTCAGTATCAAGATTCTTAGTGTAACCGAATTGAGTAATTTTGGATTGGCCCTATTTTCCAATGTGCCCATACCTCAATCATCGTCAGAGCCTTTTGATGTGGTGCCAACCACCTCGGTTGTGAGTCCGGTGTTTACCCTGGCAAACTGAAAACACGGAAAATCAGGTAGAAAAAAGAAAAGGGTGTCTTGCGGGCACCCTTTTTCTTTTGCTTAAAAAATGTATAGCCAGATATTGAAAAATGTACTCTTGAAATGTTGATAGAGTTTGGCTGAATAATGTGCTTGAGAATTGGCAATTCCAAAGAGGCATGGCTTTTTTGCCTCAATTCACTTCAGTTGCAAGGATTATCACTTGAAGTTCAAGGAGTTTATCGTTCAGTTTACAATTACCAGATCAAATCCCCGACTTTTCTCATGCTATCACTTTTTCTAAATAGGTAATAGGATAGCATGAATTCATGGGTTGGATTTGGAATGAGGTACGAACCGCTAACGGGCATCTCATAGGCATAGCCAAACTTGAACTTTGGCATGGCATAGCCCAGCTGCATGTTGAACGCGTAGTCGATACGGTGCCCCACGCCAACCCATACTTTTTCCATCAGGAGTGCCTTGATGTTAAACTCCATCGTGGATGGCAAGTCAGACTGAATCCTATACATCACGTGGGAAAAAATCGACACATTTGGCGTAACCGAATGACGAAAACCAGTTTGGAAAATGCTTACGATTGGTTTGCTTTCCAGGAAAATGTCTCCTGAACTGATGCCTCCCCTGTTTAGGTTGTGGGCGGCATAGGAGAAGTAGTAGTTTTGCGAAGTGAGTGCCATGCCAAGGTTGAAATCCAATATCGTCATGTTGGCAAAGCTGTTGAGAAATTGGTTTACCGTAGGGTCATCGGCCTGTTCGGTTGTCAGGTTGTTGCCGTCGAGGCCTACCATCGAATAGTTCATCGCCGCACCAAGTCTTAGATTGGAGCTTTTTCCAACCCTTATCCTAGAAGCATAGCTGATAACCATTTCGGTGTCTTTGAATGGGCCGTATTGATCGTTTACCAAGTGGACGCCGATCGCGTTTTTTCCTTCTACAATATTTTCTTCGCCGGATCCCTTGATTTCCGAAGGATCTATTTCAAGAGAAACGAAATAGGTTTTTGGTGCCCCTTCAAAGCCTGCCCATTGGTTGCGGACAAATCCCCTAAAGGTCGAGCCTTCATATCCAGTCAGTCCCGGGTTGAAATAACTCTGGAACTGGTTGAATTGGCTGACGTATTTTCTGGATTGGGCTGAGGCCCAATTGGCAGAAAAGACGCCGAGACAAATGAACAAGATCAGTTTTTTCATACGATTAAAGAATTTCATAATTGGTGTGTTGACCCTCCCGGGTTTCACTTCGGGAGGGCTTGATATCAGAAGAGTTAATTTCTAAGAAGATTGAGCATACCTTTTCGTGTTTCTTGGGTGTCTTTCACCTCGATCACAAAGTAGTAGGTTCCCCTCGGAAGGACGGTTCCCAGATAGGTACCATCCCACAGTTCGTCCGCATCATCGGTGAAGAAGACCCGCAGACCGCCCCGTTCGTATATGTGGATCATGTACGATTTGTAGACTTTCAGCGCTCCGACTCCCCATTCGTCGTTGACACCGTCGCCATCAGGCGTAAAGGTGTTGGGGATTTGGATCGACTCGAGTGGCAGGATTTCCCTGGTGATTACAAATTCTTTTTGGAACACATTGCCTGCGCGGTCAGTGACGGTGACGACAATGGTGAATTCGGTTTCGCCCGGTCTCAGTTCGGAGTTGTTCCAGAACAATTGGTTTCCAACGATTTCAAACAAGCTGTTGTCAGCAGCGTCCGGCACCAATGCGATCGTATGGATATCATCCGTAGGGTCAATGACTTTGAAATCACCGATGAAGATCGAAGGATCATTGTTTTGGGCGAAAAGGTCGTTGCTCAAAAGCAGGTCTTCCGGTGCAGGCTTCGCAAGCACAATAACTGTAATAGTCGGCGGACCAGGTAATTGATCCTCCCAGCTGTTGGGGAACGTGATCACGCCTTCAAACACATAGGTTCCGCTTTGCAATGAATCATAAGAAGCCGTGTTCCAAGTGATCGGCAAATACACCCAATCGCCATTATTGGTCAATACCAAAATCTGGCTTGGCAAGGTAATCTGGTCCAAAGGCGTAGCCCAAGGTACCTCGATTGCGTCTAATGTCTCTGTGCCGACTACTTGGGTAATAAAAGGCTCGTTGACTGAGCATCCGAATTCGTCCACCATTTCGCCGGTAGGAGTTGTCGGACAGAGGTCGATGTCATCTGTCACGCCATCTCCGTCGGTGTCTTTTTCAAAATCGGCGCAGCCATTGGCGTCGACCATGGAGCCTGCAGGTGTATTTGGACACAAGTCGAGATTGTCAGTGATCCCATCACCATCGGTATCTTTTTGGGATTCCGCACAGCCATTGGCGTCAACCGGCTCACCTGTAGGTGTATTCGGACATTGGTCTGCATCATCAAATACGCCGTCATTGTCCGTGTCTTTTTGGGAATCAGCACATCCATTTACATCCACGGTAGTACCGGCGGGAGTATTGGGGCAAAGGTCGTTTGCGTCAGAAACTCCGTCTGAATCAGTGTCTTTCTGGGTTTCTGCGCAGCCGTTTGCATCTACAGGTTGGCCGGCTGGGGTACCTGGACATTGATCCAAGTCATCGGTAACACCATCGTTGTCCGTGTCTTTTTCGCTGTCCGCGCAGCCATTAGCGTCAACAGCAAGACCCGAAGGTGTATTGGGGCAGAGATCTAGGTAATCAGCGACACCATCTTGGTCGGTATCAATTTGGTCAATGCTACATCCTTGGGCATTGACAGTTGAGCCGATTGGCGTATTTGGACATTGGTCTTGGTCGTCGGGAATTCCGTCACCGTCGGTGTCTTTTTCAAATGGCGCACATCCAGTGGCATCTACGGTTGATCCAGCAGGTGTTGCGGGACATTGATCCAAGTCATCTGTTACGCCATCGCCATCTGTATCCTTTTGGGAATTTGCACACCCATTGGCATCGACAGTCGAACCGGGAGGCGTGTTAGGACATTGGTCAACGGCATCAGAAACTCCGTCACCGTCGGTATCTTTTTGGGTTTCTGCGCAGCCATTTGTATCTACCGTTGAGCCAGCCGGGGTATTTGGACATTGGTCTAGTGCATCATTTACACCATCGCCGTCGGTGTCTTTCTGCGCTTCTGCACATCCGTTGGCATCAACAGTCGATCCGGGAGGTGTATTTGGGCATTGGTCAACGGCATCAGAAACTCCGTCACCGTCGGTATCTTTTTGTGTTTCGGCGCAACCGTTTGCATCCACAGTGGAGCCAGCAGGCGTATTGGGACATTGGTCCAGGTCATCGGTTACGCCGTCACCGTCGGTGTCTTTCTGTGCTTCCGCACATCCGTTGGCATCCACAGTCGATCCCGAAGGTGTATTCGGGCATTGGTCAACGGCATCCGACACGCCATCACCGTCGGTGTCTTTTTGCGTTTCGGCACAACCGTTAGCGTCTACAGTGGACCCTGCAGGCGTATTTGGACATTGGTCAAGATCATCGGTAACACCGTCCCCGTCGGTGTCTTTCTGCGCTTCCGCACAGCCGTTGGCATCTACGGTAGAGCCCGCTGGGGTATTTGGACATTGGTCTATGGCATCAGAAACTCCGTCACCATCGGAATCCTTTTGTGCATCTGCGCAACCATTTGAATCAACGGTCGAACCCGCGGGAGTATTTGGACACTGGTCAATGTCGTCTGTCACGCCGTCGCCATCAGTGTCTTTTTCAGATTCAGCACAGCCATTGGCATCTACAGTCGAACCTGCAGGAGTATTTGGACATTGGTCTATGGCATCATTTACTCCGTCACCGTCAGTATCCTTTTGCGAAATTGCGCAACCGGTCGCATCGACTGTTGATCCTGGAGGGGTATTTGGGCAAAGGTCATTGGCATCAGAAATACCATCACCATCTGTGTCTTTTTGCGTAGCAGCACAACCATTCGCATCCACTGTTGATCCTGAAGGAGTATTGGGACATTGGTCGAGCGCGTCATTTACGCCGTCGCCATCCGTGTCTTTTTGGGCATCGGAGCAGCCATTGGCGTCCACGGTGGAACCTGAAGGTGTATTTGGACATTGGTCATTGGCATCAGAAATACCGTCACCATCTGTATCCTTTTGGGTATCTGCACATCCGTTTGCATCTACTGTGGAGCCTGCGGGCGTGTTTGGACACTGGTCAATAGCATCATTTACGCCATCACCATCCGTGTCTTTTTGTGTTTCCGCACATCCGTTGGCATCAACAGTTGAGCCTGAAGGCGTGTTTGGACATTGGTCATTGGCATCAGAAATACCGTCACCATCTGTATCCTTTTGGGTATCTGCACATCCGTTAACATCTACTGTGGAGCCTGCGGGCGTGTTTGGACACTGGTCAATAGCATCATTTACGCCATCACCATCCGTGTCTTTTTGTGTTTCCGCACAGCCATTTGCGTCAACAGTTGAACCTGCAGGTGTATTTGGACATTGGTCGATCGCGTCATTCACACCATCTCCATCAGAGTCTTTTTGTGAATCCGCGCAGCCATTGGCGTCGACCGTTGAGCCCGCCGGAGTATTGGGACATTGGTCAATTGCATCATTTACGCCATCACCATCCGTGTCTTTTTGGGTTTCCGCGCAGCCATTTGCGTCAACTGTTGAACCGGCCGGCGTATTGGGACATTGATCCCTGTCATCCGTCACACCGTCATTGTCTGTGTCTTTTTGGGATTCCGCACATCCGGTTGCATCTACTGTGGAGCCGGAAGGTGTATTGGGGCAAAGGTCATTGGCGTCCGAAACACCGTCCCCATCTGAGTCTTTCTGTGAATCGGCACAGCCGTTTGCATCGACAGTCGAACCGGCTGGGGTATTGGGACATTGATCCCTGTCATCGGTCACACCGTCATTGTCTGTGTCTTTTTGGGATTCCGCACATCCGTTTGCATCTACTGTGGAGCCGGAAGGTGTATTGGGGCAAAGGTCATTGGCGTCCGAAACACCGTCACCATCTGTATCTTTCTGGGAATCGGCACAGCCATTGGCATCAACTGTGGAGCCCATTGGGGTATTTGGACATAGATCCAGATAATCGGGTACGCCATCGTTGTCCGTATCAATTTGATCAGGCGTACAGCCATTTGCATCGACGGTAGAACCAGCCGGTGTGTTTGGACATTGATCGCGGTCATCCGTTACGCCGTCCCCATCGGTATCTTTTTGAGAGTCCGCACAACCATTTGCGTCGACCGTCGAACCCATAGGCGTATCTGGACACAGATCCAAATAATCTGGAACGCCGTCCCCATCCGTATCGATTTGGTCAGGGCTACAGCCATTCGCATCTACAGTAGAACCGGCAGGTGTATTTGGACACTGGTCCAAGTTGTCGGTCACACCGTCATTATCCGTGTCTTTTTGAGAATCGGAACATCCGTTTGCGTCGACGGCTTCTCCTTCGGGAGTATTTGGACATTGGTCCTGCATGTCAGGAACGCCATCTTTGTCCGTGTCGATTTGAGATGCGCTACAACCTTCGGCATTTACTGATTCACCTACGGGAGTGTCCGGACAAATGTCTAAGTCATCGGTTACCCCGTCGCCATCAGTATCTTTTTCCGCTTCTCCACAACCACTCGCATCTACAGAGCTACCGGGAGGAGTATTTGGACAAAAATCAAGGAAGTTTGGAATTCCGTCGCCATCATCATCGGCTCTTGCTGCCTGGCATTCGTCTTCGTCTATAAATTGTCCACAATCGTCTGATTGTGTTTTGAAGTTGAATGTCTCGCCGCGAACAGGAGCATTTCTCCAGATTTCAAAAGTATAGGTTGCTTCAGCTCCATTTTTTTCGAGGACACGCAAACTGATAATGTTTCTTCCCGGCATCAGAAGAATCCTAGGCGAATCTTGGTCGGGCAGTATCCTTTTTCCTTTGATTGTCAGGGAGCTCGCCGCATCCGACACACTCGGCATCATGCTGATCGAGAAGGTCGAAAATGGCACCTCGATTTTGTAGCTTGTGATGGAGGGATCGAATGATGGATGGATTCTTCCTTCGGACACTGTCAATCGACGCAAACCAGTATTTCGATCGGCGGAAAGTTTAGCTTCGTTTATATAGGCTTCTGAAGCCTGTATCGTTAGGAAGCTGTAAATAGCTATCCAGAAACATATTCTGAAAACACCTTTTGTGGAGGGAATTTTCATTGGTAGGTGATAAAATTGGTGAAAGATGGGTGTTAAGACTTGAAGAGTCGGAAATAAAATTGGATAAAAAAACCAAATTAGAAAAATATTATTTGAAAAAAATATTGATTTACAGTATAAAATTTTACGAAGAAAATTTTTCTGCCATCAAAATGCAAAAAAATGCGGGCTAAATATTTGATGATTTTTGGCGTTTTTTACTATTATGAATGATTTTCACCGACTTATGTTGTCGTTGTTCAATCTCAAAATGAAATTCAACTCGAATCCAAGGGACAAAAACAAATGAATTATTGCCGCTGGCCAAACAACTTGCAACTCGATTGTCAGCAGACATAGGATAATCCCGAAAGGGATCGCCGAAATCGCTTCTTTTCTCCCGGCAAAGAAATGTATAAAGGAATACAAAGCTGTATTGATACCAATGGCAATCCAAATTGTTCCGAATTCTGCCAAGAGTTCGCCGAGAAACCATCCCCTGAACCACATTTCGTAGGCAATAAGGAAGATGATTCGGGCGAGGAATTAAATTATAAGTATTAAAGTAGCTGGTTTCCTGAGAAAATGTACCTCTGAAAAGTCTACGAGCTTCGCTTGGCGCTTTCCAATGAAGAATGCCATGCCCGAAAGTGCAATGATCAAGATCGTCCAAGTCCAAGATATTCCTTCCTCGCCAAACAATAAGTTGAAAGATTTGCCCAAACCATGGTACCAAACCGGGTAAATTCCCCAAAGCAAAATTCCCGCGGACAACAAACCAAAATGGATACCGATGTTTTTTGGCCAGCCGGCTGGGCTAAAAAACTTAAGGCTTTTCTCACGAAAAGCCCAAGCATGCATCAAAAACAGGATGGTGAAAAGGATTCCATGTACGGCCAAACCCATTTCTCCTGTTTCCATATTTAGTCGAGATAGATCATTTTCCCTGTTTTCACAGATTCATCACAGGCAAAAGCGATCTTCAAGCTATTGAGCGCATCCTGCAAATGGTCGGTCAGATCGATATTTTCCCGAATAGCCCTCAAAAAATACTGCTGTTCCCTGTCGCAGAGTCCCTGATGGTCAGGCTCATCTGTCATATCGATCCAAAAGTCCTTTTTGGTGAAATGATTCTTTTCATCCAAATCCGCATAGTGGACCTTGATACTTTCTGTTTTGGTATGGGAATCTACATCATCTGATTTTCCAGCAGCGCCGGCATTTTTTGCAACGATCGATACAGCTCCTTTCGGTCCAAACACGTCTTTGATAAAGAAGGCATTGTCTGAAATCATTGGACCCCAACCTGCTTCATACCATCCGACAGAACCATCGTCGAATCGGATTTGGAGTTGGCCATAATTGTAATTCCAGTCGGGTATCTCGTTGGTCATCTTTGCCCCGATGGCTGCGACGGAGATCGGTTTGGATCGTGTCATTTGGCACATCACATCTATATAATGTACCCCGCAGTCCACGATAGGGCTGAGGCTTGCCATGAGGTTTTTGTGCACGTCCCACATGAATCCGTGGCTTTGTTGGTTGAGGTTCATGCGCATCACAAGCGGCTTGCCGAGTTGTTGGGCTTCAAGGATAAATCTTTCCCAGGAGGGATGGTGACGCAGGATATAGCCCACGACGACTTTTTTGTTGGCCTTGACCGCGGCGTCGATAATGCGCTGCGAACCCTCGACGGTGTCGGCAAGCGGCTTTTCGATAAATACATGTGCGCCCGCCTCCAATGCCGCTATGGCCATGTCTTCGTGGGTATCGGGATAAGTGGAAATGCAAACCGCATCGGGCTTGGTCTGTCTTAATGCGGATGCGAAATCATCAAAAAGCGGATAATTCGCACCTAGTTTCTTGTTCAACTTCACCTTGCTGTCTCCTCTTGCCACGAGGCCGACGATTTCGAATTCAGGCATGTAGTGATAGGCAGTGGCATGCGAAGCACCCATATTGCCGCAGCCTACGACCAGGACTTTGATGGTTGGGTTCATTTTTTTGCTTTTATATACATGCAATTTGCGAAAAAAAACCGGGTGTTTGGAATATGAATAACCCTATATGAACCTAATTGTAATGCGGAAATATTTGGGGTATAAGCAGTCCGATAATGAATTCAAGGTCGCTTCAATTTCAATTAACCAGGGAGTTCCACGTTGAAGTCCAGACGATAGCGCTGATTCCATAAATCAGCAAAATGACGGACGTACCAACCAAAAGCCCTGTGGCGACTGGGTTTGGTTTCGATTCTTTGATTTCCTTGATACGGTTCCTCGGAATTTCGAATTTATCAATTCCTGAGATATCAGGTTTTTTTGCGTTTTTCTTTAAGACACCGATTATTTTTTCCGGGCTTTCATCAATCATCGTCATTTCAAACATTCTCCCGTCATCCACCCAAATCCTGTAGGTCTTAGTCCAGTTAAAGTTCAATTTCAAATTGGGGTCGCTATAGTCGATGGATTGGTCTATCGACCTTTTTGCCGGGAAATCCTTGTAGGAAACACATGCATTGAATAATGCAGTTGCGCAGAGGATAGTGAGAATTTTGCCGATTGTTTTCATGGTTGTATTTGTTTTTAGTCGTCAGTATCGGTACCCAAAAGATCCACGCCAAGGACAACGGAGAGCACTATCAATACTGCCCCAACTCCAATGGAAATAAGTGTACTTTTTGCTCCGTCCTGCCGTACCTCAATTTCCTGAATAGCGTGGATTGGAATCTCAATCAAGTCCTCGCCAACAGGTTTTGGTTTTCCGTCATCTTCAAAATACTCGTATCCGTATAGGTTCTTCTCATCATAATCTTTCAGGTAGAGCATATAGTGAATTCCTTCTTTGTCGACGATCCGGTAGATTTCTTTGCGGTATAGCTCACTAAAGTTCTCCTTGAGTTTTTTGTTTTGATCAGAACCGTCTTCCTCGATGGGAGCCCAATTCAGGGGGGCGTAGCTGATACAGGAGAATAGCATTGAAAAAATCAATAGGTGGGATACTGCCTTCGTCAGGATTCCCTTGAGTCTTTTGGAAGTTCGAGTGGTTCCCATGGTAATGTTCATTTATACCAAATTTAAGGGATGTGTTTTCCGAGGGGAAAAAACCAACAGTGAGATTCAAGCAGTTCTTACTAAGGTTGAAAATGATTTTCTGGAAATTCAATAATCACGTATAATGTGTATCCTCAAAATTGCACATTGAGCTTAAATAGGCGCAATCGAATGCGGATCCTCGTCCGCGGACGCCAGTCCACTGTTTACAGTACCGCTAAGTTGTTCTCCAACGATTATTTTTTTGACTACGTGCATCAAAGCAGATACCCCTATAGAAATCGAACTGCAAAAGGAACAGGAGACAAAAGCAGACCCGATTCGCCGATACTCTTTTGTCTTATTTTGTTAGAGAAAACTGTCTCCAAAGTGAGGTTCAATCAGTAAAAAGAAGGCAAAAATTGATCAAATCATTTTCAGATGATATTTGATTTGGCTGAGACCCCCAGATTTACACAATCCAATGGCAGAATTATATTGCATGCAGGTGAACGAATACAGGTAAAAAAGTGAGTATTTTTTTTAAGAGGTGTTTCATTGATTTCTTAAAAAGGTTTTCTGCAAAGCTGCCAATAGCGCTGTCTGTTTTGATGTACACCTCGACTCCTCTCGGTATCTGATATTATAGAGCGGCTAGGAGGGAGGAGGGCGACGAAGCCGCCCATTTTTCCCCTCCTTATGTCCGCTATTCTCTACGGCCGAGCGAAGCCGAGGCCATTTGAAAGATAGTGGAATGATTGAGGGTATTTAGACTTATTGTATCCGTCTATTAATATCGAATGACCAAAAAATACTCTATGGTTTTCCAAAGACAATTTTAAACTTTTGTCTCCAGTTTTTGGCAGCTAAAAAGTCAGACACCATAGAACGAAACTCATGAAACACAACCTCTTTGAAGTCGTCATGGTTGATTTTTTCATTTATCCCGAAACTAAGCGGTTTATTTGTCTCTTTGTATGTCTTGAAGAGCTTATCCCAAATCAAAAATGTCTCACCAAAATTTTTGTTGAGATTGTCCTCATTGCTTGAGTGATGAAGGTTATGGTGGGTTGGTGTAATAGTGTATTTTTCCAAAATTCCCCAATTCCCTAATCTTTGGCTGTGACTGAAGAATGCCCATACTTTTCCAAGTCCATACAGAATTAGAAACATTGGTAGCGGGAATCCTATTAGAATTGGAATTGCCCAGAAAAAATACCTATAGCTAGCCTTGAATACACCAGATCGTAGCGAGGTCGACAAATTCATATATTCTGATGAATGATGATTGACATGTATCGCCCACATAAATCTAACATTGTGTTCAAGATAGTGCTTCACATAAAAAACAAAATCCCACAGGATATAGCATGATATCCAAACCCACCAGTCATACCCTAGTGACCATATGGAATAGAAAGATAATTTATCCAGAAGCGAGATGGCCACTATCTTACTGCCCAAATCGACAATCAGAGCAGTTAACATTAGCATTAGACTGCTCTTGAAATCTTTAAGGCTATAATAGTTTTGGTGTTCCTTATAGGTCGAAAAGTATTCCAGAATGGAACCAAGTATAAAGAAGACAGCGAGTACTGCATAGAAGGTTTTCATAGCGTCAATTTTTAAAGGAACGATTTGGATTTTAAATTTTGGAAAGACTAAAAGCATTGGACGACACAAGTCAGTTTTTGCAACCTTTCGTGTTTGACGGATTTTGCGTAATAAATAATTCGTAAATACTGATTGAAGAGGTATTGGTAACTCAGATTGTTTTGCAGAAAAAGGCAAATGTCAATTGTGAAAATTCTTGATGGCAACAGTTTTTGTCGAACCTCGCTTTGGAAATACCTACTCAAACGTTTCCTACTAAAATCAATTGGAACATTTGTATCGATTAATCCTTGATCTATATCAAAATTAAGTGATGGTTTATCCAGCAGGAAAAATCAAGGGGCTTGATTCAAGCAGATTTTGCCAAGAAGAAAAATGATTTTCTGGAAATTCAATAATCGCCTTGCTTGGGAAAGGCATTGTTCTTATTCCAACGCAGTTTTTGATTTTGTTATACAAAAAACGATCCTCTGTTCATTCGCAAATTGTGGGCACGGCATATGTTCATTGCGTTTTTTCGCAATGCTTAGAAAAAAAATGAGCCTGCGTGGGATTGATGAAAATGCTCGAATAAGTCCCCTAATCCCAGTGGGGAAATCGGGCGATGACTTACACCAACACATCCCCCCATTCCGGGGTCCTGCCAAAAAGCCCGCGGGCAAACGGACAAAGGGGAAGGATCTTGATATTTTTTGTTCGCGCATATTCCACACCTGCGAGGACAAGTTTCTTTCCAAGTCCCTGTCCGTTGTAAGCAGGGTCTACTTCTGTATGGTCGATGATGATTTTTGTCGGGCCTGCGATGGAATAGGTCATTTTTCCCGCCTGTGAGTCGCCATCCATCAGGATAAATGCTCCCCTGGTTTCAGTGTGTTCGTGTTTGATTTCCATATTTATATGTTGAGGTTTATTCGCGTATTTTTTTTTTGTTCGAGTTTAAAGGGTGAGGATTTTATTTGAAGCACTTAAAAGGTGGCGTAAGTGTGTCATCTTTCGTCTGGCATTTGATAATTCAAAATACCTCACTCTTCATCACCATTAGTTTTTCTCTTGTCATCTCCCGCATGGTATAACCGATTCCTCCCACGCCCTCTCCCGAAGCATCCCAACCCCCAAATGGCATCCAATCGACACGGAACGCGGTATGGTCGTTGACCATTACTGCACTGGCTTGGAGGTTTTGCACGCAATACAACGCGGTGTCGAGGTTTCTTGAGAAAACTGCCGCTTGGAAATGGTATGGAATGGCATTGGCCGCTGCTATGGCCACATCCAAATCCTCGTAAGAATAGACACAAACCACCGGCCCAAAAATTTCCTCTTGCGACACTTTTGACTTATCGGATGGATTCCATAGAACTGTCGGCGCATAACACGTTTTTCCGATTTTGTTGCCGCCACAAAGCAGTTCTGAACCTTCTTCAATCGCGCCTTGAATCCAATTATGGATTCTGTCTGCCTCTTTGGGAAGGATCAAAGGCCCGACTTCAGTTGTGGGATCGAGCGGATTTCCGACTTTTAATTTTTGGGCCGCTTCTGATAATTGCATCGCTAGCTTACGAGCAATACTATGGTGCGCAAACACCCGCTGAACCGAAACACATACTTGTCCGGCGTGGTAGAATCCGCCTTTGGCCAAAGCGGGAACGACTTTTTCCAATGCAACATCTTGGTCAACAAACACAGGTGCCGCACCGCCATGCTCGAGTGCACAGCGGGTTCCGGGCGAAAGCTTGGACTTCAGGTGCCAGCCTACTTTTGCCGAACCAATAAATGAGAGATAACTCACGCGCTTATCAGTCGCCAAGATCTCCGCGTCTTCGTTGTCAAGGATCAAAGCCTGCACCCACCCTGTAGGCACTCCTGCGTCCTGCATCAATTCGACAAAACGAAGACAGGTCATCGGAGTGGTTCCTGCAGGCTTCACGATTGCAGGGCAACCCGGCGCAAAAGCTGTCACTACTTGGTGGACGATCAAGTTGAGGGGATGGTTGAAAGCGGAGATGGCAGCGACTACACCGATGGGTTCATGCATGGTAAACGCCAGCCGCCCGGTCGACGATGCAGTCAATCCCATTGGTATTTGGGTTCCTTTCAGGCGTCCGATTTCCTCAGCGGCAATACGGACGCCGTTGATGGCTCGATGGATTTCTACTTTGGAGTCCATGTAGGGTTTACCGCCTTCCGTGCTTGCCAAAATGGTCAGTTCCTCGGCTTTTTCCCGCATCAATGTTTCCAATTTACCTAGAACATCAATGCGCGCGTGGGGTGGGAGCCACGATTTTCGATCGGTAAAAAGCCGGTATGCTGTCTCCAATGCCTTTTCCAATTCCTCTTTTCCCTGCATGGGGATTTCTTGGATGAGGCTTCGGTCAAAGGGATTGAAAACTGGAAGAATCTTGTGGTTTTTCATGGAAATAAGTCGGCGAATCTACTTTTCGCTGAACTGCAATATAGGCATAAGCCTCCTTGGATGCATCATTATCTTTTCCTGTACCGCCTGCGGCTTCTCCGAAACCAGTACATTTTAGACCTCTTGCTTTTGGAGAAGAAAGGTGAGGTATCGTTAAACCCCCGTAATCTCTCGGAACTTTACGCTTTGTCTTTGACTCAGGTCGACTTTGAGTCCGCCCTGCATTTCGACCAACAAGGTGGAATTGAAGTAGGGCTCGATGTTCTTGATATAGTTCAGGTTGATGATGTATTGTCGGTTGGCACGAAAAAACACATCCTCGGGCAGCCTGTTTTCCATATAGGTAAGCGACTTGTGGAGGAGGGGTTTCTTGTTTTCGAAGTGAACCTTCACATAGTTGCCATCGCTCTCTATGAGCGAAATATCCTTCACCGGTACGAAAAAGCACTTTTCCCCATCCTTTATAAATATCTTCTTGTCGAGGGAAAGTTTCTCCTGCGCATTGTTTCTGTTTTCGGGAATGCGTTTTAAGATTTTTGACACGGCATCCTTGAGTCGGTCCGGATTGACGGGCTTGAGGAGGTAATCTAAGGCGTTCACCTCAAAGGCTTTCAAGGCGAACTCATCGTAAGCAGTCACAAAGATTACCTCGGGGCTTTCATCCAATGCTTCCAACAGCTCAAAGCCATTGGTGCCCGGCATGTTGATGTCAAGGAAAATGAGGTCAGGTTTGAGTTCGTTGATCTCCGCAATGGCCTGTGAAGCACGGTCGGATTTGCCGATAATCTTGATTTGGCCGAAAGGCGCGAGGAGCGTTTCCAACTCCATCAGCGCCAACATTTCGTCATCTACCAGATAGCATTTGATGTCCATGGGCATTGTATTTCAGTGGATAGGTTATGGTTACGGAGACTTGGTTATCGCTTTTTCGCTTGAGTACCAGATCGGATTTGTCACCAAAAAGGCTATGCAAGCGTTTGGTGGTATTTTTAAGGCCGATGCCTTTGTTTTGATTGTCCTTCAAAACACCGCTGTTGGATACTTCGATCTTTACGTTTTGGGAATTGGCGGAGGCGGTGATCTCGATCAATCCGCCGTCGGGAAGCTGCGTGATGCCGTGTTTGATGGCATTTTCAGCCAAAGTCAAAATCATCGCTGGTGGGATTTTCGCATCCAAGGTCTCAGCTTGCAAGTCGATCTTTACGTCCAGCCTGTTGCCAAACCTGATCTTTTCCAATTCCAGATACTTCACCACTTCGTTGATCTCTTCGGAAATACTGATCAGCGGCGTTTTCTCATAATTGAGCGTGAAGCGCAACAGTTCGCTGAGCTTGATGATTGCCTCCCGGGATTTTTCCGTATCGATCAGCACAAGTGCCTTTATGCTGTTCAGCGCATTGAAGAGAAAGTGCGGATTGAGTTGGGATTTGAGCAGTTCCAGTTCCGAAGTCTTCGCTAAGTTCTCCACAAGCAGTTTTTGCTCCGCGATTTCTTGGTGCTTTTTCAAAACATGGTAGAGGTAGTAAATAATGATCCATACCACCACGTAGCGGGCCACGTTCATGATTTGGCCGAAATATGAGATCAAAAACTGCGTGTCGATCTTGGCATTTGGATTTGCATACAATGTGATCCCATACAGCACCGAGACCATAATGGCCGTCATGAAGAAAGTGTCCGCAAAGGCGCGCACCCAAATCGTCGAAAGGGTTTTTTCGAAGACAGCCGACCGGATAAAGAGCTTCTTATAGATATGTGAGGTCAGTATTCCCGTCACTGACAGGATTGCAAACTGACCCACATAATCCCAAGAGAATTCTCCTACGATGAAAAACGTGTAGTTAACGGTCTCGACAAGGATGATCGAGCCCCAACCAAGGACCTGGAACAGCCAATAGAGTTGGTTTTTGTTCAGGACAATTTTTTTCATCGTGCAGATTCAGGGAAAATTCTCCTTCAAAGAAACCATAAAATTCATCCAATCGCCCCCTGAAGCTACAGGATTGCAGTTTTGGGTGGATGAATTAGGATCGCATGTCTACGATATTGCTTAGCCTGCCGATTCCCTCGATGTCGATATGGATGATGTCTCCGACCTGAAGGGTAAAGTTGTTGTCCGGCACAAGGCAAGTTCCTGTCATCAGATAGGCACCTTTTGGAAAGCTCATTTCGCGGGTCAGGAACTCCACGAGCTCACCATGTTTCCGCTTCATTTGGTTGATGGAGATTTGCCCGGAAAACACTGTCTTCCAATTGCGCTCGATGCTCATATTGATTTTGGCATCGGGATCAATGGGAGACTTTGGTATCCAAAGACAAGGACCGATCGCCGCTGACCTGTCGTAGCATTTTGCTTGTGGAAGATAGAGCGGATTTTCACCCTCAATGTCTCGGCTACTCATATCATTGCCAATGGTATAGCCCGCGATTTCGTGTTGGCTGTTGATGAACAAGGTCAGTTCAGGTTCAGGTACATTCCATTTGGAATCCCTTCGGATCAAAACCTTCCCGCCCGGTTCGGCGACGCGGCTTGGGGTGGATTTAAAAAACAATTCGGGACGCTCGGCCTCATAGACCTTGGAGTAAAAAACAGCGGCACCGCTTTCCTTGGATTCTTCCATTCGGGCTTCCCTGCTGCGGAAATAGGTCACTCCCGCCGCCCAAACTTCCTGTGTGCCTAGTGGGGCCAAAAGTTTTTCAGGTTTTTCCACCGATGTCTCGGCACTTTCAAATTCCTGTTGGAGTACGGTGTGAAGGTTTGGCTGGTTGACAAGGGCGTCCCAATCGGAGTGTTTGGAAAGGACAAAGCGTCCGTCCTGTTCGAGGATGATTCCTTTTTCGCTGCGATAAAGTTTCATGTATAGGTTATCTAGGTTAGGCTTTGAAGATAATAAAAAGGCAAATGTTGGTTTTGGGAAATTTGAGGAATGGTGAAAAGGGAGGGGAAGCAGGGAAGCTGGGATGCGAGGATGGTTAAGATCACTCGTGCCTCAGGATGCACAAGGAGGGGGGGTGTTGACAATTGATGTTTCCTTTTTTTGGGAAGGCTTTTCTTTGTCACCCCGAGGTAGGAGGGTTCTATGTTTTTAGACTTGACAGTGAGAAAGCCTTCTTTCCTGGGGATGACCAAGTGCGGTTTAGAGTAAGCGCTGCGCTTTTTGCAAGGGTAAGTTTTTGACTCTGGCTTGGGTTTTATTCGGCAGAATCATTAAATTAGAAGAAACATTGTATCTCCCCAAAACACCACGACCATGGAAAAATGTACCTGTACGGATTGCGACTGTACTGCCTGCAACTGTAAAAACTGCCAAGAAAACGACTGCCCTTGTACTCAGTGCGATTGTCAGAAATGTGATTGCTGCAAGGACGCCGCCTAGCATGCTGACTGCCGTCAACCCCAAGCTTCCCATGCGGAAAGCCGCCATCACCAAACAATATTATATTGAGCAATTGGGATTCAGCCTTTTGTCCGATTACGGCAATTACCTGATTGTTGGGAAGGACAAAGTGGAGATCCACTTTTTCGAATTCAAGGAGCTGAATCCCCACGAAAACTACGGCCAAATTTACCTGCGCACCGATGATATCGATGGGCTTTATCGGTCCATCTTGGACAGGGGCGTACCCATCCATCCCAATGCCCCACTCCAAACAAAGCCTTGGGGACAACGGGAATTTGCCCTCCTCGACCCCGACCACAATTTGTTGACCTTTGGGCAGACGGTTTGATTGTTTTTGGTTTAAATGTTTGAAAATGAGACGGTAATCTCGTTTTTGTCATCCCAGATTTGAGCCTTTCGATTTTTCCATCCATTTTCTTTGGTGAATTGGAAAATATTCTCTCATTTCATTTATTAATTCGCAATTTTTTAATCGAAATGCAGTCATTTTGATAAAAGGAGTCAGGTTTTATTATTTTTTGCTAAATTCAAGGCCCAAAACCTATTTTACCTGTCATGTCAAAAAACCAATACCAGACCGAAGTAGCCAAAAGATTCACGATCTACAACAGCCTTTTTCTGGACCTTCCTTTCAGCGATATCCACCGCACAGGTACCTTGTTGCCTATCTTGGCGGGGGAGTGCCAGGCCGGTTTTGAGCAGAACAAAACCCCGAAGGAGATCATCAGGGGATTTTTTGATGAGCTGATGTCCAATAATACGGAGCAGGAAAGACATGATTTGTTATTTAAAATGGTTCAATATGTCGAGCGCCAGGTAGTCTTGTTTGACTCTATCGAGGATGCCGCTTTTGAAAAAATCCACGACGTGAATGGCAAAGGTAGCATCAAGGCCTTGCTTGCGCGAGTCGACAATGACCGTAAAAAGGAAGCCCTGGTCGAAAAGCTGCGCAATTTTTCGGTTCGGCTCACGCTGACCGCCCATCCCACGCAGTTCTATCCAGGAAATGTTCTCGGGATCATCACGGACTTGGAGACTGCCATACGCGATAATGACCTTGCCAACATCAACCTCCTCCTGCAGCAGCTAGGCAAGACCGGTTTTATCAATCGGGAGAAACCGACCCCTTTGGACGAGGCGCAGAGTTTGATTTGGTTTTTGGTGAATGTCTTTTATGTCAGTATGCCGGATATTTTGACGCGCCTGCTGAATTCCTTGGAAATTCCTCTGCACGAATGGGACAACCCGGGGCTCCTGAAAGTCGGCTTTTGGCCGGGAGGTGACCGTGATGGTAATCCTTTTGTAACCCACGATACGACGATCAAGGTTGCGGAGAAGCTGCAAAAGTGGATTCTCCGCGCCTATTACCGGGATGTGCGCAAACTGCGTAGGAGACTAACTTTCCGCCATGTCGAACCGATCATGTTGAAGGTCGAAAACGGACTCTTCAATTCCCTTTTTGAAGACAAGACATTTTACAACAGCAAGGATGAACTGCTTGCCGACCTTTTCGAAGCGAGAAAAGGCTTGGTCGAATTCCATGATGGCTTGTTTTTGGAGCAGTTGGATGAGTTTATCCTCAAGGTGAAAATATTTGGGTTCCACTTTGCCAATATGGACGTGCGGCAGGACAGCCGCAAACATGATGGTTTGTGGGATGAGTTGATCGAAATCCAAATAGGAAAAGAGGCCCTTCAGGCTTACCACAAGCTGAGTGAGGAAGAGCAAGTCAGGTTCTTATTGGAGGAAACTTCGATACCCGAGGTCAGCGAGCTCAAGGACGAGTTTCACCAAGAGATGATGAAGAGCTTTGATGCCATCGCCAAAGTCCAGACGACCAATGGCGAGGACGGCCTGCACCGCTATATCATCTCCAATTGCCAATCGGCCAAGCATGTATTGGAAGTTTACCAATTGGCACGTTTGACTTTGGGGAAAAATACAGATAAGCTTCCCTTGGATATCGTTCCCCTTTTTGAAACAATCGATGATTTGGCCAATGCCCAAGTCATTATGGAGAAGCTCTACCAGAACGAAGCCTACAAAAAGCACCTCAAATCCCGCAACAACAAGCAGACGATCATGTTGGGTTTCTCCGACGGAACCAAGGACGGCGGCTATATCCGGGCCAATTGGTCCATCCTACGGGCGAAAGAAGAGTTGACCAAAATCTCCAGAAAGTATGAGGTGAGCGTGGTGTTTTTCGACGGCAGGGGAGGACCACCTGCCCGTGGCGGCGGCAATATGCACAATTTCTATGCGTCTTTGGGACAAAACGTCGAGAACCGTGAGATACAGGTGACCATCCAAGGTCAGACGATTTCTGCCAACTATGGCAAGCCGGTATCTTGTACCTACAACCTGGAGCAATTGCTATGCGCCGGATTGGAAAATGAGCTTTATCCATCCTCCGAAAAGACTTTGAATGCCTACCAAAGGGCCTTGATTGACCAGATGGCGGAGGTTTCCTATCAGTTTTACAAGGACTTCAAAAACCATCAGCAGTTTCTCCCTTATTTGGAACATGTCACGCCCTTGAAATATTTCGGGGAAGTAAACATCGGTTCGCGGCCGGTCAAGCGGGGCAACAAGGACAGCGGTTTGAAGTTTGAAGACTTGCGGGCGATTCCTTTCGTGGGGTCTTGGGCGCAGATGAAGCAGAATATCCCCGGTTTTTTTGGTGTTGGTGCGGCTTTGGCGACCTTGAAAAAGGAGGGGAAATTTGAGGCAGCCCGGCAGCTGTACAACGATTCCCTGTTTTTCCGCTCGCTTTTGGGCAATTCCATGCAGTCTTTGGCAAAGTCATTCTATAAATCCTCAGCCTATCTCAAGGACCACCCCAACTATGGGGATTTGTGGAAATTGATGTACGAGGAGTACCGCAGGACGATTGATTTGCTGCTTGAAGTATCCGGCATGGATACCCTTTTGCAGGATAACCCGACTTCCAAGGAGTCGATTGCGATCCGTGAGAAGATCGTTTTGCCTGTGATCACGATTCAGCAGTACGCGATTCAGACCATGTTGGAAAAAGGCGTGGATGATCCTGTTTTACAAAGATTGATCCTCAGGACTATGTTTGGGATTATCAATGCGGCAAGGAATGCGGCCTAAAATGGGATTTCACGCGAGGACACGAAGGCTCGAAAAAACGGAAAAAGGATCTCGCTAAGAAAACGAAGGTGTAGAGGGAGAGTTCCCATACTCAATATAAGGATTTCCGAAGGCGATTTCTTTGCTTAAGACCCAAAAAAATTGAATTTGGATATCCACAAACTTGCCAACAAAGGAATCTAGGGGCAACTAGGGCCATAAGGACAGGGAATCAAACCATTATTGCCTAATGTCTCGGCAAATATTTTGATGTCGGTGTAAACAATATAAAGGAGGAAAAGTGAGAAAAAAACATGCAAAATGGTCCGTCTGTTAAATTCAACTCGCTTGAAAATCAATACCAACAAATAAACAATGATAAGACCCAGACCCACAAAAAGAGAAGAAAACAAATATCCAAACTTGCCGGTGACCCAGTGAATGGTGACAAAAATCCAAATCATACAGACATTCAATATCGGTATTAGCACCAAAAATGTCGTCAAGTTTCTTTCAATTGTTTTCTGAATCTTCTTCATTAAAAGCTATCTCCTAATTCTCTATTATTTAGATCAATAATCTTCCTTAGTTTGATTAATCAGCTCAAACGGAGACTTTTCTCCGATTGAAGGAGGTCGCGAAGCAGGTAATCCGGACCCGCCCTGACCTTGATTTTGACTCTTTTTTCTTGTGTCTTGCGTCTTGTGTCTTGAATCTTACGTCTCAAATCTCACTTCTTACATCCGCTCCCTACATCGCCTCCATTTCCTCCTTGTAGGCCTTGATGGCTCTGAAGATGGCAGATGAAAGATAGGTTTGGCCGTCCTTGCTGTTGAGGAATTTCTCCTCGGAAGCATTTGACAAAAAACCAAGTTCAATCAAGACGCTTGGCATTGAAGTCGTCCACAAGACATACAAAGGCGCCTGCTTTACACCTCTGCTGTACCTATTGACGCGGGTACTGAAGTCATCCTCCACCTTGGACGCCAGCGAAATGCTTGAAGACAAAAAGGCTTTTTGCATCAGATTGAACATCATGTAGGACTCGGGTGAGGAAGGGTCAAATCCCTCGTATTGCTCCTCATAGTTTTCCTCCAACAGGATTACGGAGTTTTCCCTCTTTACGATATCGAAGTTTGCTTCGAAGTTTTTGGTCCCCATCACAAAGGTCTCAGTGCCGTAAGCCGAGCGATTGGGTGCTGCGTTGCAGTGAATGGAGATAAACAGGTCTGCCTTGTTGCGGTTGGCGATGTTGGACCGTTCTTTTAGCTCGAGAAAAACATCCGTTTTGCGGGTATAAATCACCTCGACTCCGGGAAGCAGTTCCTTGACATATTCCCCGACTTGCAGGGCGACTTTCAAAGCCACATCTTTTTCCCTCGAAATCGATCCAACAGTACCGGGATCTTTGCCGCCGTGGCCAGCGTCTATCACAATTCTTTTGAGCTTATATTCAGGTGCTTTGCTTCCCGTGGGGCTAAATCCAGCAAGGAAGAACGATAGGGTCAGAAACGAAATAATCAGAATATTCTTAACTTTGAAGCGGTTCATGCGTGTGAATACTATACCTTTGCCCGGGCAAAAATCATTAATTTTTAATTCAAATAAAATCATTTCAGTGCGGAATAAGTGGTTCCATTTCATAGTCTTGCTACTTGTTGGAGTCATGCCGGCTTACACCTTGGCCCAGGTAAGAAACCAGCGAAACGTCGAGCGCAGATTGGTGGCACCTGATTCGGTTCTAAATCCAATAACGCCGAATCCGAATATTTTGGATACAATTCCGCCGATTTCTCAAGATACAATTCCCAAATCTGACTCGATCCCCGTCGGAGATATCAAGACCCTCGTCAAATACTTTGCCGAAGACAGTATCATCACGGATTTTAGGCAGAATAAAATCTACCTGCATAAGGACGCTTGGTTTGAATACGGAACCATTCGCCTCGATGCGGAGCTGATTGTGATTGATTGGGAAAAAAGCGAACTCTATGCTACGGGGGTGACCGACAGCGTTGGCAATATCAAAGGCAACCCGATGTTTAAGGAGGGAGCTACTTCCTATGAGATACGGAAGGAGATGCGCTACAACTTCAAGACCCAAAAGGCCATCATCAAGGATGTCGTGACGGAGCAGCAGGATGGTTTGCTGCGGGGACAGACGATCAAAAAGGATGCAGATGGCAGCATCTACCTCGACCACGGTTTTTATACGACCTGTAATCTCGCCGAACCGCACTGGCACATCAATGCCAATAGAATCAAGTCTATCCGTGGGAAGCAGGTAGTGACTGGGCCCTTTAACCTGTATTTCAATGACATTCCGGTGCCCGTGGGTTTACCCTTTGGGGTAGTGCCTGACACGCCGGAGGAAAAAGCTTCGGGGATCATTTTCCCATCCTATGGTCAAGAAAAAGTACGGGGATTTTTCCTTCGGAACTTCGGCTATTACTTCGCTTTCAACGATTATGTACATACCAGAATTACCGGTGATATTTTCTCCAAAGGTGGATATGGGGCAAAAGCTTCCACGATCTACAAGAAAAGGTACAAGTTTAGTGGTGCCTTCAACATGGATTACCAGCGGTTCAAGACGCCGACCTGGGAATTGAATCCCCAGGATTACAACACCTTCTGGGTCAACTGGAACCATACGCCGGAGACACGAGGCAATTCCCGATTTTCCGCCTCTGTCAATGCGGGTACATCCAACTACAACAACGTTGTGGTAAACCCAAACAACTTCATGCGGAACATCAATTCGGATTTCACCTCAAACGTCTCCTACAGCAAGACTTTTGCGGGTACGCCTTTCTCGATGTCAGCCAACCTACGCCATAGCCAAAATATCCAAAGCGGAGAAGTCAACCTCATGCTGCCGCAGATTGCAGTTAACATGAACCGGCAAAACCCCTTTCAGAATGCACGTTTTGAGCCACTGAAAACCCTCAACGTCGCCTACAACTTTGAACTCCAAAACTCGATCACCAACAAAGCGCCTACTCCGTTGGGAGTGCCAAGTACCTCGGCGACGGTGACACAAGGTGAAACGGCCAATCAAAACATCATCCCTTTCAACCGGGAAAATCTTCCATTGTTGCTCCAGAATGCCAACAATGGCGCCAGGAGTACCATTCCGCTGACATCCAATTTCAGGTTGTTCAAGCACTTTACCGCGACAGCGGGTGCCAATTATACAGAGATTTGGTATTTGGAGAGGATCAATTTCTTTTACAATCCCGTGGCCGAAAGGGTAGACCGAATCATCGAACCGGGATTCAACCGGATTGGCTTTTACAACACCAACTTTGCGCTGAACACCAACATCTATGGCTTCTATAATGTAAAGGGTGGGGGAAAACTCCAGACCATCCGTCACCACATGCAGCCTTCGTTCAGCTTAAATTTTACACCGGATTTTTCCAATCCGTCGTTGGGGTACTATCAGTTGGTACAGGTCGATGAGGAAGGAAACAAACAGTTGTTTTCACGGCACCAAGGCTTCATTTTCCAGGGTGCTCCCTTAGGCGAATCAAGGTCTCTTGGGGTCAATATCCGAAATGTCGTCGAGGCTAAGGTGAGGGACACCAGCAAGGAAGACGATGAAAAAGCGACTAAAAAGATACCGCTTTTGCAGACGCTCAACCTGACGACCAACTACAATTTCGCGGCGGATTCTTTTCAGCTTGCGCCGATCAACATGTCCGCGCGGACATCATTTTTTCAAGACAAATTGCAGGTTGCCATGGCAGCAAACCTGGATCCTTATGCGGAGTTGACGACAACGAATCCAGAGACAGGCCAACAGCGAACACGTAGGATCAATTCCTTTGCATGGCGCAACGGCCAGGGTTTGGGGCATTTTCGGACCGTCTCCATGAACCTCAACGGGAACATCAATCCAAGCAAATCCGGAAAAACTCCGGGAGAAGTGCGCGACGATATCACCAGCAATTTTCTCCAGCAAGGAGGTCAACTCAATGAATTTGTGGATCAGGAAATCAACCGCATGGTCAATGACCCTTCCCAATATATCGACTGGAATATTCCATGGAACTTGGGTTTCGGCTACAATATTGCCTATTCGAAGCAACCTGGCGGCAATGCCAACATCACTTCAGCAGTCAACATCAATGGAGATTTGAGCATTTCCGAAAAATGGAAAATCAATTTCAGCGGTGGTTATGATTTCCGTACGGCCCAGTTCACACAAACCATGTTGGGTATTGCAAGGGATTTGCATTGCTGGCAAATGAACGTGAGTTGGGTGCCATTTGGCCGATTTACTTCCTATAACATTGACATCCGGGTCAAGTCGTCCATCCTTCAGGACCTGAAGGTCTCAAGGAGAAGGTCGTTTTTTGATTTTTAAAACTTTTTGCCATTTCGTCATTAGGCTGAACAAATCCTTCTTGGAGATTTTTTCAACAATAATCAGTAATTTTCTTTCATGAACGGAGGCCAAATCATCGCTAAAGTGCTCCAGAATCATGGAGTCAAATTTTTGTTCACTCTATGTGGAGGGCATATTTCGCCGATTTTTGTTGGGGCGGAGCAACTTGGAATTCGGGTTATCGATACCCGTCATGAGGCAACGGCAGTATTTGCAGCTGATGCGGTAGCGAGGCTGACCGGAGTGCCCGGCGTGGCGGCGGTGACTGCAGGGCCCGGGAACACCAATGCCATTACGGCTGTTAAAAACGCCCAAATGGCCCAATCCCCGCTTATTTTGCTTGGAGGTGCCGCAGCTACTTTGCTTAAGGGAAGAGGCGCATTGCAGGACATTGACCAGATCAGTTTGCTGAAACCGATTGTCAAATGGGCTGTTAGCATTGGCCAAGTAAAGGATATTGCCCCTGTTATGGAAAAGGCTTTTCGCGTCGCGCAGTCCGGTACGCCAGGACCTGTATTTATCGAATGTCCGATCGATACACTTTATCCAAAAGAGATGGTGCTGGAATGGTACGGCGCCAAAAACCAAAAAGGTCCTGCGGGAATTGCTGCTTCGCTCAAACAATGGTATATCCGCCGGCATGCGAATCAGCTTTTCAAAGACTCGGAAAAGGTGGCTTTTGAGACGAAACCTGAACAGGTCCAGGTCCCCAATTTTTCCCAAGCCCAATTGGAAAAGGCCATTCAGATGCTGAGAAAGGCCAAAAAGCCCCTAATCATCCTCGGAAGCGGAGCCATGTCCCAACCAAAGAAAGTCGAGGATCTAGCCTCCGCGGTACGAAAGTTGGGCATTCCCGTTTATCTCAGCGGTATGGGAAGAGGTTTGTTGGGGCCGGATTCCGATATCCAAGTGCGGCACAAAAGGAAAGAGGCGATCAAGGATTCCGACATGATCATACTGGCTGGCGTTCCCAACGATTTCAGGCTGGACTACGGCAATCATATCGGTAGTCGGCCCTTCATTTCCATCCATCGCGATATAAAGGAATTGATGCTCAACAAAAAGCCGACCTTGCCCATCCAAGCCGATCCGATTGATTTTCTAATTGCGGTGTCGAGCCATTTTTCCCTTGAGGGACACGAGTGGATTTCTCAATTGAAACAGCGGGATGCGGCTCGTGATGGGGAAATTCAGGCGCAAAGCGAGTTACCTACTTCTGGGCTGAATCCACTGGATTTGCTGCTAAACCTTGAGAAGAATCTGGATCAAAACGCCGTGCTTATCGCCGATGGGGGGGACTTTGTAGCAACCGCTTCTTACACCTTGCGTCCCAGGGGACCTTTGTCTTGGCTCGATCCGGGGGCTTTTGGGACATTGGGCGTTGGGGCGGGATTTGCGATTGGCGCGGCCTTGGTGTACCCCGATAGGCCGATTTGGGTTCTGTTTGGCGACGGAAGTGCGGGGTATAGTTTGACGGAGTTTGATACCTTTCAGCGGCATGGCTTGCGCATCACCGCCTTGGTGGGTAATGACGCGTGTTGGACGCAGATAGCCCGGGACCAGGTCGATTTTTTAGGTTCGGACTGTGCCGTGAATCTGGAATTTTCGGATTACCATTTGGTGCCCAAAGCTTTTGGTGGAGATGGAATAAAGATAGAAGCCAAGGGTGAAATCAATCATGCGATTGAAATAGCAAAAGCTTCAAACGCCTCCGGAAAGTCTTTTTTGATCAATGCGATTATCGGAAAGACGGATTTTAGGAAGGGGTCCATTTCTGTCTGAGGTAAAAAAACAAGAACCTTGGGTCCTAATATCCGGACCCAAGGTTCCCAAGTGACTCATTAACTCAAAGACTGATTTTCCCTTCCGGCCAATTCGAGTATTTTCTGGAAGTCCTCAGGACTGATGCCTTTGAAGAAGTAGTTGACGGGATTGATAAACTTCCCGTCCTTGATGACTTCATAGTGGACGTGTGGCGCAGTAGACGAACCGGTATTGCCGACAGTTCCGATAAGATCGCCCCGCTTCACTTTTTGGCCTTTTTTGACTTTGAATTCATTCATGTGGGCATAACGTGTGACAAAACCAAATCCATGGTCAATTTCTACGTATTTGCCATAGCCTCCGAAAACCGTCTTCACATTGAGTACCACGCCGTCTCCGGTAGAGTAAATCGGCGTTCCTTTGGCTGCTGCAAAGTCCACACCGTTATGCATTTTTTTCACTTTGAAAATTGGGTGGACGCGCATGCCATAGCCTGAAGCCAACAGGTTGAGGTTGTCGTTTTTGATTGGTTGGATGGCAGGGATGGAAGCCCAATATTCCTCCTTGCGCAGCGCCATTTCGGTGACTTCGTCGTAGCTGACAGACTGCACATAGAGTTGTCGCTTCAAGCCATCCACTTTTTGCGAAAGTTCGAGTACCAATTCCTCCTGTTTGAGTCCTTTTTCCTTGATTTCACGGTAGCGGTCGCTGCCGCCGATACCGGCACGACGGATATTGTCGGAGAGCGGTTCGGATTCAAAAATGACCCTGTAAAGGTTATCATCCCGCTGCTGCAAGTCGCCAAGCATTTGGTTCATTTTGGTGACTTCATCCTCCAGGATATCGTAGTACAGCTTCAACTCCTGGTTTTCCTGCTTGAGGAGCAGCTCTTTGGGACTATCAAAAAAGTAGTAATAGGAACCCATCAAGGCCGTTGCCAAAAGGGTCGAAAGGGAGAGAAAGCCCAATACTTGTAGCGTGATATCCCACTTGGATTTTTTATACCGCTCGTACTTACAGGACTTTGGGTCGTAGTAATATTTTATTCTACTCATGCTGGTAACAAGGCTAAAACTGTTAATTTTGTGCCCCAAATGGATTGAAGGGTGGGTGATCAAATCCGGGTGTTTGCAAAGTTATATAAATAATTGAAAATCCAATCATTAGAAGAAAGCTTAAATGAAAGCAAAGGATATAAGAACTCAGTTCATTGATTTTTTCAAATCCAAAGGCCATACCTACATTCCTTCGTCGCCGATAGTGGTCAAAAATGACCCCACTTTGATGTTTACCAACGCAGGGATGAACCAATTCAAGGATTACATCCTTGGCAACGAAACCCCAAAAGCCACCCGTGTGGCCAATAGCCAAAAATGCCTCCGCGTATCCGGCAAGCACAATGACCTCGAGGAAGTGGGCGTGGATACCTACCACCACACGATGTTTGAGATGTTGGGCAATTGGTCCTTCGGGGATTATTTCAAGAAGGAAGCCATCGAATGGGCTTGGGAATTGCTGACGGAAGTGTATAAACTTCCCAAGGACAGGCTTTATGTCTCGGTCTTTGGAGGCGATGCCGGTGACAAGCTGGAAAAGGACATGGAAGCTTTCCAGCTTTGGAGCCAAATCGTGCCCGAAAGCCGCATCCTATTTGGCAACAAGAAAGACAACTTTTGGGAAATGGGCGATACAGGTCCCTGCGGCCCCTGTTCCGAAATCCATATCGATCTTAGGTCCGAGTCAGAGCGTCAGCAGGTAGACGGCTATACACTGGTCAACAATGATCATCCCCAGGTCATTGAAATCTGGAACCTGGTCTTCATGCAGTTTAACCGTCTTGCTGATGGCAGCCTGAAGGAACTGCCGGCAAAGCACGTCGATACGGGCATGGGCTTTGAGCGCCTCGTGCGCGCCATCCAAGCCAAGTCATCCAACTACGATTCAGATATTTTCACCCCATTTATCCAGTTTATCGAAAAAAAATCCGGCAAGCAGTACGGCTTGGACGAGAAGGTGGATATTGCCATGCGGGTGATAGTGGACCATATCCGCGCTATTTCATTCTCCATCGCAGATGGTCAGCTCCCTTCCAATAACAAAGCTGGATACGTGATTCGCAGGATTTTGAGAAGGGCGGTCCGTTATGGGTATACTTTCTTGGGTTTCCACAAGCCGTTTATGTACGAGTTGCTGCCGCTACTTGCCGAGACTTTTGGGGAGATATTTCCCGAATTGGCGGCCCAGCAGGATTTTGTGGCCAAGGTCATCATGGAGGAGGAGCAGTCCTTCCTGCGTACGCTTGACAACGGGCTCCGCAAATTGGACCAAATCAAGGAAGAACTCCATCAGTCAGGCAAGTCCGTGGTGGATGGCAAGATCGCGTTTGAATTGTACGATACGTATGGCTTCCCGCTCGATTTGACGTCTTTGATTGCAAGGGAAAATGGTTTTTCCGTCGATGAAAAGGGCTTTGCCGCTGAGATGGAAATCCAAAAGAACCGCTCCCGCGCGGCCGCCGAACAGGAGACTGGCGATTGGGTGATTATAAATGCTGAGGAAGGTGTCGAGTTCATCGGCTATGATTACCTCGAGTCCCAATCCCGCATCGTCAAATACCGTCAGATCAAGGACAAAAAAGGAGATCGTTTCCAAATCGTGTTGGACAGGACGCCGTTCTATGCCGAAAGCGGCGGACAGGTCGGTGACCAAGGTTGGTTGATAAATGGTGCCGAGACTGTCAAGGTACTCGACACAAAGAAAGAAAACGACCTCATCGTGCATTTTGTGGACAAGTTGCCCAGCCAATTCGATGCCACATTTCAGGCAAAAGTAGATGCTGCCAAGAGAAAGGATAGCATGAATAACCACTCGGCGACGCACCTGCTACACGCAGCACTCAAGCAGGTCTTGGGTGACCACGTCCAGCAAAAAGGCTCCTTGGTCAATGAGGAACTGCTGCGCTTCGACTTTTCCCATTTCTCCAAAATGACGGAAGAGGAAATCGCCCGGGTAGAGTCAATAGTCAATGCAAAAATCAGAGAAAACATAGCGCTTTACGAGCAGCGGAATGTACCAATCGCAGAGGCAAAGAAACAAGGTGCGACGGCCTTGTTTGGCGAAAAATATGGGGATTTCGTCCGGGTGATTACCTTTGATCCACAGTTTTCAGTAGAACTTTGTGGTGGGACGCACGTATCTGCCACAGGTGTTATTGGTTTATTCAAGATTGTTTCCGAAAGCTCTATTGCCGCGGGCGTGAGGAGAATCGAAGCCATTACGGCCAAGACTGCCGAGGATTTCGTCAATTCACAGTTGGAGTTGATCAAGGAGATCGGGGAAATGCTGAAAAGCCCAAGGGATTTGAAAAAGTCCGTGGAAACATTGGTACAGGAACGAAACGAGCTCAAAAAAGAAATCGAATTCCTCCATGCCCAGCAGGCAGCTGCCATCAAGCAGCAATTGATAGCAGCGAAGGAGCAAAGGAATGGTTTCAATCTGATTATTTCCCAAGTCAAATTGCCGTCCGCGGAATCGCTCAAGAAGCTTGCCTATGAGCTGAAAAATGAGGTGGCGGATGTGGTGGTGGTGCTTGCCGCGGAAATTGAGGACAAACCGCAAATTGCCGTGATCCTTCAGGAAAGCCTTGTCGATTCGCTAGGGCTCAATGCAGGCCAAATGGTCCGCGACTTGGCCAAGGAAATCCAAGGTGGGGGAGGAGGACAGCCTTTCTTCGCTACTGCAGGTGGTAAAGACCTTGCGGGCTTGTCCAAAGTGGTGCAAAAGGCAATCGAAATGTTTGCCGGTCGTTAGTGGAATAACAGCCCTTCGATTTGGTTTTGGAATAATATGGGGCCATTTTGGCCCCGAAGATGGAAAAAGAAATGCTTTCAGCGGAAATAACAAGTAAGTACGAACTGGTGGTGGGATTGGAGGTGCATGCCCAACTGCTCACCAAAAGCAAGATTTTCGCGACAGATACAACTGAGTTTGGAAAGATGCCCAACACCCAAATTTCCGTCATCACTTTGGGCCATCCCGGCACTTTACCAAAGGTAAATTCTCGGGTGGTTGAGTATGCGATGAAGATGGGATTGGCTTGCGGCTGCGAAATCACCCGCCACAATGTTTTTGCTAGGAAAAATTATTTCTACCCCGACCTTCCCAAAGGCTTTCAGACTACCCAAGACAAAAACCCGATCTGTGTAGGAGGCTTCGTTCCGATCACCCTTCCTGATGGCACCGAGAAATCCATCGCGTTGACGCGCATACATATGGAGGAAGATGCTGGGAAGTCAATCCATCTCGCGGAGGAACCAGATACCCTAGTAGATTTCAACAGGGCGGGAGTGCCTTTGATTGAGATCGTGTCCGAACCGGACATCAGGTCCTCTGAAGAGGCTTATGCCTATTTGGTGGAGATCAAAAAGCTTGTCCGTTACCTGGAGATTTGTGATGGAAACATGGAAGAGGGTTCCATGCGCTGCGATGCCAACGTCTCCGTGAGGCTTCGGGGAGCAAAGGAATATGGGAAAAAGGTTGAGGTTAAAAACATGAATTCCTTTCGAAACGTCGCGAGAGCCATTGAACATGAGTTCGAAAGACAGGTCGAATTGGTGGAAGCGGGCAAGGAGATTGTTTCCGAAACGAGGACATTTGATGCCAACACCGGAACCACGGCCAGTATGCGTACCAAGGAGGACCTCAACGATTACCGCTATTTCCCAGAGCCTGATTTGAGTCCGGTGGTGATTTCAGAAGAGTGGTTGGAAAGCGTAAAGGCATCCATGCCCCCCTTGCCAAGGGAATTGTACCACAAGTTTGTCGACAAATACGGGCTTCCCGGGTATGATGCCGGGGTATTGACGGATTCCAAAGAAATCGCCATGTACTTTGAGGAACTTTGCCACCATACCAGCAGCTTCAAGGCCGCGTCCAATTGGGTGATGGGACCTGTGAAGTCATACCTCAACGAGCATAATGAACATATTTCGGATTTCCCGATTTCGGCACAAAGCCTCGCGGAATTGATCGACATGATAGATGCAGGCAAAGTCAGCTTTTCTGCGGCCTCTCAAAAGATCTACCCCGAAATGCTGCAGGATACGGCCCACTCGCCTTTGCAAATCGCCCAAGCCCAGAACTTGATCCAAGAAAGTGACGAAGGTTCGCTTTTGCCCATCGTGGAAAGTGTCCTCGCTGAGAATGCCGCCAAAGTCGCCGAATACCGCTCAGGCAAAAAAGGACTCATCGGAATGTTTATGGGCCAGGTGATGAAAAAATCCGAGGGTAAAGCTGACCCCAAAGTTGCAACAAAACTATTGACAGAATTACTTGAAAATTGAGCAATGAGATATTTGAACCAAATCTCCCTTATCATCGCGTTTGCAGCTTTGTTTTCCTGCAAACAGGTAACCAAAGAATCCTTTGACGGAAATGTGACTGTACGGGGCACTTTGTCCAATGTCCCTTCCGGCAAGCTTGTGCTGATGAAGTATGTCGATCAAAGTACCGAGACGGTACAGGAGATACCGCTAGCAAACGGTGACTTTGAACTTGAGGTGACACTTGACCAGGCCGGGTTTTTTGACTTGGACTTGGGTGGCAAAAAGACCGTTAAACTTGCCCTCTATGCCGAGGATGTAGACTTGAGCTACGATTTCAACGATGAAAGCAGCCTCAAAGTCGAAGGCTCCGTAGACTCGCAAAACCTCCAAAAAATCGAAGCTCTAGTTGCTGAGTACCAAAACCAAATCAACGAACTCAATACGGCCTATTTTGAGGCGATGAGCAAAAGGGACCAAGAGGCCATCGTGGGTATTCAAACCAAAGCGCAGGACCTGGAGATCAAGCAGTCGGAAAAAGTAAAAACTGTCCTGAGTGAAATGAAGGATAGTTTCGCTGCACTCGCAGGCGTGTCAATGCTCAATCCCAAAGTGGATTTCCAGTTTATAGACGAGCTCGTGGCGGGTTTGGACCAACAGTACCCTAACAACAAGATGATTAATGCCATGAAGGCACAGTTGGACGATATGCGGGCGCTTTCTATCGGGCAAGTAGCACCAGAGATCGCCCTTCCCAACCCAAATGGTGAGTTGATCAAACTTTCTGACCTGAGGGGGAAATATGTGCTGATTGACTTTTGGGCAGCTTGGTGCAAACCATGTCGGGAGGAGAACCCTAACGTTGTCAGGCTTTACAACCAATACAAAGACAAAGGCTTCGAGGTGTTTGGAGTATCCTTGGACAGGACCAAAGAAGCTTGGGTCAAAGCCATTGCAGACGACAACCTGACTTGGACACATGTATCCGACCTCAAGTACTTCAATTCCGAAGCTGCAGCCCTTTATCAGATAAATGCCATTCCGGCGACCTATATGCTCGATCCGGAGGGAAAGATAATTGCCAAAGACCTGCGCGGCGCCAGCTTGGAAAACAAGCTAAAGGAGCTGTTTGGGGAATAATCTATCACGAAAAAGGCCCTGCCATCCATTGGTATGGCCTTTTGTATTTTTTACATAAAATTTGTATGCCAAATTGGTCTTGCAAACCGTTGAACAAAATTTTCGATTAGATTTGTGCAACTTTAAAAAAAGGGTCATTTGATGGGTTTTCATCATAACTCGAGCTGCCAAATACATAAAATAGGTGTGCAAATCTCAATCAATATTCTATATTGTGGCTAATAAAAATAAACTCAATTTATATATCTCAACCGATCAATTATGAAAAAAAGAACCATCCAATCAAGCCTTGGCAAATTTGCTATGATCGCCTTGGTGGGCCTTCTAGCAATGGGTGCATGTAAGAGCAAGAAGAAAGTTGCCGCAGCACCGGAGCCTGCCCCAGTTGAAGAAGTAAAGCCCACACCTCCACCAGCACCGCCAGCAGGACCTTCTGCTGAAGAAGTGGCTGTAAGTAAATTGGAGAACTATTTCAACAGCGTTGCCAATTCTTCCAACGTTGATGCCGCCAACAGGACTATCAATGAGGCAAAGGGCATGTTTTCAAACCCAAATACACCTGTGTTGATTGTAATCCATGAGGATGGAGGAGTGAAGGACTATGACGAGCCGACCACGATCGACAAATACCTCAACTATTTGAAAGACACCAAGAAGAACCTGAACTTCATCTCCGACATTAAGTTGGACGGAAGCGGGAAGGTATCTGAATTGGAGCTTCGTCGTAAAAAGTAATCACTCGAAAAACACTATAAAAATGAAAAAACATATTTCCCTCTTTCTGGTGCTTTTCTTGGCATTTGCATCAGTATCCCTGGCACAGTCAGACAATATCAGCCCAGCCAGAAAACAAGCCATCGATTCTTTAGCTCTTGAGAAAGTAAAGGACTTGAGTAAGTACATTTCCATCATTGGCAGCAAGGAGACACAATTCTCCGAGGCAAACCGCGTTATGGACAGGGCCGAGGAGCTTTTTGCTCCTGATGCTGAAATGGGTGTTTCGTCTATCAACAGAAAAGAAATCGCTTACTATAAAGTAAGGAGATACTTCGAGCGTTTGATGGCTTTGAACTATGACCGTGTCAATATCACTTGGTACGACATCCACTATATCTCCGATTTGGAAAGACAGCCTGATGGAAGATACGTGGGGGTAATCACAGTTTACCAAAGATTCGAAGGGACATCCATCGAAAGTGGCATGAACTATAAGGATACTACCAAAAAAGATATCACCATCTACGTCGAGAAAAAACAAACACAAATCGCTGGTAGGACCATCGAGTTTTGGGACGTGATGTTGGGTGATATCAGAGTCACTGAAACTTCCGCATGAGAAAAACCTTTTTCTTAATCTTATTACTGATTTCATCATTTGGGTTGGCACCGGGACAGGGACTTTTCAGTCCCGGTTCCCCCAAGGATGATGGGAGGTTCGCCGCCTCCACCAAGCAACTCAACCAATTTTTCAGAAGATTCAATGCCGAGGAAAGCCAAGACGGCAATACCCGGTATTATGAGGGAAACCCACTCTACCGCGACCGACAGCTGAGAGGCCAATTCATCAGTATCCTGTTTGACAACGAAACCTCAGGAATTCCAAGAGAGCTTAAGACTGATTTCATGAAGGAAGTCCTCTCCGAGGCATATCCCCAATACCTCAATTTCCATCGGGAGGATTGGTTTGCCGAGGTAACGGCCGTATTCATGTACAATGGGCGACCGGAAGACGTCACACTCTTCCTGAAGATTCAACCTGAGGGATTGGGCTACGAATGGGTCATCGACAAGGTAGTTTTCCAACCTTTCAAAAACATCTTTAATAAGCCCACCGGTACCGACAAGGGCTTTTTGCATCCTTTGAGCCATGAATTGGGCTTCATGAATCTTCGGAAAGCCTTTCAAGACACGGATACTCCGGAAGCGTTTACGCCTAAGGAATACACACCAGATTACCTGACTTTGTTTTTGTATGAAATGAAAAAAGGTACGATCAGGTTTGAAACGATCAAAGACGTCAAGTTTCACTTCTTCCAGATTCGAAATTGGTATTTCGAAGTCAACCAATACAACAGGCCTGGATTCAATACTGGTTGGTTGATCGGAAATTTGGTTAAATTGAAGCCAGGCGACAAAGAAACCTTACTCCGCTACATCTATGATCAGAAATAGGCATCATGTTCTATTTTTCTCCTGCTTGTTTTTCGTCCTCTACTCCGCCAATGCACAGGATATCGGTGGGTACAACAAGAACGAAATCAAGGACCTGAGCCAAAAGGCCCAAGACCAAATTACGTTTTTAGAGTACTTCCTCAACACGTTGGGCAGTTCTGAGACGCCAGCACGTGACAAGGATGTCATCATCAGGGAAAGTTACAAGAAGATTTTCCGGGATGGCAAAGTCCAAGTGGAGGATGATCTCCTGCTTGATAGAAAGGTAATTACCAACAAGGACGTGCCTGCTTATCTCAAGGATATTGAGTTTTTCTTCAAAGAAGCGGCCTTTAAATTCAAGATCCGTGAAGTGAAGCCTTTCCTTAGGGACAATGGCGAGCTATCCTTTTTGGTCTCGATGGACAGGACCTTGACCGCTACGGGTCTCAACAAGGAAAAGATCACCAACACCAAGCCGCGGTTTGTGGAGATTAACGTGGACAAAAAGTCAAACGAACTCAAGATCGCCAGTATCTATACCACCAAACTCAGCCGTGACCAAGAGCTACAGGATTGGTGGAAGGGCCTTTCTTACACCTGGACTTCGTATTTGAAGGAATCAATCGGATTGATGGAAGAAGACTCTGTGACATTGGACCACCTTTACAAAATAGCAGCGATAGAGAAAATCGACTTCAGCGGCAACGAGTATGTACAAGACTTGGCTGCGATCGAAGCCTTGAGGGATCTTAAGGAAATAGATATCTCCAATACCAAGATTTTGGATCTAAAGCCTATCAGCAATGTCACTTTCTTGACGCGCCTGAACATTTCAAACACGCCTACCGAGGATATACAGTTCATCAAGTATTCCGACAGGCTGGAGCATTTGGATATTTCCGGCACGCAAATCAAGGACATCGCCGAGCTTGAAAACCTCAAAAGTCTGAAATCACTGCGTATCGTTGGTACACCTGTCGAGTCCTATGAGGTGTTGAATGCTTATTCCACGCTTACAGCCTTGGATGTTTCCAACAGCACCTTCACCAACTTGGAAAACATCAACGCTTTGTCCAATCTGGAAAAGCTTGACTTGAGCGGCAACTATTTGACGAATTTTGACCAGATTTCGTCCTTGACCAACCTGACCGAGTTGAACTTGCAGAGCACAAATGTGACGGATCTCAGCCCGGTTGCCGCATTGCCGAAGTTGGCTTGGATCAATTTCAACCAAACCGGCGTTACAAGCCTCTCAGCGCTGAACAATAAGCCTGCCCTGCGGAATGTATATGCCGATGGTACTGGCGTGTCGGAGGCAGAGGCTGAGGAATATTCCAGGACAAATCGCTCGGTACTGTTGATTCACCATACCGAGTCCCTGCATTCATGGTGGGAATCGCTTCCCCAAGAATGGAAAAATGCCCTGATTGCAATTGATTCGCGACTGAACGTGCCTAATCCAACGGTAGAAACATTGGCGTCTATGGTGACTCGGGATTCTCTGGACGTTTCGGATAGCAAGATCATTTCATTGAATCCAATCCTGAAATTCAGGATGTTGCAGGACTTGCGTTTTGACAATACGGAAGTCGCTGACCTCGCACCACTGTCAGAATTGAAGACCTTGGTGACGGTTTCAGGAAAAGGAACCAAGGTGAAAACCCTTGAGCCGCTTGCGAACCTTGGGGGAATCAAACGATTGAATTTTGAGGGCGCGCCAATCAATTCCTTCCTGTCATTGACGTCTTTGTCCAATTTGGCTTATCTCAACATGGATAAATCTGAGATCCGGCAATCGGATATTCCACAATTCCTGATTGCCAGTCCTGAGGTTAATATTGTGTTTCGTTCAGACAGCCTAATGGCTTGGTGGTCGAGCTTGGATGATGCTTGGAAAGGAGTGTTTAAGAGCCAATTTGGCAAAGGTGAGGTTGAACCTAATTCCGAAACCCTTCACATTTGGACCGCAAAACCGGAACTTGGCATCAACGGAGCCTCAATCGAGAACCTCAAACCCCTAGCCATCATGGTGAATCTCAGAAGGCTCTCAGTCGATAATGTATCCATGTCGGATATTTCCCACGTCTCGGAATTGCAACTGCTGGAGAGCCTTAAAATAAGCCATGCACCTGTGATCGATTTTACTGCATTGCCTGCATTGCGGGAATTGAAGAGTTTGGACTTGTCCTATACTGGGATTTCCGATTTAAGGGTATTGGCAACCATGAGTTCATTGGAAAGCCTGACACTTACGGGCAACAACATCAAAGTGCTTCGTGGCTTGGAAGGTATGTTCAACTTGGCGCACTTGGATATCGCTGGCACCAATGTAAGCTCTCTGAAGCCAGTCCAAGGTCTTCAAATCAAGCGCCTGGTTTGCTTTAATTCAGGCCTGAAACAAAAGGCGGTAGATGCCTTCAAGAAACTCAACCCCGACTGTGAAGTGAGGTTTTATTAATGGACAATAGCAAAGCTGAATTGAAAAAGCCTGCTGGGGAAATATCCTTCGGCAGGCTTTTTTTTTACATTGCTCTCTGGGAATTATGTGTCCAAGCGATATGCTGTAGCGTGGCCATGACAATGGTTCCATCTGTGGAAATCTATTTCGCCTGCGGTTAAAAACATGGACGGTCGATGGATATAGATTTTCCCAAAAGAAGACGAGTGTCTGAATCAAAATAAACTCGTCTGTACAGGCTGGACTTTCACGGCTTGGAAGGTTCCCTTCAGCATATCCTGCAACAGCTTTGTGAATCCGGGCTTCCATGTCTCCAATTGGATTTTGGTGTCCTTGGGCTCATAACTCACCGGTCCCATGAGCTTTTCAAAGCCAATCAGCATCGCCCAAACGGTGTAGAAAGCAACTTCAGGATTGAGTTCGGCACGTATGCTACCGTCCTTCGTACCAAGTGCCACCATCTGTGCGCCTATTTTGGCACAATCATGGTGCATTTCAAGTAACTTTTGGAAATGCTCGCTTTGCAGAATCAGTGGATTGATTTTTTGGCGGAGATGTTCATCATTATAAAGCTGGACTGTACCCAAAAAATCCAAAACAGCCTGATAATAAATCCGACTGCCGCGGGCAAACTTCACATAGTTGTTTGCCAATTCGGTAATCATGTCCAACCCCGTCCTCGCTTTGTTTTTGTAGACTTCCCGAAAAACATCCTTCAGTTCATCAAAAGCCTTTTTGGTCATCGCCAGGTAAAGGTCCTCTTTGTTTTTGAAGTAAAAATAGGTAAGACCCTTGCTTATTTTAGCGGACTTTGCCACATCATCCATTGTAGTAGCCGCAAATCCCTTTTCGGTAAAAAGTCTGATCGCAGCGTCCAAAATCATTTTTTCCTTCTGCTGTCTTTCTTGCACACCCATTGCTTGATATTGTTTTCGAACAAGGGTCAAATATATTAAACGGCGGTCAGATATCTATCTGCCGCCGTTTATCAATGGGTTAAGGAGTATGGTTTTCAGGTAAAAAAAATCAGTCTTCGCTTTCTGATTCTTGGTTTTTAGCCTTCAGACACGCTTTAAGGCTTTCCCAATTTTCTTCACCCAAGAGTTCTTTTAGCTGTTTTACATAATCCCTTACACACGGTTTGATGGTTTCCTTGTGCTTCTCACGGATTTCCTTCATTGCGGCGAGGAATGTTTTGCGGATATTTTCCATCGCGGCCCTGAATTCGGCAGGAGTTATTTCTTCGCTTCTCAGTTTTTGGACGGCTTCTTTTCGCGCAATTTCCATTTGTGAGATCACTTCCTTCAGTTCTGCTCTGAAGTCTTCGTGTACAACCTTGCGGCACTCCAAAAGTCCTTCCGCCAAGGCACGTGCTTCTGCGATTTGTTCTTCAGTGAGCTCCAACTCTTCAGCACAGGCACCAAGCCTAATCAATGGGAATGGTGGTCTTCCCATCGCAATTCTCGCATTCAGATCTTCTTCGCTAGTCCGGAGCCCAAAAGGTGTGTTTTCCGTTCCGCCTTGTACGCCAATTGGAAGGATTTCATTGGCGATGTAGTTGGCCACTTCGTCTACTTCTGCATCCAAAACTGCCGGATTCGCATCGTCATTCTCTTGACAGGAAAAAGCAAAAAATGCTACTGCTGCCATCATTACCAGGGTTCTCAGATTGTTTTTCATGTGATTAAGGATTTGATTATGGGATCAAAGTAAAAATGGCAAAATGAAGAAAAGATGAAGGGAAAAAAAAAATCAAGAAAAGTGAAAAAAAAACTAAATGCCTTGAAAAACCTCAAGAATCGATTGCTTGGAGTTTTGAAGGGCTACTTTGAACTCCTCACGCAAAAAGCAAAAAGCCCCAATTTCGGGGCTTTTTTGATGTCTATTTGACGGATATGATGAAGTAGTTCTTTTTCCCCTTTTGGACCAGGAGATATTTTCCCTGCAGCAAAGTAAAATTGGGGACTTGCTGCGGATCGGAGATTTTTTCCTTATTGATCGAAACGCCGCCCCCTTGGATCATTTTTCTCGCTTCGCCTTTGGAGGGGAAAATCTCGTTGCCGGTTCTCTCCGACAAAAGATCCACGACGTTCGCGGTGTTTTCCAAATCGTGCTTGCCGATCTGGGCCTGGGGAACTCCCTCAAATACCTGAAGGAAGGTACGCTCGTCCAAAGCCGCCAAATCTTCAGTTGAGGATTTTCCGAACAGGATTTCCGATGCTTTTACAGCCATATCATATTCTGCTTCGCTGTGCACCATGACGGTCACCTGCTTCGCGATTTCCTTTTGAAGCAGGCGCAGGTGGGGCGCTTGTGCATGTTCCGCTTCCACGGATTCGATGGTATGGCGGTCCAAAGTGGTGAAGATTCGAATGTATTTCGACGCATCCTCATCGGATACGTTGAGCCAAAACTGGTAAAAGGTATAAGGAGACGTCTTCTCCGGATCAAGCCAAACGGAGCCGCTTTCGGTCTTGCCAAATTTGCTGCCATCGGCTTTGGTGATCAAGGGTACAGTCAGTGCAAAGGCACTGCCTCCTTCCATCTTCCGGATGAGTTCTGTGCCGGTAACGATATTGCCCCATTGGTCGGAACCACCCAATTGTATGCTGACGTTGCGGTTTTTCCACAGGTAGTAGAAGTCGTAGCCTTGGATTAGCTGGTAGCTGAACTCGGTAAAGGAAAGCCCGCTGCCTTCTTCCAGCCGGCGCTTGACCGAATCCTTGGCCATCATATAGTTCACAGTGATGTATTTACCGACATCCCTGATAAACTCCAGAAAGCTGAAACCCGCCATCCAGTCGTAGTTGTTGACCAGTTCGGCTTTGTTGACGCTGCCCTCCTGGAAGTTGAGGAACTTCGAAAGTTGGGCCTTGATGCATGCGACGTTATGGTCAAGGGTGGGCTTGTCTAGCAGGTTGCGCTCGGCTGACTTGAAGCTTGGATCCCCGATCATCCCCGTAGCACCACCAACAAGTGCAAAGGGTTTGTGTCCCGCTCTTTGGAAATGGAGCAAAGTCATCACGCCGACCAAGTGCCCGATATGAAGGGAATCTGCCGTCGGGTCAAAACCAAGATAGGCCGCAGCCATGCCCTTGGTCAGGTGTTCCTCGATCTCGGGGGTCATATCCTGCAACATACCCCTCCAGCGCAGTTCCTCAATAAAATTGTTCATTGACTCTGTGTTTTTTCGAGCTGCAAATATAGAAGGAATAGGTTTGGTTTGGGATTTTGGGAAGAGGAAAAGCAAATAGGGGATGATTTGCGTATATACCACCCATACCCCATGCGACTCAGGATGATATCCCATGGGTTTCAGGATGACGTCTTGAATGTGTTCCGATTCCTACTCGATCCAAAACCAGTCTTTACCCAGTCTATCTCCAGTCCAAGTCCAGTCCAAATCCAGTTGTAAATTGCGTATTGACCGTGGAACCTTTGGGTGAAACCTTAAGAAAAACGGCTTGATCAACAAAGCCGATGGTTTTTTGAAAACATAACTAACAAGAGTTCCTAGGATTGTTCTGCCGATAGAATTCCCAGTTCCTCGGAAATAACCAAAGAGAACTCTCGCCTCACCAAGCCTGAAAATCCTTTACCCTCTCTCGCTTCCAGGTCTTCCTACCGTATAGTACTTTTCAACGAATCCAACTTTCAAACTTCCCAATCTTTCAATTTTCCAATTCCCCACTACCACGCAATTCCATAATCCTCGCCATGGTTGCTGGAACCGCCCCAAAAGGTCCCGTGCTTCCAGTCAAACCAAATGGCGTTCAAAGGACCTGAAGTGCGGTCAAGGAAGTTCATCTTGTAGCCTCGATTGCGCAGGTCATTTCGAACCCAGGCAGGGATTTGGGTATTTAGCTCTACCGAACCGGGTTTCGATTCATGTGCACCAAATGAAGACTGGATTTGGTAGTTGTGGAAATTGGCGGCTTCCGTAGCCTGCTGCACGGTCATCCCAAACTCGACAATGTTGAGGAAAAGTTGCAGCAAGTCCTGGTCTTGGGTATCGCCTCCCTGAATGGAAAATGACAAAAATGGTTTCCCGTCCTTCAAAGCCATGGATGGAGTCAGCGTCACGCGTGGGCGCTTACCAGGCTCAAGTACGTTGAACGGATTGAGGCGCTCGTCGAGGACAAAGCTCTGCATCCTTTGGCTGAGTCCGATACCGGTATTCCCTGCAATGGTAGCTGGCACCCAACCTCCCGAGGGCGTTACTGAAACTACCCAGCCTTCCTTGTCAGTGGCTTGGATGGACGTCGTGCCCGCGAGAAAATGTGCTAGGAACGGATCCTCGGGACCTTGGATTGGCAGCTCGGGACGGTCATAGGCGAGGGCATCCTTTCGTTTTGAAAGTAGATCGAGGAAGGGATTTGTTTCGCCCTGAAAAGGGTAGGGGTCCCCAGGGCCGATTGTTTCGTCATTCTTTTCCTGAATCAGTTTTGCCCGTTCCTTTGCGTATTCCTTTGACAACAAACCTTTCATTGGGCTCTTAGGTCCAAAATCGGGGTCCCCGTAGTAGAAGTCCCTGTCCGAAAAAGCCAAACTCATTGCTTGGTACAGGGTATTGATGTAGTTGGCCGAATTGTAGCCCATTGCCTTCAGGTCGAAGTTCTCGAGGATATTCAGGCTTTGCAGGAGGGCTGGACCTTGGGTCCACTCCTGAAGCTTGTAAACGTCGATCCCTTTGTAATTGACCGTCAATGGTTCTTCAATTTTTACCTTCCATTTGGCCAGATCTTCCATGGTGAACAAGCCGCCCTGCTCGCGGGTACCCCTCACAATCTCCTGTGCGATATCACCTTTGTAAAAACGCTCATAGGCTGCGTAAATGGCTTCTTTGCGCGATTTCCCTTTCTTCAATGCTTGTTTTTCGGCCTCTACCAACTTGGCCAGTGTATTGTACAAATCCTCCTGTACGAATATTTCCCCGGCATGTGGAGCTTCCCTTTCCTCACCCAAATGCGGAAGGAATACCTTTTTAGAATAGGGCCATTCTTTGATCTTATCCTTGTTGTTTTCGATCATGTTGGCGGTTTGGGCTTCGATCGGATAGCCTTTTGCCATTTGCATGGCGGGGGCAAGTACCTGTTCGAGGCTCATCGTGCCATATTCTGCCAGCATGGTCATCAGTCCACCGGGAGTACCGGGTGTGGTGGCAGCGAGTGGTCCAAATTCTGGTGGGTAGGCCATCCCTTTTTCCTTGTAAAATTCCACCGTGGCGCCAGTCGGAGCCACACCCATGGCGTTGATGGCAATAACTTTTTTGGTATGCGGATTGTAAATCAGGGCTTGTGTCTCGCCACCCCAACTCAGTACATCCCACATGGTACATACTGCCGCCAACATCGCGCAGGAAGCGTCAACCGCATTGCCTCCTTGGCTGAAAATCATAGCACCTGCAGTCGCTCCGAGTGGCTTTCCAGTGATCGCCATCCAATGTTTTCCATGGAGGGGAGGTTTTTGTGTCGACTGTGAAAAAACCGTTCCCATGATCAGGACGACCATGAGACAAGTAATAATTGTTTTCTTCATGTCAGTTATCGATTATGCTATCAACGAGGGGAGCAAAGCCCTCAAATTGGCTGTTGTAGTGGGTGAAAAGGCTGAACCAGCTCGCTTCGTTTTTGGTCTCAAGTCTGTTTTCTTCTGCAAAAGCCATCATTTCCTCAGCCTTTTCCCCGAAAATCTCAAAGAATTTCTTCTTTTTTTTCGGTACTTCAAATAGGTTTTTCCCTACCAGATAGTAGTAGACGTTCCGTTTTACGATCCGGTCATCGGGGTCACCGACCATCAACGCCTGATTATAGTTGGATTCACGAATTGAGGCAACGGTTCTGCGTACGAGGGGCATTTTTCCATCCACCAGTACTTCAAAAAAACCCGCGATCGGTGCGCCTTCATCCCTGAAATCCATACCGTTGACAAAATAGCGGGGTACTTTGTGCTCACCATCGATCAACACGATATTCCGTACCCGGATTCCTGGAAGGGAGCTCGCTTCGTTGGAATTTTCGGCCCTGATTTCAAAATTGTTGGAATTGATATTGTAGCGAACGAGGTATCCTTCCATGATTTCATCGTTCCTATAGAGCAGGATCGAGGCCTTGTTCCATTTTTGGTCCAAGTAGAAATTGCCGAATAGTCTTTTTGGTTCGGGTGGAATCCCAAATACCTGCTGTCCTCCCACAAAATTTGGCCTTTTTGAAAACAGTTCGGCGACGTTGGTGGCACGGATTGTCTTTTGCAGCGCCGCACCTGAGGGATCCTCAAATCCATATGGAAACAAAGTGATCATCCCCAAATTCAAGTCTTTGTCCTTGATTTCAATCCTGGATTGGTAGCCCTGGAAATTGACGAAGTTGATCGTCATGATATAATCCCCAGGCATGACACCGGGAATGGTAAAGTTGCCCGCATCATCTGACAATGCAAAATAGGGCGTTTCCTTGAGGATGATCGTGGCGCCTGAGATGTATTCGTCGTTGGCCCCATTACGGAGAATACCCTTTATATTGAATGTTTGTGCGAAGGATTCCAAAGGCAATGTCAAAGCAACAAGCGTCAACAAAAAGAGTGGAAAAGCATGCAAATATTTGGCCTTCAAGGTGGTAAGCTTTAGGTTGGTGATAATATAATCGCCGCTCTCGGGATAAAGTTTTGGAATATGCATTCCTTCGAGTACTTTTAAAATGAAATATAATGATAGATTTTGAAATTTACCGATTTTAGTTTTGAATCCAGCCTACAGGAAGGCTTGGATTCGATGGGTTTTGATCGCCCTACACCCATCCAAGAGTCCGCGATTCCATTGATACAGCAAGGAAAAGACGTAATCGCTTGCGCCCAGACCGGAACGGGAAAGACCGCCGCGTTCATTTTGCCGATTCTTGACAAGATCACCCGCAGCGGAAACAGCGGTCTGAATACGCTCATTTTGGCGCCTACACGCGAATTGGCAATCCAAATAGATCAACAGATCCAAGGATTCGCCTATTTTCTTGGGATTTCCTCCATTCCAGTGTATGGTGGTGGTGACGGCATCGCTTGGGAGCAGCAGAAGAAGGCCTTGGAGTTTGGCGCTGAAATTATTGTGGCTACTCCGGGACGACTTATCGCCTTGCTGGCGGGAGGAAAGATAAACTTCGAGAGTCTGGAGCATTTGGTACTGGATGAGGCGGACAGAATGTTGGACATGGGTTTTTCGGATGATATCTTGAAGATCGTCAACTATCTACCCAAGAATCGCCAAACAGTCATGTTTTCCGCGACGATGCCACCAAAAATCAGACAGTTTGCAAAGCAACTTTTGAACGAACCGGAAGAGATCAGCATCGCTATAGGAAAGACGGCATCTGGGGTGACCCAAGCTGCTTACATGGTTTTTGAGTCGCAGAAGGAAGCTTTGATCCGTGATATTCTCACCCGAAAAAGCTACGAGGCAGTGATCATTTTTGCCTCTACCAAAGAAAAGGTCAAGTCGATTTTCAAGCTGTTGAAAAAGGACTTTGAGGTGGAAGCATTTCATTCTGACCTTGAGCAAGTTGAGCGGGAGAAGATCATGTCCAGATTTAAAAACAGATCGCTCAAAATCCTAATCGGTACGGATATTATCTCGCGTGGGATAGATGTCACGGGCATCGAATTGGTAGTCAATTTTGACACACCAAACGATCCGGAGGATTACGTACACCGCGTGGGTAGGACTGCAAGGGCAGATGCGAAAGGTGAGGCCATTACATTTATCAGTGACAAGGATCAGTACAAGTTTGTCAGGATTGAGAAACTGATTGGCATGGAAATCGAGAAGTTGCCGCTGCCGGAGGGATTTGGTGATGGGCCTGCGTACAAAGGTGCACAACCTGCCAAATCGCACCAGCCATCTAATAGGGGTCCTAAGGAGGGAAAGAAAAAGCCCTTCGGAAAAAAGAAAAAACCTGGAAACAAACCCAGGCCTATTCAGGAGGGTGTCGTTGCCGCACCAAAGCCCAGTCAAACTCCCGCCCCAGCATCACAGGGTGATTCTAAATACTCGAAAAGAAAGAATGTGCTCGGTGGGGAAGGTTGATCAAAACCAATAGTCGGAGAAGATTATTTCTTGGGTAGGCTTTCCAAAACCATCCTGACCAATTCGGCTTTTTGGTCGTTTTTGATCCAGCGGCTCACAATCACGAGGTCGTTTTCCTCATCCACATAGACCATATTTGTCCCTGCCCCCAAATGGAAAAAAGCAGTTTCCGGTGCGGCAGGGATTTCTTTTTTGTCCGTATTTAGAAAATAATTCATGAATCCATAATTCGGCTGTACAGACGTCGGCGTGCGGGACAATCTGATCCAAGACTCTGAAATCACCTGTTGACCGTTCCATTTCCCTTTTCTCAGGGTCAGGTATCCGAATCGGGCTTGGTCATAGGCCGAAATGAAAAGTCCTCCGCCCCAATGTGAGCCTCCACTCACGGATTGCATGATTTGACCATCCAAAATCACGAATGAGTTTCCATAACCCGTCCACCTCCAGGTCGGGCTAGCGCCGATTTTGTCCATCAATTCTTCCTTCAAAACCACAGGAAGCGGCTTTCTCCACACCTGCAAAGCTGCCAAGGCCAAGACATTGACGCGGGTGTCGTTGTATTTGTACACGGTTCCGGGTTCATTTCGAGGTCGCGTAAGCCAATCTTTGCTACTGCCTTGCGGACGGTCTGCCCAGTCGGGTTTGCCCCAAAGCGTTCCTTCCCAATCGGAAGTCTGGCGCAGAAGATGCTCCCAGGTAATTTTCCTGTTGTGTTCACCCGCAAATAGGTCAAATACATCTTCTTCCATCAGGTGGTCAGCTTTGTTTTGGAAAGCTCTGTTAGGATCATAAGGGACGATTGGACCCATATACGGATGCACAAGGTCCTTTTCGCTTGCAATCAGTTTTCTATCGACGGCCAATCCCACCGTAGTGGAGAGAAAACTCTTCGCCACACTGAAAGTCAGGTCAACCCGATTTGGATCGCCCCATTTTGCGATCACGTATCCTTTGTAGATCACGAGACCATTTGCTGCACCGCGGTCTTTCATAGGTCCGACCGGAAAACCAAAAGGCTCCCTGCCAAAGGCACTCTGGTAATGGGCCAGTTTTAGATTTTTGCTTTCTTCACTCTCCTGCGCAACGGCGAAATCCACTGCAGCCTGTAGTCTCGCTGCATCGACGCCCATTTCTGTGGGTTTCTTCTCCCCCCAAGATCCCGAAGGTGGGAAATACGCGGATTGGCCGATGACTTCCTGGCTGATTTGGAGGGATAAAACAAAAAGGATGGTTTTGAATACCGGTCTCATGGTGATTTTTTGAGAAAATTAAGGGGAAATCACTCAGGGTGATCGGAATATTACAGGACTTGCAACCTGCCATGGCGATTGGCTTGAAATCAGTGAAATAATTGGCCTAGAAAACAATTTTTATGGAAATTGGTCATATTACAAACAGGACTCATCACGATGAAGGAAGCAAACATTGTAATCATTGGTGCGGGGATTTCCGGATTGGTTGCGGCATATGAGCTGGAACTTGCTGGATATTCGCCCACTATTTTGGAAGCCTCCGACGGTGTTGGAGGACGGGTAAGGACAGATAAAGTGGCCGGTTTCTTACTGGATAGGGGTTTTCAGGTTTTGCTCACTGCTTATCCGGAAGCTCAGCGCTATTTGGACTATGATGCTCTCAAGCTGCGCAATTTTGAGTCAGGCGCCATGATTTTCAAGCCTGGGGATATCTACATCGTTCAAGACCCTATCAGGAACCCGCTCCAGGCGCTGACCATGGCATTCTCCAAAGTAGGTACGGTGATGGATAAGATTCGGATTTGGAACCTGACCAACAAGCTCAAGAAGATGTCTGATGAGGAGATTTTCTCCGAGCCATCGATGAGTACAATGGATTTTTTGAAGAAGTATGGATTCTCAGACCGCATCATTGAGAATTTCTTCGCGCCGTTTTTCAAAGGAATTTTTCTTGAAAACGAGTTGCAGACGTCTTCCAGGATGTTCAAGTTTGTCTTCAAAATGTTTTCCATCGGCCACGCGGCCGTTCCTGAAAATGGGATGCAGCAGATCCCCAACCAATTGCTGGGAAAGCTGAAGAAGACGAGGCTGCGTTTCAATACAGCGGTAAAGTGTATCGAATCCGATGGCATTTTGTTGTCAAATGGAGAAAAACTCCCCGCTGACAAGGTGATCGTAGCCTGTCAGCCAGATCGCGTACTGCCCCAATTGAGTGGTCAGGGCAGTGAATACCACCGTGTCATCAATATTTACTTCAGCTTGGAAAAATCATTTGTCGGAAAACCGATTATCGGATTGATTCCAGACAAGGATTTTCTGATCAACAACTTTGTCTTCCTTACCGATGTCTCCAAGGCCTACAGCCAAACTGGAAAAGCTTTGCTTTCGGTCAGCATCACCAAAGATGTCGCGGCGGACGATCATCTCATCAAGCTCGTTCAAATCGAATTGGAGGCACTCACAGGAATCAACGCGGCGTATTTCATTCCTGTAAAAACCTATGAAATCGAGGAGGCACTTCCGCGGGTAGATGAGCTGAAATACAATCTACTTCCAACGCAAACCAAGGTACATGACCATGTTTATTTGGCGGGCGACTATTTGCTCTATGGTTCGCTCAACGCTGCGATGTTATCGGGACGCAGGGCTGCCGAGGCGGTGATTTTGGCACTCCAACCCACTTTTTGATTTGAAGCCGACTGTAGCCATAGCGGGTGCCGGGGGATATGTAGGCCGATGGTTCATCGATCGGTTCAAGGACCGCTACCGTATCGTTGCGCTTAGCCGTTCGGATGTGGCGGTGTCGGTTGACAGCGAGGTAGAGTGGAGAAAGGTGGAGATGTTTTCGATCACCTCAACCTCGGAGGCGCTGCAAGGGGTGGATTTTGCGCTGTACCTGATCCATTCGATGGGCGCCACTACCCGTCTCAACCAAGGAAGTTTTGAGGATACAGACCTATTGCTCGCAGACAATTTTGTCCGGGCAGCCGAAATCAACCAACTGAAGCAAATCATTTATCTGGGAGGCATCATTCCTGAAGGCAAGAAAGAGGAGGATCTTTCGGCCCACTTGCGTTCAAGATTGGAGGTCGAAAAAACCCTGGGAAGCAGATCAGTGCCAATGACCGCAGTACGTGCGGGAATAATCGTTGGTCCGGGTGGCTCTTCGTTCAGCATGATCCAAAAGCTTGTCCAAAAGTTGCCCATCATGGTCTGTCCAAGTTGGACAGGCTCAAAAACCCAAGCCATTTCACTTCAAAACACCCTTGACATACTCCAATGTTGCCTTGGGAATCCAAGAGCATTTGGAAAAATCTATGAAATCGGTAGCCCCGAGGTGCTCACTTACAAATCCATGTTACAGCAAACCGCGGATGTGTTGGGGAAAAAGCGCTTCATATTTTCAGTGCCCTTCCTGAGCGTCGGTTTTTCGAAGCTTTGGGTTGGCTATTTTGGAGAAAGTCCGGCAAAGTTGGTCGCACCGCTGATCGAAAGCCTCAAACACGACATGCTTGTCGCCGCGAAGTATCGGTTTGACTTGAAAGAAATCGCTTATGATAGCTATTCTGAGAGCGTGCGGTATGCCTTGGCATTCGAAAACGACATCCCAAAGCTTCCGAGATTCAAAAAGAACGAGCGCATTCAGAATACCGTCCGCAGCATCCAAAGACTTCCCAATACCCGCCACCAAAGCGCACTATGGATCGCCAATAGGTACAAAGTTTGGCTGCCGACCTTTTTCCGGTTTTTGATAAGGGCTGAGGAAAACAGTAGGGGAGACTTGGGGTTCTTTCTTGCCTATGGGAAAAAGCCCATGCTCCAACTCACCTGGATTCCGGACCGCAGCGACATTAAGAGACAGCTTTTTTACATTTCAGGCGGTTGGCTTGTCAAACGCTTCGATTATGGATGGCTGGAGTTCAGGGAAGTATTGGGTGGGAAATACGTGATTTCGGCGATCCACGAGTTTGTACCCAGGCTGCCTTGGTTTGTCTATATCCTCACACAGGCCAAAATCCACCTATGGGTGATGAGGAGTTTTAGAAAGTACCTCGAGCAGTACAAGGGAAGCTAATAACCGGCCGCCTTGTCGTCCCCACGACGATCCGCGCCTCCTTCCATTCGGCCATTTGGAAGCAACAGGATAGCGTCGACTTTTCCTATGATGGGGCTGTTGCCTTCATTGATGAGGTAACCCTTGGACTTCAATGCTGCCAATACCTCGGGAGAAAATCCCTCCGGTTCAAAATTAATCAGGTCAGGTAGCCATTGGTGGTGGAATCTTGGGGCATTGACCGCTTCCTGCATGGTCATATCAAATTCGATGACGTTCAGGATTGTTTGTAGCACCGAAGTGATGATCGTCGACCCGCCGGGCGTTCCAACAACCATAAATAGTTTTTCGTCTTTTTCCACAATCGTCGGTGTCATGGAGCTTAGCATGCGTTTCCCTGGTGCGATACTGTTTGCCTCGGCGCCGATCAACCCGAACATGTTGGGCACGCCTGCTTTTGCGCTGAAATCATCCATCTCGTTGTTCAGGAAAAAGCCCAATTCCTCGCTGTACAATTTGGATCCAAAGGCTCCGTTGAGAGTCGTTGTCACAGAGACGGCATTGCCAAATGGGTCCACGATGGAGTAGTGGGTCGTTTCGTCGCTTTCGACAAATTGGATATTGCCTGCGGAGACTTCCGAGGAAAGAGTAGCCTTATCTGGATTGAAAGTAGACATTCTTTCCTGGAGGTATTCGTTTGAGATCAAGTCGGAAACCGGGATTTCCACAAAATCGGGATCGCCCAAAAAGTAATTTCGGTCGGCATAGGCCCGGCGTTCGGCTTCTGTCAGCACCTGGACATATTCTGGCGAATTGTGTCCCATCGAACTCAGATCAAATCGCTCGAGCATACCCAGTATCTGGGCCAAGGTGACACCGCCACTGCTTGGTGGCGCCATAGATATGACCCTATGGCCTTTGTAGTTGAATATGATTGGTTCCCTCCATTTGGCCTCGTATTGCGCCAAATCCTCCATCGTGATGATGCCGCCTTTTTCTGCGAGAAAACTAACCAATGCTTGGGCGGTTTGGCCTCTGTAAAACTCATCTTTTCCGTTGGAGGCAATACGTCTCAGCGTCTCTGCAAATGCAGGGTATTTGATCGTGTCGCCGGCTTGAAATTCCCTTGCAAATGTCGATTCCGGACCGTTGACTTTGATGATCGCTGGACGGCTGTTGGCGAAACTGCGTGCCTGATTCTCCGTGACGACGACTCCTTTCTCTGCCAGTTTGATCACCGGATCGATGATATCGGCAAATGGAATACTTCCAAATTTTTCATGAACCGCAAAAATGCCAGCTACAGTTCCTGGCACACCCACCGCAAGCGCTCCGAGTGTGCTTAATTCCGGAACCACGTTTCCTTCCTCATCCAAGTACATGTCGCGATGTGCAGCGAATGGGGCCTTTTCCCGGTAATCCAATGATCCGATCGAGCCATCGGCTTGACGGTAAACCATGAATCCGCCTCCTCCGATATTTCCCGCAAAAGGGAATGCAACCGCCAAGGCCAATTCGGTTGCGACCATCGCGTCGAAGGCATTTCCACCTTTTTGCATGATTTCCATGCCTATTTGAGAAGCCTCGATACGGGCGGATACCACCATTCCCTTCTCGGTAATAAGGCCGCGATTCGCTTCTTGGGGGTCCTTTTGTACGGTACAAAAGGAAAGCGACAGAAGAAGGAATACCGCTGTGAACTTTAGGAAGAGGGCTTTTCTCATGTTATTTCAAAAGCGTATCGTTGAAGAGTTTGAGGATCCTTTTGTACTCGTCTGTCCAGCTGCTAGGCTCCACAAATCCATGGTCCTCAACTGGATAAATTGCCATTTCCCAATTGTCTTTTTCCAATTCGATAAGTCGCTGCGCGAGCCGAACAACATCCTGAAAATGCACATTGACATCCACCATTCCATGTGCGATCAAAAGATTTCCCTTCAATCCTTCTGCAAAATAAATCGGAGAGGACCTTCGATAGGCAATTGGGTCATTGAATGGCTCGTTGAGAATGTTGGAAGTATACCCGTGGTTGTAATGTGCCCAATCCGTCACAGAACGCAGTGCGGCACCGGACTTGAAGGTATCCGAAGCGGTAAATAATGCCATCAGGGTAATAAATCCACCGTAACTGCCCCCGTAAATGCCGACTTTGCCCGGATTGACGCCGTGATTTTGGACAAGAAACTTCGCTCCATCGACCTGGTCTGAAAGGTCTTTTCCACCCATATGCCTATAGATTCCCGTTCTCCAATCCCTTCCGTATCCCGCGCTGCCACGGTAGTCGATATCGAGGACGGTGTAGCCCATATCGGCCAACAGGTTGTGGAACATGTATTCACGGAAATAGCTTGACCACCATTTGTGCACGTTTTGCAGGTACCCGGCACCGTGGACAAAAACTACTGCCGCGCCGTTTTTCTTTGCAGGATCGGGGGTGTAGAGCCTGGCCGGGACATCAGCCCCGTCAGCTGCCTTGAAAGTCACCAAAGCCGGATCGCGCCATGGATAGGCCTTGAATTCCTCGCTTTGACCAAATGTGATTTGTTTGGGCTGGGATTTGGGTGTGTTTGCTTGGATGAAAAGCTCCCAAGGCTTGTTGCTGTAGGAATATAGAATCGCCAGGTTTTTCTCATCAGGTGAAAGACTTACTTCATTGTTGCCCGTCATCGTGGTGAGTTTTTCCATTTTCCCACCCATCAATGGCATCATATAAAAATGCCTTTCACCGGGATGTACCTCTGAAGTCGTTAGGTACCAGTATTTCCCATTCTTCGAGATAAACGGGTCAAAGACTTCAAATTTCCCTGCGGTGAGGGCTTTCTTTTCACCCGTTTCGACGTTGAGAATGTACAAATGGGAGTATCCGGATTGCTCAGACTGGAAATAAACATGCTTGTTGTCAGGAAGCCATCCCAAAGTGCCTCCGCCAAAACCACCAATTCCAGGTCCGGCTACCCAAGCCTCGTCCCGCTGCCTGTCAAGGGATTTCAATCTGCCCTCAGCCAAGTCTATCAGTGCAATCCAACGATCCTTATTGTCAATCGCACGGATGTTGACCACGGCATATTTTCCGTCTCTGGAAAATACAGGCGCGCCAAATGTCACTTTTCGCTCCTTCGGTTCCCAGGTTTTTTCCGGATAGTCTTTCACATAATCTGGTAGGTCGGTAATCCCCGGCAGGTCCGCTACTCCTACCATATAGGCTGTGTCCTTCTTCAGGTCATATACCGCCAATTCAAGCGTGGGAGGGTTGTCTCCAACTTTGCTTCGGGTGGGCAGGTTGACAGTGTATCCTGAGGCGTCGACGTAGTCAGGGACGATTGTGGATTTGTTTTCCGCCCGGGTGAATAACAATATTGTCGCGAAATTTTCATCCGGTGAAAGCTGTAGATTTGAAATAGCCTTGGATCCTATATAGAATGAATACGGCTCTTTTTCCCGTGTTGCTTCTTGATAAGCCTTCGATTTAGCTTCTTTTTGCTCGCGTTCGTTGATTACCGAAAGCAAGGCAAGGTTGTCTTCTTTCAACCATTTTTCGCGGTCAGCCGCCCTATCTTCTTTGTCGCTGGTTTTGTTTCCAGATTGGATTCGTGTGAGACGTTGGAGCTTTCCGGATTGGATATCAAGGACGTAGAGATTGTTGCCTGACTCTAAGGAAACTCGATTTTCATTGGCCAAAAAATTGGGGTTTCCGATTCTCTCGCCCCACTTCAGCACACTTTGCTTGTTGCCCGTAACAAGGTCCAGGATCATTAACTCACCATTTTGGGAATAGATCCTTTTCGTTTTTGCATGATTATAACGTGCGTTCCTAGGCGTCAGCGACCGCTGTTCGGTAAGGCTGACTTTTTGGATATCGCTAGGATTTTGCAACGAGATTTTATACAGCGAGTCCGCTGGATTCCGATCGGGATTGTATCTGAAGTAAATCGTCTGACCCTTGTCATCCCACTGAATATCAGTCGGAAAAGTACCCATCCATTTTGGGTCCCGCATGATTTTCTCCACACTGAGTTGTTGGGAGTTTGCCGTAATAGAAACTGCAAACAAAAGGATGTGAAGTATCCAGATTCTCTTCATAAGGTTTGTCTTGATTCTTGGGAACAAATTTGGCCGATGATTGCGGAAGTAAAATATAAAAATGTAGAGAGGTTAAAAAATGATGTAGGTTCAGATGGAGGCAAGGAACGAACGGAGCTCGTTTTCAATGATTCCGATCTCGCGGGTCAATTCCTGGTAATGACCGAATGAATTTTCCAGGTCTCCTTCAATAGTTTCCAACAATTTCCTTGTCTGAATGGCACCGATATAACTGAGGCTTGGTTTTGCCTTGTGGCACTTTTTCTTGATAGTAGCCCAATCTGACGTGTCATAGAGAGATTCCATGTGCTTCAGCTCTTGAAGATTCGTGTCCAAAATAATCTGAATCATTTCCTCCAACATCTCCTTGTCATCGTCTCCAAAATACTGAAAAATTGTTTGTGGGCTAATTAGCTGATACATAAAGTGTTAAATATCTGAATAATGTATATAACATTCAAATTTATGTATTTCAAAGGAATATTCTTTTGTTTCACGAGTTTTTTTTGAAATCATTCTTTGCATGGCAGTTTCACTGTTTGAAGTAAAGGCAGATTTGCCACAAGATGTCTTTCTGAAAGTTACGGATTCGCTATTTTTACACCCACAAACAACTGGCTGATCGATCAGTTATAGCTGTATGAAAAAGAATAAAGTCATCTTTTTGATTTTGGCGATCGTATTCCTTTTGGGCATGGTCCTCATCGGGCTGGATATATCCAGAAGGACCACCTTTCCTGGTTCAAAAGGAAATTTGAAAGAAAGAATAGCACCTTCTGATTCCATTCCAGTCAAATGAAACCAATAAAAATCGACATTGAAAGCATTGACTTGGATCGGATGAAGGAAAAAACCACCGATCAGCCCGGGCTTTTGCCCTATGCCCACCATGCTGGAAGCGGTATCATCAAGCCGGAGGATAAGGGTAAAATCACAGGAAGGGCCGTGGCGGCGATGCATTCCCAAACCGAAATGCAGATGGGTCAGATTTACCAACAAATGCAACTGTTGGCGGAGCAAGCAAAAATGATCCAAAAACGGGTGGAGATTTCCGAACGTATCTACCGCACCTCCATTTCTTTCGAGCCCCTGATCAACCACCATTATTTTTTGTATGAAAAGGAGGACGGAACGGACTTTATGAGCATGGTTTCGCCGGAAGAGTGGGGAAGAAAGAAAAGATTTGCGAAATTTATTGCAGAGGTCAAGCTGCTGGCTGACCATACTTGGGATATTATCCGAAAAGGACCTACTGATGCATCAACTGAAAGTTGACAATCTTCTTGAAGTCCTCCAAGAGGCGAATTTAAAATTGGACTACCAATTCAGGGTGGAAGTTCATGCACAATACATTCGTGAAAAAGAGCAAAACCTACTTCGAGATGTCCTCGATTTGCTTGGAGGAAAGGGAGATGTCCCAATATTGGATACACTGAAATTTGACTTCAAAATCGGCCGCCAAGTATTCGTGTATGATGATGAAGCCCACTTCAATCGATATCGGTTAAATACTTTTAAATCAGATATTTATAATATTTTCTCATTTCCTTGGGTGGAGGCTTACAAGCGCCTTTGCCGTAATCATGAAAAGGATTGTCTGAAAACTGGCATGCAAGAGCGCTTATGGAACGGCCCGCCGATTGCAGCTAAGGTTTTTGGTAAAAGTGAGGACCCAGGTGATTTATCTGGCAATGGTTCCGCGGGCTGGAAGTTGAACGCCTACAATGATGTGCAGTATGATCTAGTAAGTCGCCTTCACGGATTTAAACTGGTGCGGATTCCTGTTTACGAAAACATCATGATCGGCGGCTCGCTCAAAAAAATCGATGACCTGCTTTTACATCCCAAAGAGGAATATCGAACAGGGATAAGAAATTGGTTTATAAGGAAAGTCCAGCAGTGACCTTTGTTGGCTCGTATTTTCACGCAAACAACCCAAAAATCTCCCGATCGACCCGCTGTACGATAGAGGAAAAGTCCTCAGGGAATTCCACAAAGTCCATTTGATTGACATCGACGATGAGGAGCTTCCCCTTGTCGTATCCACCGATCCAGTCCTCATAGTGGGCATTGAGGTTTTTGAGGTAGTCGATCCGAATTGCGTTTTCGTAGTGCCTTCCACGCTTTTCGATCTGTCCGACCAGTTTTGGGATATCGGCCTTAAGATAAATCAATAAATCCGGCGCTTTCACAAAATGGATCATCGAATCAAAAAGCGCCAGGTAGTTTTGGTAATCCCGATCGGAGATCAGTTTTGATTTATACAGATTTGCCGCGAAAATGTAAGCATCTTCATAAATCGTCCTATCTTGGATGACTGATTGACCACTTTCGCGGATGCGCTTGATCTGATTGAATCGGCTGTTGAGGAAAAAGACCTGCAGGTGGAAAGACCAGCGCTTCATGTCTTCATAGAAGTCCTCCAAGTAGGGATTGTTTTCCACGGCTTCCAATTCCGCCTGCCAGCCGTAGTGCTTGGCAAGCTTGATGGCGAGGGTTGTTTTTCCACTTCCGATGTTTCCGGATACCGCAATATGCATGATTCTCTAATTTCTTGACTTGGGTGTAATTGATAACACTATCTTTTGACAAAGCGCGGGGACACCACCAAATCCTTGCTTCCCGCGGTATATTGGTAAAACCCTTCTCCGGTTTTGGCGCCTTTGAAGCCTGCTTCCACCATATTCACCAACAGCGGGCAAGGGGCGTATTTTGGATTGCCAAATCCCTCATGCAGTACCCTCAGGATGGAAAGGCACACATCCAAGCCTATAAAATCTGCTAGTTGTAAAGGACCCATTGGATGTGCCATGCCGAGTTTCATCACGGTGTCGATTTCCGTGACACCCGCTACTCCTTCGTAAAGCGTGTAAATCGCCTCGTTGATCATCGGCATCAGAATCCTGTTGGCAACGAATCCTGGATAATCATTAACCTCTACCGGTACCTTTTCGAGCTTTTGCGAAAGATCCATCACAGTTTTGGTGACCTCATCACTTGTCGCGTACCCTCGAATTACTTCTACGAGCCGCATCACGGGTACGGGGTTCATGAAGTGCATTCCGATGACCTTTTCGGGCCTTTTGGTTACCGCCGCGATTTTGGTGATGGAGATGGATGAAGTATTGCTCGCGAGAATGGCATGCGCTGGACTAGCTGCATCCAACTGTCTGAAGAGGTCTAGTTTGATGGACATGTTTTCTGTCGCCGCTTCGACGACGAGATCCGCATTGGAAACACCTTCTGCCAAAACCGTGAAGGTTTTGATTCGACCCAGGGCGTCGACCTTTTGCTGTTCGCTCAGAAGGCTTTTGGCGACCTGACGGTCCAGATTTTTTGAAATGGTCTGGATCGCCTTTTCCAATGCTGCGGCATTGATGTCAATCAGGCTGACTTGGTATCCGTTTTGGGCAAAAACATGTGCGATTCCGTTGCCCATTGTCCCGGAACCAATTACCGAAATGTACTGCATAAAGATTTGGGTTTATATGATTGAGGATCAATAGCAAAGGCGAAAATTGACCCGACGTTTGCCTCTTTTTGGATTTCTGATGGCCAAATCTATACCGAATTGAAAGCAATTCCAACCTCCAAATCACTTAATTTGGCTACATTTGGCGCATGAAAGAACTAGGAAAAATCAGTTCGCTTGTCATCACGAGGTTTTCTCCCAATGGCGCCTATCTTGCGCTGCAGGAAGGTGGGGAAGTGCTGTTACCTAAGGGATATCTGCGGGGAGATGAAAAGGAGGGAGAGGAGATTGAGGTTTTTGTATACACTGACAGCGAAGATCGTCCCGTCGCAGTCACCCAGATGCCCAAGGCGCTATTGGATGAATTTGCCGTGATGGAAGTAAAGCAGGTGACGAAGTTTGGGGTTTTTGTGGATTGGGGATTGCCAAAGGATCTTTTTGTTCCCAATGCCGAGATTGGTCGTCGCATGGAAGAAGGACAAAAGCATTTGGTGCGGGTCTGCATGGACTTCCGTACCAATCGCCTCATAGGCTCAAATAAGTATGAGGACTTTATTTACAGGGATACACAGGGATTTGAGCCGGGTGACCAGGTCGATGTGCTGATTTTTGAACTTACTGATCTTGGATACAAGGCGCTGATAGAAGGAAGCTTCGAGGGATTGATTTATGCAAATGAGGTTTTCAAGCCTTTAAGAATCGGTGATGTGGTAAAGGCTTATGTCAAAAAGAGGAGGGATGACGGGAAGTTGGATATTCAGCTCACACCGATGGGAAGAGAGAAATATGAAGAAGGGGCTGAAAAAATCCTGGAAGTCTTAAAAGTCCGGAAATTTTTGCCCCTTCACGATAAATCATCCCCTGAGTCTATCAAAGAGTTGCTGGGAATGAGTAAAAAACACTTTAAACAGTCGATCGGTCAGTTGTACAAGGCAAAAATGATTCTTATCAAGGATGACGGAATCGAGCTTGTCTAATCCAACTCCAACAGGTTGTTGGGGGTAAGACAAAGCACCGCGCGTTCTCTCTTGATCGCTATCGGTGCCTTGAGCAAGTGCGGATTCCGGATCAGGATATTTAGCCATCCTTCGTCATCCCAAGTCCTCCCAGCTATCAGGTTTTGATAGTCGGGATGGGCACGGTTGAGAAGGTCCTTTGGCCTAAGATGTAATTTGTCAAGGATCGTCTGCCAACCTGTGCTTGTGATAGGTTCCTTTTCGATATTGATCTCATTGACATGATTCGAAACGGCCTTGGCGTAAGCCCTCATCTGTTTGTCCACCGAATGACTCGGATTGTAATACAGAAACAGTTCGTTGGGATGTGATTTCATAACTGTCTGATTTTAGGCTAGATAAGGTAGTAAATTTTGGTAGAAATACCAAGAATATTTGAGATTGAACATCATGTAATATCAGACTGAATAGATTTTATCCATGATTGACTTGGAATTATTTAGGCAAAAAAGCAGCAGTGAGTATCCCGGAAACAGGAAGTTGGTAGCGAAACTCAAGCTACTGAAGGGAAAACAACTGGATGGGAAATTTGCAGAAGCCCATGAGAAAAAGTTTCAAAAGATCGATTGCCTCACCTGTGCGAACTGCTGCAAAACGACCAGTCCGATTTTTCTACAGACTGACATAGAGCGCCTCGCCAGGGTGTTTGGAATGAAACCTTCCGAGTTCATTGATGCCTATCTGCACCGGGACGAGGTGGGGGACTATGTGTTGAATTCATCCCCTTGTCCGTTTTTGAATGCCGACAATACCTGTTTGGTGTATGCTGAAAGACCAAAAGCCTGTAGGGAATACCCTCACACCAATCGAAAAAACATGCACGGCATCCTGAATCTAACGCTCAGGAATACATTGGTTTGTCCAGCAGTGTTTGAAATATTTCAGGACTTTGGTAGTCAATATGGAAAGTAAATGCAATCTCTTTCTTATTTTAGGGCGCAAAACCTATTAAATAATAACCATGGATAAAGGAGAACAGCACTTTTTGGGTGTGGATGTCGGTGGGACCCATCTAAAGATTGGTTTGGTTTCGAAAAAGGGAGAGATTATTTCCTTTGAGAAAATTGATACCGCTCCCTATCGCGATGATAAGGCGGGTTTCAGCAACCGCTTTACTGAGGGAATGGGCAGTATTTTGGCCAAATACCCAGAAGTGAAAAAGGTCGGAATCGGCCTCCCAGGCCTCATCAGTAAAAACAGGACTACTACACTTGAAATCCCCGCAATTCCCGACTTGAATGGATTCAATCTCAAAGGTGCGCTCAAAGAAAAGTATCCAAATATCTCATTTTACCTCGAAAATGACGCCGCTGCCGCGGCAATAGGAGAATACAGATTTGGGAAGAATAATCCGCCTGACGACTTTTTGTTCATCACCATGGGGACAGGCATCGGTTCTGCTTTGGTGTTGGATGGAGAGATATTCAAAGGTGCGCGCGGAAATGCTTTGGAAATGGGCCACATGCTTTCCCGGGGAAACGAAGGCCTCGAAAAGCTGATCGGCAGAAACGGAATCCTTCGTATCATGGAGCGGTTTATCCAAGGCTATCCTAGACTCGCGGGTGACTTGCGGGACAAGGAATTGGGAACGCACCTTTTGGTGGACACCGCCAAGGCGGGCAATGAGGTATCGCTGATGGTTTTTGAGGAAGTCGGCAGGATTTTGGGTGAAGCCATCGTCTCAACGATCCGAGTTTTGGATGTGACAAATGTCTATTTTGGAGGGGGGATCTCCGCAGGGTTGGAATTCATGATGCCATCCTTGGACAAGACAGTCAGGCAATATTTGACACCTTATTATGTGAAAGATCTTAACTTGATGAAAGCGACGTTGGAGAATAATGCCGGTACGCTCGGAGCAGCTGCCTTGTGTTTCATGGAAGATTAATGGATTTCAAACTAGAAATAAAAAAGGCTGTCCAAACGATTGGGCAGCCTTTTTCATTTATTGCTTGGAGGTGCTTGCACTATCGCTTTCCATCACCTCAGGCGTCAAAAGCCTTTTGAATTTCCCGTGAATAAGGACCATTTCTTCATACAGTACCTTTTGGTAGTCCAAGTGCTCCGCGTCACTGAAAGGTTTGCTAGGATTATGGACATGGTATTTTCGCTCCTTGTGCCCTTCGTGTGCCTCACCATGTTCGTGGTCATGCCCTTCATGGTCATCATGGGAATGTTCATAGCCCGGCACCTCAATGATGTCCTTATCCCAAGTCTTGAGCTGGTCCTTTAGCTCTGAATAGTCGATGCCAGCTTCCTTTACCTGCTTTTCGAGCTCAAGAATCTCTTCACGTAGGTCTAGTGATTTCTGGTGGTAATCATTGGCTTCGGCATAGATTTCAGGATTTCCTTCGATCTTTTTTTCTTGGCTACAAGCCGCCATGATTCCCGCAGAAAGTAGCAGTAGAAAGGGTTTCTTAAACTTTTCCATTTTATTTTTTTTGTCAAGTTAAAAAAAGGCTGTCTTTTATAAAAACAGCCCTTGTGAATTAGGTTAGTTCAGCACCAATGGAAATGAGATGTCAAGATCCGTTTCGCCTCCCGCCTGGGTAAAATTCTGCCAGTGCGGATTGTTTGCGCCAGGGAAATTTTTGTCCAAGTCGTGTCTCAGGATCAACCGGAAAGTGGCGTTGTTGAATCCCGGCGTGGGGATAAGCGTAACCGCTCCGAGTAGTCCGACAGGATTACCATTGGCATCCTCGTCACCGTAAGTGTATGCACCAACAGGTGATCCCACAAAGGCTGTACCTAGGAAATAGAATTGGTGTTCTTCTTTTTCTTCTTCAATCTCCTCGGTGATGTCCTCATTGGCGATTCCGTTGAATAGGCTGATTTCCAGACGATAGGTTTTGCCCTTTGTCAAATTAATCGTACCGATCGTAGGTGCAGAACCACTTTCCAAGCCTTGCGGATCAGATGCCTTCACTTCGAACGGAGTACCAAGGCCTGCCACTGGATCGACTTCAGTGAATCTCAGGGTAACCTCCGTGATTACTTCACCTTCGTTTTCTTCTTCTGGATCTTCGCTTTTGCAGGAGGAAAACACCATCATTGCGGTGAATGACAATAATAGGATAAAGGCTAGATTTGCTTTTTTCATTGTATTAGTTGATTTGGTTTTAAAATTCAAAATTGATTTTCAGGAGTATATTCCTCCCGATTTCATGGGAGAAGTATCGGAAACGGTTCATGTAGTCTCGATAAGAAACGTCAAAGAGATTGTTGACCTGTAGTCCGAGTGTCAGGTTGTTTTTGCCGGCCTGAAATCCCGTCTGTGCGGCAATGTTCCAAAGGCTATAGGCGGGTGGGGTAGGGGCAAAGTCAAAGTCTGGCACACGGGTTTGCTCCGCTACCAGGAGATTACTGATCGAGATGCGGCTTTCCTTTCTCCGTTTATGTTGGGGAAGGAGAAAACCCAAACCAGATTCGATTCGATCTGAAGGGATAAAGGGAAAGTAAGTATCTGACTCAAGATTCTTTGCCCTGACGATTGAGCCACGGGTAAACACCTCCCATTTTGGCATGAATGTCCAATTCAGGTTCAAATCGGTTCCCAAAAAACGGGCATCCGCCTGTAGGTATTCGAAGACATTGAAGGTCCCCCTAAGAGAAACAAATTGCTCGTCCCTTGGACTGAGATAAATGTAATCACGAATTTGCTGCGCGTATCCGGTAAGTTCGACGACAAGGTTTTTATCAGTGTATTGAAGCGTGTTGATCCATTTCAATGATTTTTCGGAAACCAAATCCGGATTCCCAATCTCTACAGCTGCAAGCCCGTGGTGAAGACCTTGGCTGAAGAGTTCGTTCACGTTGGGCGCGCGCCAAGCAGAGGCCAAGTTGGAATTGAATGTAATGTTTCTGGACAGGGCATACAGTCCGCCGAGAAATGCCGAGAAGTTCTCGAATCGCAGGTCACTCTCCTGCAATTCACCTCTGACAATCCGGGCAGTTTCCAGCCACCTTCTATCGTACCGTAGGCCTCCTTCGACTTCCAATGGCCCTTTGGTAAATTTTTGGATTGCAAAGGCCCCCAGATTGACCATGTCATAATTGGGAATCAAAGGCACTACGCCAGTGCCGGGAATATTTGAATTAGCCTGTTGGATAACTTGAAGTCCAGCGGAACCGCTCCAGTTTTTCCTGGTCTGATGGCTGATGAAAGCATCCAATGTGTTGGTGAAGAGCTCCAAGTCTAGCGATGGCCGTTCGTTTCTTTCACCTCTTCTTCTATCAAATTCCTGCCGGTTGTTTCTTTGAAAAGCATACTGGACATTGATTTTCGCAGCAGGACTGAGGTGGAAGTGGCCCTTCAACTTCAGGATTTGATGGCTGACGTTTTGCTGGGGATTTCGGATCGAATAGGTGAAATCAGCCTCCCTAAACGGTCTCCCATTTTCAATGATGCTTTCCAAATCAGAAAGGTTGCCGGTATGTGCATCTGCCAAGATGCCTATGTTTGTTTGAAAATGGCTCACATAAGCCTCAGTGCCAAGTCTGTCATTGCTGTAACCGACCGCTCCAGAAAAATTCAATTCCCGAATACCTGTGTTGTCCAGCATATATTCCGGCGTATGCAAATTGCCTGCGACCCTACCGGAACCTTGTACACGGTAGCCTAATCCTCTGATCTTTTCAGAACCTCCGGAAATATATGCGGCTGTTGCAAGACCGCGACCGTTGGAAAAACCAACCAAATCGACCTCTCCTTTTTGTCCAGCGGAAACAGGCAAAGGTGCCGGATTTACCAGAATTACGCCTCCCATCGCATCCGGTCCAAAACGCACGGATTCAGCACCTTTGACGACTGTGATTTCTTTCGCGAGAAAAGGGTCAATTTCAGGTGCGTGTTCAGCGCCCCATTGTTGTCCTTCCAACCTTACTCCATTGTTGAGAATCAGTATCCTGTTGCTGTGCAAGCCATGGATCACGGGTTTTTGGATGGTAAAACCGGTGCTGTAGGAAGTCACCCCTGGTATTCGGCGAAGCGTTTCGCCCAAGCTTTCCCCCCGAGAGGCTTTCAAATCATCTCCCCTAAGTATGCCTAGTGTGTTGGCTGTCATCAAGGCTTCTTGGTGTCCATGGATATCCACACCTTCCAAATCGATATCCTCAGCCTGTAATCGAAAAGTGAGACTCAGGTTTCCATTGATTTCGATCTGCTCGAGATGCTCTTGATGGCCGATGTATTGTATTTTTACCCGATCTTTTTTTGCACAGAGGCCACCGATTCGGAAATTGCCCTGCACGTCAGTCACAGCACTGATTTCATGCTCAACCAACCAAACCAATGCGCCTTCTATCGGCTCATTATTTTCCAAATGGACGACTTTTCCCCGAAGTACATATTTGCAATCTACTTGCCCACTTGTCAGGAATGGAAGTAGGAATAGCAGTAGTATTGGGAAGAGTCGTAGGGTCATTTTTGAAACTGTGTTGCAAAAGTAGATCGGGGAGCGCGGGATTCCAAGAGCAAATGCAACTTTGTTTCAAAATACACCCAAGGATTGCTGTGAGGGCATGCACCTTTGGGGGTATCTCTGACGAATGTGTAAGGAGCTTATTTGGCGATTTGCTAAAGGAAAAAGGTGTATTCCTTTGCGATAGTTGAAAATAAAAAAGCTGTTCTTCCGGAACAGCCTTTTGACCAAACAAAACACAACATGAAGGGGTACAATTGGTGCCTGCCCCTCAATAGGCTCAAAAGCCACCTATCGGAAAACTAAAAGCAGGACTTGGGGGTAAGCGTGTTTCATACTTTCTCAAACTGTCTTCTTCATGCCTAAGTTACGCAAAAGGCCAGCTTTTCAATATTGAATGATTTTATGGTTGTGATTGAATTTTGTTGTGGAAATAATCGGAGTAGCGAGTGGAATTCAAATTAGCATGGGCTTGAAAATCAGCCCCGATGCACGTGGATATTCCAAGTTGTACTGCAAAATATCAGGACTTCCGCTTGAATGACCAGGTGACGTAGAATTTTGCAACTGTTTCACCTTGAGGATTCTTTCCTTCTGATACCATTGTCAGGCTTCCTGTCTGTCCTGCAGCCAACCCATCGATCAGGGCGAATAGTTCTTTGCCTTGGTTGCAGGTGAAGCTGATTTTTTGGTTTGCCTTTTTGTGGTATTCCGCCCTGAAGTCGACCACAAGCATGCTGTACTGACCTTTTCCAGCCATGGAAAATTGGCAAAGAGCGCCGGTGCTTAATTCGGCTGCCCCGGCCAATGCCGCAAAATAGATGGATTTGAAGGGGTTTTGACTGCGCCAAAAATAGGGAATGGTAACCACACATTTTTCCTCGCTGATCTCCTTGACCTTAAGCCGCCAAAAAACTGCCGAAGGCAATTTGATAAACATGGCCCACCAAAATATAAAGGGATTGAGCATACGTGAGCGGTATTTTTTGGCAGCTTCGGTCATCGTTTTGTCTATTTATGAAACTTGAAGATAAAGAAAAACCCAAACTCATTTTTGAAATGGCATCTTTTTTGGGCAATTTCGGGCTAAAAATAAGCGTATATGATTCGGAGAATTTTTGCAATCGTGCTATTGGGATTGGTCATCTATGCCTGTGCAAAGGTGCCCATGAGCGGAAGGTCACAATTGGCCTTGGTAAGCAATGAGGAGCTGTTGCCAATGGCCTATCAGCAATACAATCAAGTATTGAAGGAAAACAAAGTAATCACCAACACGCCGGATGGTCAGATGGTGGTAAGGGTAGGAAAAAGAATTGCCGCGGCTGTGGACCAATACATGAAGGAAAACGGATATGAGAAGGAAATGCAGGGCTTTGCTTGGGAATTCAACTTGATTCAAGATGCTATCGTGAATGCCTGGTGCATGCCAGGAGGGAAAGTAGCATTCTATACCGGGATTATCCCAATTTGCAAAGACGAGACCGGAATTGCGGTGGTGATGGGGCACGAAGTCGCGCACGCGATAGCGCACCATGGAAGGGAAAGAATGTCCAATGCCATGGTGATGAATGGACTTTTGGGAACTGCCCAAGCAGCGATGGGACAAAACCCAACCCTGACTCAGAGCATCTTCCTACAGGCTTTCGGAGCCGGTGGCGAACTTGGAATGTTGTCGTTTAGTAGAAAACACGAACTTGAGGCAGACCAACTCGGGCTAAATTTCATGGCGTTGGCTGGATATGATCCAAGAGAAGCGCCTGGATTTTGGGATAGGATGAATCAGGGTAAGGAAGGGGAGGCTCCACCGGAATTCCTCTCTACACACCCAGGTCCAAACAAACGTAAGGAGGAATTGATCAAACAAATGCCGATTGCTTTGGAGTATTTCGAGAGGAGCAAGGCGAAATAAACCAAACACGAATCAGGATACTTTTCAAGGGGAGAAAACCCGGGAGAATGTCCTGATTTTTAATTTAAAGCCTATGAAAGCATTGATCATCGTTGATGTACAGAATGATTTTATTCCGGGCGGAGCCCTTGCCGTCAGGGATGGCGACAAAGTGGTACCGATTATCAATCGTCTTCAACGACACTTCGATTTCATCGTCGTTACACAGGATTGGCATCCCGCTGACCATGGTAGCTTTGCCGCAAACCACCCAGGAAAACAGCCGGGAGAGTTGATTGATTTGCATGGACTGCAGCAGGTGCTTTGGCCGGTACATTGTGTCCAAGGCTCGAATGGCGCCGAGTTTCATCCTGGTTTGGTTAGGGACACTTGGAAACGTGTCTTTAGGAAAGGAACCGATAGGGACGTGGATTCCTATTCCGGTTTTTTTGACAACGGAAGAAGAGGTAACACCGGCATGGGGGAATTTTTGAAAAAGGCAGGCGTGGATTCTGTTTTTGTCTGTGGGCTCGCGACGGATTTTTGTGTCAAGTACACCGTTTTGGATGCAGTTTCGCTGGAATTTGACACTCATTTGGTGAAAGACGCCTGCCGCGCGGTAAATCTTGATCCTGCCGATGAAGTGAAAGCGATCGAACAAATGCAAGCCGCCGGGGCGACAATTACAACTTCCGAAGAAATACTGCGCCGTTTGTGATTTAGATTACTTTTGGTTGGGTGGGCAGGCTTACATTTGTGGCAAAAATTCACCAGTGAAAAATCACGCCTTCAGGGTATTCTTTGCCCTCATCCTATTCGCGTTCTCGCATTCATCCTTTGCACAGAACAACCGCGCCAGCGAATCAAATGCAATCGGTTGGTACGGCCTTTTTATGACATACAAAGTCGATGACAAATGGAGTATCCACGGTGAAGTACAACTGCGTCGCACAGAATGGATTGCATCTCCGCAACAAAATCTCTACAGGACAGGAATCAATTATAAAATCCATCCTCAGGGGACGTTCAGAGCAGGTTATGCCTTTGCCGACACCTATAACTATGGTTCCGAGCCTATCCAGTCAAACGGGATACGCTTTCCAGAACATCGGGCCTATCAAATGCTTCTTATCAATAATCCAATCGGGAGGGTCGCACTTTCGCATCGTCTGATGCTCGAGCAAAGATGGGTAGGCAGGAGTTTGGATCCCAATGCCACCCAATTTGACGAATGGGTATATAGCAACAGAATGCGCTACATGCTGCGCGCTGATCTACCTCTCAAAGGCCCGACCTTGGACGATAAGGAGCCATATTTGGCAGTTTATGACGAGATATTAATCGGATTTGGGAAAAATGTGAACCAAAACGTATTTGACCAAAACCGGTTTGCAGCAGTCGCAGGAGTCAGGTTTTCAGGAAAATACAGACTGGAAGCAGGATATTTTAGCCAAATTCTCCAATTCGGAAGATTGGTTGGGGGAAAAAATTATTTCCAATATAACAGGGGCCTAATCGTCAGCAATTTTGTGAATTTTTGATTCTTTAAACAGATGGCAATGAAACTTCTAGCCTGTTAGCATAATTCTGCATTGTTGGAAAATTCTTCGGAATCATTTTGCCCTAATCTGGAAAATTTCATCCTTCCGACGGGAAAACAATTAGAATCTGAAACAAGGAATAATCGTACTCCTTCTGTTGCGCTGGTTTGGATCACCGAAAAGGAAGGAGTAGCGAATAGAAACCTCATGTGCGCCACCGGATTGGGAAAGACCTAACTTGGATGTCGTAAAGTCGAAGCTGTATCCAATATCCAGTCCACTCTCAAGTGTCAATCCCAAAAGCCCGATCAATGCCTCTTGGTTGGGCAAATTGTATTTCACCGGAAATCCGCGATACCATACACCGACCACCAAAGGTTGAATAAAGAATTGTGTCCCGATATCCAGCTGATTGAATGGATTTTGATGTTTGTAATTGAACGCTAAAAACAGTGCACGTTCCTGACGCGAGTTGCTGAAATAGTTGTTAATAAATCCCTCGCCTAAATCAATCTTGATACCGCCATGGCCGGAAAGTTTCATCGGGAGCTTGCTGATGTTCCCGTCAATGAAGGAGGTGTTTGGTTGGGTAAGGTGGTGACCGGCCACGCCGAGCCACAAGATTTCGTTGTGGAAAAGCATCCCGAAATTGTAGTCCATGAAGGAGTGCCTGTAATCATCCGTCAAGAGTTCGCCGCTGATTGGATTGATTACGCCCCGATTGATGTCAAGCTGCGAACCAAAAACCAGATCCCCAAAATAGGCGTCACGGGTGATGAAACTTGCCTGCCCGCCAAACCTCAAAAAAGATTCAAATCCCAACTGCAGTCTGTAGGAGTATGTAAGTCCGACTTCATTGGTACTCAGCTTTGCTTTGCTTTCCCTGTTTCCATTGAAAATCAAACCAATGCCGCTATTGATGTCAAACATATAGTGGTCCATGTAGGCGGAGTAGGAATTGAAAGAATGGTCCAAACCCGGCCACTGATTCCTGTAATTTGCCCCAATACGCGTCAATTCGGTATTGCCCGTGAATGCGGGATTAAGAAACAGGGGCGCAGCATAGAACTGCGAAAATTGGACATCTTGGGCCTTAGCGAAGTAGCCAAGCCAGATGCCGAGGATTGTAAGTAAAATTCGCTTCATCATAACCAAAAACTGTTTGGTAGAACCAATCATTTGAACTTATCATATAGAAAGCCTTGGTATTGCATGGTGACTACAATACCAAGGTGAATACTCCTGTCTGACTGCCTTTTTCGCCATCCATGGCTTTGAAGACCAGCTTGTACACATAATTTCCGTTAGGGCTCAATTTGCCGTTGAGTGTACCATCCCAGCCTATTTCTTTGCTGGTAGTGGTGTAGATGAGTTCGCCCCACTTGTTGAAGATCAACATCTCAAATTCATCGATACCTCTCATCTTCGGCATGAAGTAGTCGTTTAGCCCGTCGCCATTTGGTGTAAAGGCATCAGGAACAAGGATTCTGTAGGAAGCCAATACCTCGACCACAAGACTCGATTCGGAAGAGCAGCCCAAGGCGTCGAAGGTCTTGAGGGTGATGATGTAGACCCCGGGTTTCTTGTAGGTATGTACAGGGTTTTGATCGGTGCTGGTATTGCCGTCACCGAAATCCCATTCCCACGACACGACATTTCCTAGGGTCTTGTCCACGAACTGTACAGGGTCGTTGACGAGAATTTCGCCGAACGTGCCCAAGGAGATGATTGTGTAGGTGAATTCTGCTTCGGTAAATGCCAGCGGCTTATCCACAACTCTGGATACTTCGACTAGACATCCATTTCTGTCAGTGACCACAGCGCGTATTTCACCAGCGTCGTAGAAGTTGGTTTCCAACACATTGGCAGATCCTGTGTTCCATTCGATTTTGTAGTCAGGGGTTCCGCCTTTGATTTGCAGCCAAGCAACGCCAGTCAACAACTTGTTCTCACAATCCACATCCCAACGCGTGAACAGCCTCACTTCCAAGACAGGTGGTTCTTTGATTTCAAATGTTTTTGTGACTACACACCCATTGAAATCTTCGACTTTCACTGTATATGTTCCTGCGCCAAGATTGGACCTATTGTAGCTTTCAAGGCCAGGAACGTCGGACCAAGTTATTTTATATGGTTGGATACCGCCCACTACGTTGATATTGATGTAGCCGTTTTGATCACCATGGCAATCCAAAATGTCGCTGTAGTCATCAATGATCTGCAAGGGATCCGGTTCGTTGATCGCAAAGCTACCACCAGTGGTACAACCGTTTCTGTCGGTGATGATGACGCTGTAAGTACCTGGAGCCAAGTTTCTAACCACACGGCTGTTGGCGCCATTTGACCATTTGTAGGAGTAAGGTGCAGCCCCACCGGTCACTGTAAGTGTAATCGAGCCATTGTTTTGACCAAAGCATCTTACATCCACCACGGTCTCGCGGAAGTTGAGTAATTCTGGCTCACGGATGTTGTAAGTTCCTGTGACGATACAGCCGACTTCATCTTCGACCGTCACTGTGTAAATACCAGCCGCAAGGTTTGTTGCTGTTAATTGGTTCTTGAGTCCATGGCTCCAAGATACTTTGTAAGGAGCCCTTCCGCCAGTTATCTCAACTTGGATCATGCCGTCTTGTCCGCCAAAGCAGGAGACCGATTTGATCGCAACCAAGCCAACCCTCAGGTTCAATGGCGGAGCAATTTCTGCGGTACCCATGACGGTACAGCCATTTGCGTCGGTTACTACCAATTCATAAGTACCAGGTAGCAAATCAGTGATCGTGGAGGTAGTATCTCCATTCGACCAAAGGTATTTGTAAGGACCCACGCCACCTGTGACATCGGCGATGATTTGTCCACGCTCACCTGCGGTACAAACAGCCATTTTCCCGCTGAATTGCAGATTCATCGGAGGCGAAGGAACAGGAACATTGTAGGTGCCTTGGACCACGCAACCCTTGGCGTCTGTTACGACGACCGAGTAAACACCCGGTAGCAATCCAAACAAGTCTTTGGTGGTGGCGCCATTGGACCAAGCATAAGTATATGGAGCGGTGCCGCCTTTTACTTCAAGTACCAGTTCCATCACGCCGTCAAACTTACACAACTCACTTGAGGTGAATCCCTTGACAGACAGTTCCTCGGCGGGTTCTTTTACCTCGTATTGGATGCTGACAAAACAAGAGTTCTCATCGATGACAAATACCGTGTAAAGTCCAGCCCTCAAACCTGTGATTTCTGGAGTATTGCGACCGTTGCTCCACTGGATATTGTATTTGCCCGTTCCTCCTGTAATGTTCAATTTAATGCGACCGTCGGATCCGAACTTGCAGGAAACATCTACCAAGTCCACCAGATCTACGATCAATGGCTTAGGCTCGTCAATGTCGTAGGTTTGCGTAACAGAGCAGCCTTTGGCATCGACAACCGTTACGGTAAACGAACCGCCGGATTTACCGGAAATTCCTCTCGTGGTTTCGCCCGATGACCAGCTATAGGTGTAAGGACCCGTTCCGCCCGTTACGATCAACTCGATGCCGCCATTGCCTTCACCGGCGCATCTCACGTCACTGACAATTCCAGTTACAGTGAGCGGTTCTGCAGGCTGCGTGACGATGTATTCTCGGATAACCTCGCAACCTTTCGCGTCCTTAATGACGACTTGATAAACCCCGGCGGGTGCATTTTGAAGATTTTGTTGAGTACTGACGACCGCGCCTGTGGCTTTGTCAGTCCAAACAAATGAGAATCCTCCATTTCCTCCTGTGATTTCGAGATTCATCGCACCATCACTTCCACCAAAGCAACTCACCGGGATAGAGGTTGCGGTTACAAAAATGGGATCTGGCTGTCTGATGACGACATTGCTTCTGATGATACAGCCATTGGCGTCAGTGACGACCACCTCATAGTTTCCAGGAGCTAGGCCTGTTCTGGATTCACTTACATTTCCGTCAGACCACCTTACGCTGTATGGGGCCGTACCGCCGGAGATTGTAATGGAAGCCTCGCCGTTGTTTGCCGCGTAGCAAGTGATGTCAGCAGAATTTACAGAAAGATTCAGCGCAGGCGGCTGCGTGATTTCCACTTCCTGGATAGGAGAGGAGCAACCATTTGCATCCATGACAAAGACAAAATATTTCTTAGGTCTAAGTCCTGTTGCTGTCAAGCTACCATATTGAATTCCATCAATAACCAATGTGTAGCCTGGCTTTCCGCCCGACGCCACCACACTGATGGTTCCGTTTTGGGAGCCAAAACAATTGACATTCGTGCTACTTAGAACAAAGTCAACAGGAGTGGTATCCTTGACCTCATAGGTTTCGGAGGCAACACAATTGTTTTCGTCCGTTACTGTCAGCGTGTAGAGTCCAGCGGGTACATCGGTTAAGTCTTCAGCATTCCCGACAACTTGACCCGTGGCGTTTCGCCACTCATATCTGTATCCACCGGATCCACCAAGGACATTTACCTTGATTTGTCCATCCGATCCGCCGAAACAAGAGATATCGATGATTTCTTCAAGAAGGATTTCCACAGGATCAGGATTTTCGATCGAGATAGCAGTGGTCCATTCACAGCCTTTTGAATCCACGACCCTGATGGTATAGGATCCAGGCGCCACGTCAGAGAAGGTCACATCGCCGCTGACTGGTACAGGGATTTCAGTTCCATTCAAGAAAGCCCTGTATCCTCCGTTACCGCCAATGATTTTTAGTCCAATGTCTGAAACGTCCCCAAAACAAGGTACCTCATCGAGATAGGTCACAGTCGCTGACAAAGGAGCTGCAGGCTGCGCGATAACAATTTGAATGACATCGGATCGGCAGGTTCCGTTCATAGCGAAGGCGTTGTAAACACCTGCTGTGAGCCCAGTGACCGTGTTGCCGGCAATTTCCTGGCCATTGAAGAAAATTCTATAGGTAGAAAATGCCCCGCCGGATGGAGAGAAAGTGATTGTTCCGTCGTTTCCTCCGAAACAAGAAACATCTGTAGGTACTGCTGCGAGGATTACCTGTGGCGGTTGAGCCAATTCAACGGTCTCAATAATATCCGCACATCCTCCGTCGGATATTTTATAACGATAGAATCCTGCCACGAGCCCACTAATTGAGGTTTTGTCAGCATGTGCCGGTACAACCGAGAAGGCTGAATTATCCGGAGAATAGGACCATTCGATTATGTAAGGTTTGGTTCCACCAGTGATTTGGAGGGAAATACCTCCAGTACCACCGAAGCAAACGATGGACTGGAGGTTTGCGGTAGCCTGCAATGGCAGCGGTTGGCCAAGGGTTCTCGGAGGAATATTCACCGAGCAGCCATTGGCATCAACAGCACTGAATGTATAAGTTACATTTGCCAGCAGGTTACCAAACACTAGGGCTTGATCATCTAGGGCACTATAGGTATTTCCTTGGAAGGTAATGGTGTAAGGCGCCGTCCCTCCGGTGAGGGTAAGCGTAATGCTGCCGTCGGCAGACTCAAAGCAGCTCAGGTCTTCTGTCACGATAGATTTCAGGCTCAACGGAGAAGCCGGTTGCGTCACGTTGATAATCACGTCATCTGATTTACAGCCGCGGACATTGTCTACCGCATAGACGATGTAGGATCCTGCCTTGGCAGGGAACTGGTTGCCGAAAATCTGGCTACCGTTGACGAAATAGGTGAAATTGGTAGAGCTTCCGGACGACGCTGTCAAGGTCACTTGGGCGGATTCGCCGAAGCAGAGTATCGGATTGGCCACTGAGGTCAGCGTTACAGGTATTCCATCGGCGATTGTGACGGTGTCTGTGACGACGGAACAATTATTTGCCTCAGTCACCGTGTACCGATATTGACCGGCCGTTACGCCTTCAATGCGTCTGTTTGTCTCGGTCAAGGTTTCCCAGGTGCTGGTACCAGCATTGAATTTTTCCCAAAGAATCGTGTACGGTTCTGTTCCACCTGAAATGGTGAGATCTATAAATGTAGTACCTCCCACACAAGCGATCATGCCCGCAGTGGCAGCAACGGCCAAGGTTGATGGTTGTGAAATGGTAACCGTCTCAGTCGCCAAGCAGACGCCATCTTTGTCCCGCACTTCTAGCGTGTAGGAACCGGCAACCAATCCAGAGAAGGAATACTCCGTATCCTCCGCCATCGCTGATAGTGACTGTGTTGGACCTGAAAGCGGAGTCAGCAATGCGGTGTAGTTTGGTCGGCCACCAAGTACTTTGAACCTGATCGCACCGACATTTCCGCCGAAGCAGTTCACATTTTCGGCAACCAAATCAGAAATCTCCAAAGGTCTGGATGGTTGGGAAACAACGACCAAAACCGGATCGGATTCGCAACCAAGGTTGTCGACCAATTTGATTAGGTAATTTCCTGGAGCAATGTTGATGAACGAAGTTTGGGTGGCTTGGGACACCCCGTTCACAAATACAGTGTATGTTCTGCCGCCCTGTACCGTTGGATTGACAACTTGGAATAGGCCGTCATTTGCACCGAAACAGCTTACATCTTGGGATGTGACCGTGAAAGTTGGTTTGATTGGATTGATGATGGTAAACGTGCCGATCCTGTCTGGACAGCCGGCATCGTCGACCAACCATTCGTAGTCACCTGCTGGGAGGTTCTCGAATAGGAAGCTTCCGGCATCTTCATTGACAAATTCCTTCAAATAGCCATTGATCGAAGTGACACGAATGGTCTTACCGAGCGATCCTCCGGCGAGGTTCAGGGTGAATCTTCCCAAGTCTCCCTCACAGACTGGCTGCACAATGGAGGTATTGATTACAATTTCATCAGGTTGGTTGATGATATAGTCTGGAGAGTTGATTTTACAGCCACCGGCGTAGGTGATTTCCATGAAATAGGTGCCAGCGATCAGGTTACCCAGATCTGCCTCAGCTATTGGAATAAGCCCGCCTATGATTGGCCTTCTATACCACTGAACCACGATTCCTGTGGTATTACCAGATACTGCAAACCTGATCGCTCCGTCAGACCCCCCAAAGCAGGTCACATGTTTTTCTACTTCAGCATCGAAAACAGGTGGATTTGGTTCGTCGATTGTGATGGTGGAGAAATCCTCGCAACCTGCAGCATCCGTTACTTTGACGTCATAAGTACCCGCAGTCAATCCGGAAAGGATTGAGTTGGTAATCACTTGCCAAACGCCACCCACAAATATCGAGTAGGTGTAGGAAGGAACGCCGCCAATCGCATTGATGAAGAGGATACCAGATTCACCAGGACAGCTTGCGTCCTGTGGATTGGTAAACAAAGTCAAGGGCTGGCTTGGTCCGGGAACGCTGTAGGTTTTGGTTACTGTACATGCGCCAGAAAGGCTGTACTCTACTCTGTAGAAGCCCGGAGCCAGATTTGTGATCGTGTTGGTGTTTTCTGCCACAATCGAATTGTCTGCCAATTTGATCCACCTGCTCGTACTCAAGCCCGGAATCCATCCCACAAAATCTACTTCGATGCTGCCATCAGTGTAAGCGCAGCTTGGACCAGATATATTCACTAAGTTGATATCAAGAGGATCAGGCTGGATGATTTCGATGTTTTCCAACCTGGTGCTACATCCATTGGCGTCTGTGACCGTTACGCTGTAAATTCCTGCGCTGAGGTTTGAAGGATTCTGGTTGATAAATCCATGATCCCAACTGAAGAAATACAAGCCTGTACCGCCGGCCACGTTGATTGTGATTCGGCCATCATTACGGCCATGACAAGTGACATCATCTTTTGACACAAGCGTTACTACCAAAGGTGCGGGTGCGGCGAGGTCTATGATCCGTTCGTTGGTACAGCCGTTGGCGTCTGTTACAAGTATTTTGTAGGTTCCCGACCCAATATTTGATAGGGTAGGGCTCGTGCCCGGGATCGGGTCAAAAACGCCGGGACTTGTCTCCTTTTGCCATTGGATCGAATAGGTCGGCACGCCGCCACCGATTTGTACCTCGATCCTGCCGTCTGTGGAATCAAAGCATTTCGGCTCGATTTTGGTCAAAAGGTTGATGACAATCGCACTTGGAGGTTCTGAAACGAGGATGTCCTTTAGCTCTTTTATACATCCGTTGGCATCGGTGACGGTCACATTGTAAAGACCTGCAGCCAGACCATTGATGTTTTTCTGGGAAGAGGTGAATCCGCTAGGTCCTGTCCAGGCATAAGTATATGACCCAGTACCACCGGAAACGGCAATGTTGATCGCACCTGTACTTTCGCCAAAGCATAGCACGTTGACAGGTGGTCCATCCAAGCCAAGCACCAATTCAGGTGTAGGAGGAATAGTGAACGTCTCCTGGACAAAACAGGAGTTGTTTCCGACATCAAATACCTTTACGGTATATTGACCTGGACCGACGTTGGTAAGGTTCTGATCTGTGGAAATAACAGTTGAGAAATCACCTGCAACAAACCATTCCACACCCAAACTGCCGGTACCACCACCGATGGTGATGCTGATGCCGCCGTTTCCTTGGCCAAAACAGGTTTCTTGCTGGATAACTGGATTACTGATAGAAATCCCTGGGAGCGAGGTAATGTCGAAGTTGATGTTTGGAACCACACATCCATTTGCATCGCGGATTTCGACAAAGTTGTTGGTAGATGCGCCTAATCCTCCGATGGTGACGTCACCAATTGAAGTTGTTGTGAAGGCTCCCCCGTTGAGTGAATAAGAATAGGGTGCGGTTCCGCCTGAGATCGTAAAGCTGACCGAGCCTGAGAATTCCCCCGCACAAACTACGTTGACGATGGTCGGTGGCCCAACTGCCAAAGGTGCCGGCTCGGTTACCGTGTAATCTTTTGAGACGGTACATCCGTTGGCATCTGTTACAATAAGTCTATATACTCCGCCTGAAAGGTTGGTCAAATCCAACTGTGTCTTTCCAGCCAAATCCGTGAAAACGCCAGAAATTTCCTTTTGCCATTGGTAGCTGAGGGGAGCGGTACCACCACTTGCGGTTAGACCAGTGATTGATCCATTGTTGTCTCCTGCACAAAGGATGTTAGTAATCTGTAGGTTATTCTCGTTGATGACCAATTGTGGCGGATTGGTTACATCTACAAAATCCGTGATCGCGCAATTCGTCCCGTAGGAAATGACGACTTCATACTGACCTGCTGGTAGATCGTCAAACGTGACATTTTTGCCCGTTTGTGTTATTGTGTTGACGGTTACGTTAAAACCGTTTCCTGAATCGTTGATTCTGACTCTGATTTTTCCGTCTGCGGCTCCAAAACAGGTAGGGTCGGTAATGGTATATTCCACGGCTGGAGCATCTGGAACTGGAATTTCGACAGTATATTCTACCTCACATCCTTTTGAATCTCTGACCCTCACGGTATTTGTGCCGGCAGGAAGGTTGAATGCTGTGGCAGTACTTTCTCCATTGCTCCATAGGTAGGTGAATCCTCCCCATCCGCCAGCAACGTTGAAAATCCGGGCGGATCCATCGTTGGATCCGGCGCAGGTGAGTCCCTTAAGAACTTCTGTTTGTGCGCTGATTGGTCCTGGAGGGCCATCGATGGTTACATTTAGTACTATTTTACATCCTTGTGCATCAGATACTTCTACGGTGTAGTTTCCGGGTGCAAGGTTTGATGCCGTCCGCGTTGTTTGTCCATCGCTCCATCTGAATTTGTATCCACCCCAGCCTCCGGAACGGTTTACCCTCGCGGTTCCGGTATTGGTGCCGTAGCATATTTCGGAGGTCGTGGTGACGGATGCGGTGAGCGGTGCGGGTGGTGCAGGCACGTTGACTGTATAAGTCAAGGTACATTCAGGGTAATCCCCACCTCCATGCCTTACTACAATGGTATGCGTGCCAGCACCAAATCCTGTAAATGTTCTCTCTCCATTGGTGGCACCGATCGAAATGCTTTGGTTGCTGTAAGCAGTGGTACCATTGGGTCGGATGATGTCTACACGAACTTCATTTGGCGGAAATGGAAACGCCATAAACAGGCGGTTCACTTGAAGCCTGATAGTCCCGTTGGTTTCACCGAAGCAAACCACGCCGGTAGCTGAAGGGACGATGTTGAGCAATTGCTCGTTTGCGATGTTGAAAACCAGCTCTTCGGGACAGTCGGGCAGTCTATATCGATCCGAAATCTCTAACACATAATCACCGGCGGCAAGTTGGTCATACCTGATTTGTCCCCCTGGAGCTACGATCCAATCCGTCACATAGGTTCCGTTGGACCTTCTGATTCTGAACCTTACCTCACCTTCGAAATCACTGGCGTCAAAACTTACCCCACCGTTTGCGACGCAGGTTTCAGGAAAAGTACCAGCACCAGATGCTGGATTTAAGACAAGAGGCTCGACTTCTTCGATCTCGATCTCTGTAAGCTCTTTACAACCTGTCGCGTCGATCACTTCAACGAGGTATTTTCCCGCAGGAACGCCACTCAGGTCAATATTGCGTCCACTGATGATATTGGTGCGGACAAGTGTGTTTGATTCATCATAAAAATTGATCGTAAATGGAGGTATACCATTTTCGATCGTTCCATATACTATCCCAAAAGTTTCTCCAGCACATTGTTGGGCTTCCTCATAAAGTATATTGAGGATAAAATTGGTGCTGCCCTTGAAGTTGATGACCTCCGTGTAGGTATTGCCAGCTGCATCGGTGACGAATAGTGTATAATCTCCTGCTTGGGCCTGCTCGATGGTACTGAATTCACTTTCGGTCAGATTTGCATCCGTTTGGATGACGTTGCCACCATAACTCCATACATAGGTGTATGGGGCAACACCGTTTCGTACGCGTATTGACGCCCTTTTTTCACATTCGGAAAAAACAAATACGTCACGGATAATCGGGGCTGCTACCGCTTCGTTTACAAGGGAAAGCATCCCAAGCAAGAGGAAAGCCCAAGCGAATGATACAGCGTAAAATTTTTTCATAATGATCCAATTTTTAACAAGACCCTTTGGATGAGGTCAAGTCATGCCACGAACCCGTTCATAACATTTAGCCCAATTGGAAGGAAATTCTGCAGGGTGATCAAACAGCAGCTGGCGAATTGGGTGATTAATCCAGCTATTTTGTTTCGGGTATTTTGCAGAATACTCCTTGTAAAAGGTATTTCGCTCTTTAATATAAAATTCTATGCATTTTATATATAGATAAAAGAAATACTTTGAATTGGGTGATTCAGAGTAATAAATGGAATAATATTCTTAATTCAAAGAATCAAAGCAAAAAATTAAAAGCTGCATTCTCAACATTTGTCTGGCCTGGCAATGCCTTGTTTTTTTCCGGATTTGGCAGGATTTCCAAAAAGGCGACTTAGAAATTATGCGCGGGCCATTGATAAAGGATAAGTTATTTACAAAAACGGTTTGACGTTGGACAAAATAAAATCCCGACTTGTCGAGACAGGTCGGGATTAAATATCGAGGAAAAATATCGCTGCTGTTTTGGGTTCAAAAGTTAGCGAAAAACGGAAATCAAAACCTTTCTTGAACTTGAGTGAGGTTTCACACAAGCTCCTTGATTTCGATTCCTTTTCCCCTGAAATCAGCCTTTTCGCCTTTCCTTAGGTTCCAAAGTGCAGCCACCAAGGGAGAGTCCTTGGAAACGAGCTGATAATCCACTCCGTCCATGACTACTTTGCCCATGGGGATGGAAACCCAAATTCTGCCCATCGGAACTTCGAAAAGTGTTCCTTCCTGAATGGAGTCTAGCTGCTTGATAGGAACCGCATTTAATTGGGCCAGCATTGCCTTGCTGGAGGACAGTCGTTTTTCCAGAATATCCCTCGTTTGGTGAAGCATTTCTTGGTGGGTTTCAAACTTGTCACCTGCAGAGCTTTTCTCCTCCACTTCGGATGATTCCTGCAATTCCGCCAATTGGCGCTGGATGTCTTTGATTTGTTCCTTTAAAATCTCCTGGGCTTTTGCCAGTAAAGAAGGTTTGGTCGTCGTATTCATGCCGCAAATTAAGTTGAAAATTGGGAGAAATGGAATTCTTTTAAGCATATGACCTTACGAGATAGATTGGGAGAGACTGCGGTTGGAAAGCGGTCGTGGGTGAAACTGTAATCATGGTAATTTGCAGGTCCCATCCAGGCTTGATGGTTGGCGTAGGAAGTACCATCGATAGGTTTCCTGAAAATATTGGAAATCCCATTTGAGCCTACTTTCGTCAATTTTCAAAGGTCATTTGCTTTTCTCGACTAATTTACCGAAACTGACTTTAATCATGATTTTCGCTGATTAACATTGGTAACTTAAGCTAGCCAATTGATCAAATTTGGTAAAGGCAGAAAAATGAACCCGCTTAGTACATATATCAAAGAGAGTCCGTTTCTTAAAGAAATAGGAGAGATCGCGCTATTTACCAAGCGTTTTTTCAAGGAAATAGCGAAACCCAAACAAGAATATGCCGAATTTCTCAACCAATGTTTTTGGATCGGCTACAAGTCGCTCATCCTTGTGGGGGTAACTGGTTTTATCATGGGGCTTGTGCTCACGATTCAATCGCGGCCGACGCTTGTCGAATTTGGTGCCGAATCCATGCTGCCCTCCATGGTTTCAGTTTCCCTTATCCGGGAAATTGCCCCTGTGATCACTGCACTGATATGTGCTGGGAAAATCGGTTCTGGAATCGGGGCCGAACTCGGGTCCATGCGTGTCACAGAGCAAATCGACGCGATGGAAGTCTCCGGAACGAATCCTTTCAAATACCTGGTTGTGACGCGGGTGATGGCCGCCACGTTGATGCTTCCAGTGTTGAGTAGCCTCGCAAATGCGATTTCACTATATGGTGGATACCTTGGTGCAAACATTCGGGGAAATGTGAGTTGGAATTTATATTGGTTTCAGGTTTTCAATGTCCTGAATTACGGGGATGTTCTACCCTCCCTGATCAAGACTTTCTTCTTCGGTTTCGCGATCGGCATCATAGGATGTTACAAAGGCTATTATTCCCAAAAAGGCACCGAGGGTGTGGGACGGTCCGCGACTACAGCGGTAATCGTCGCCTCGTTGCTGGTATTTATCATCGACCTGATTGCAGTACAGATCACAGATTTACTTGGACTTACCTAGACTGATGATGGAAAATGCACCAATCATAGAAGTCCGCCAAGTCAACAAGTCATTTGGCAAAAACCACGTTTTGCGGGATTTTTCCATGGATGTCAACCAAGGCGAAAACCTTGTAATCTTGGGAAAATCAGGCTCTGGGAAATCCGTTTTGATCAAATGCATCATCAGGCTAATCGATGCAGACTCTGGCTCGATCAAAGTATTGGGTAATGAAATAAATGGCTTGGATCAAGAACCCTTGGACGATCTCCGATCCAAAATCGGTTTTCTGTTTCAGAGCAACGCATTGTATGATTCCATGACCGTTCGACAAAACCTTGAGTTTCCTCTACGGATACATTGGACCAAAGAGGAAAGATTAAAAAATGGGTATAGCGCCGTGATGGAAGCCTTGACGGATGTGGGACTTGCACATACCATCGATATGATGCCGAGCGAGCTGTCGGGTGGTATGAGAAAACGGATAGCCTTGGCGAGGGCCCTGATATTAAGGCCTAAAGTAATTCTCTACGATGAACCCACGACCGGACTCGATCCAGTTACGGGACGAGAGATCAGTGAACTTATGGTTTCCGTGCAGAAGAAGTACAATGCGACTTCTGTGATTATCTCCCATGATATGAATTGCATCCGCATTACATCGAATCGGGTAATCATGCTGATTGAAGGTCGAAATTATGCCGATGATACCTTCGAAAACCTGAAAAAATCAAATGATCCGAAGATAAAAGAGTTTTTCACCTAGTGACTATGGAAAGCAAAATGATGAATACCGCAAAATTGGGCGCGATGGTGTTGGCCGGATTGATATTCCTGGTAATGATGCTCTACATCATTGGCAAGAATCAGAACATATTTGGCTCATCCATCACCGTTGTGGCTGTCGTCGAACACGTCAGCGGCCTGGTTCCTGGCAATGACGTCCGATTCCAAGGCATCAATGTCGGCACCGTCAAGTCGGTAGAAATGGTCAACGACTCTACCATTCACGTGACAATCTATGTGCTCAATAAAATGCGGCCTTTCATCCGAAAGAACGCCATGACAACCATCAACACCGATGGCTTGATGGGGAACAAAATTATCCAAATCGTACCACAGGCGGGAGACGCACCCCCAATCGAGGAGGGCGATATTCTCTACGCCCAGCCTGGAGTCGATCCCGATCGCATATTCAAGGCCTTGGATGTGACTTCCGGTCAAATTGCCAAGACATCTGAAAACCTATTTGAAATCACTGAGCGGATCAAGCTTAGCGAAGGTGTTTGGAAGTTGTTGGGGGATACGACCATTAGCGAGGAGTTGAAGTCAACCTTGGGCGCATTCAGAGCTGCGGGAAGTCAAGCAACGACTCTTGGGAAGACCGCCAACGAGATGTTGCATACCTGGGAAAACGGAGGCGGACTTGTCAACAGATTATTTACGGACTCAGTCATGAGCAATAGTTTTTTCAAAACCATCGAAGATGCCGAAAAGGCCACTGCTGAAGCAAATCGTACCATTTTGGAAATCAAAGCGATGGTCGCTGAAGTGGAAGCAGGGCAGGGCACCGCGGGCTTGATTCTGAAGGATTCTGCCACCCGTGAATCCATCCATCAGAGTATCATGATGATCGAAAAAGGCGTGGAGGAGTTCAATATCAACATGGAAGCAATGCGGCACAATTTCCTTTTTAGAAGGTATTTCAAAAAGTTGGAAAAAGAGCAGAAAAAATCCCAACCATAACCAGACAAAGTGCTAAAGTCAAAAACACAGGCCATCCGATTTTCAGCAAAGGACTACCGAAAGAACAGATTTAGTCTGGATAATCTGCCTTTACTCCCACAATTTAAACCCCCCATCAAACGCAAGATGGTTGTTTCCAAGACGACAGCCTTGAGGAATGGTTTTCAGCAATTTGGAGTTGCCGCCGCCCAACACAATATCGTCGGGTAAAAATGCATCAGCAAACCGCTCCACCACTGAGTGAACGTGCTTTTCCCACTTTTCCGGCCCGAGTTTGTTCAGTCCCCTAAGCCCGAGATAATCCTCGAAGGTTCCTTTTTTGTAACTGAGGTGGGCCAATTCCATGGGCAGGATTGTACCTTCTGCTATGATCGCGGTGCCAAGCCCGGTTCCGAGTCCCAAAAAAAGCAAAACCCCTGAGCCCTCATAAGATCCCAGGGCCTGCATGGCAGCGTCATTTAGGATTTTTACCGGTTTTCCAAAGGCTTTGTTAAAGTCAAATCCAACCCAGCCATCGCCAAGGTTTTTAGGTTCTGTCTGGATAAGTCCGTGCTTGATAACTCCTGGAAAGCCCATTGAAATGACGTCATAATGCCAGTCTTTGGTCATTTCAATGATCCCGTCCACCATCATCTGTGGTGTCATGGTAGGACCGGAGGGAAGTTTCCTGCGTTCCTCAGGACCCTCAATTTTAGCCTTTACGTTAGTGCCTCCGATATCGATTACTAGCTTGTCCAATTCCTTGCATGTTTTTGGGATGGCAATTTAATTAAACTCGGATTGCCTGCCAACCCAAACATTCGCTGAATTTGGAAATTGACCGCATAAATTTGGAAGCCAGCCTATTGTATTTTTGAGTGGGATTTTCGTTTACCAGGCTCTTATTTAATTCTGACGGTGATATCAGCAGCCGTTCGTAAATCGATTTTTGCATCTACATACCTTGGGATATTCCCGGAATGGAGACTTTGTGTTCTGAGAAAAGAAAAGCCGTTTGAGTTTGCATCAATTTTTGCCTCGAGGTTACCTTTGAATTCGGTGTCTTGAAAACAGGCCATGGCTAACTGCGCCTTCGGCATATTGTAAATCACGCGAATGGTTTCTTTTTTTTCGACAATAAACTGTCCGGACTTCACCCCCAAACCGGCCTGATTTGGCTGCTGATCTGGTTTGAATATATAGCTGACGAGTCCTGAAGGCTTGTTTGTCACAAATTTCACCACTAAGTCCACTTGGTATTGGGTGTAGACGGTATCTAAAATTGATATTGAGGGATCTATCATATGTTGGACAAGCGAAGCCTCGTCCAGCCTCAATCGATCATATTTAAGTCCCAAAGCGAGCAGGTTTGCATGTGTACCTTGGTTCATAGGATTCCAATTGATGGATTTTGTTTGAATGGGACTCGCCAAACTCATTGAATTAGATTTAAAATCAAAGTCCGCCAAACAAACCTGCCGGGTTTGGGGATATGAGTTTGTTTTGATATAAATGCACCTTTCCTCAAGGTCATACACGACTCCCCATTGGGTTTTCTGTTGCCCAGCCTTGTTTGCGGAAATATCCAATAGATCAAAGCTCAGGTTTACATCCATCTGAGGGATAGCACCCAGGTGCCCCATCAAAAGCATGTATTTGTTGAAAGAGCTATTTTCTGATTTGGCAGATTTGTCTTCGCTTTGGGAAAAAAACTTCTGTGCAACTTCGCTCGATACCTGTGTCATGACTTGGAATTCACCCTGTTTTTCGGAAAACCTAACCTCACCATCTACAAAATCGATGATCGCCGAAAAGCCGCAGGGGTCTGCAATCAGGTAATGTACGGTTTCCAAGGGTCGTATGCGAAGCCGATGGATATTTGCAATTACCTCACTCACCGACCCAAAGTTGTCCAGTTGATATTGGATCCACTCAAGCTCTGAAATACTTGGAGCATTTGTTTCGGGATATTCACTCGTACCCAGAAAGAGGTGCTCCACGACCAATCCTGCCTCGTTGATGCCTCCAATCGGAAATTCCTTTCCAAATTGATTCAAAGTGATTGACCCATAGATCGAGGTCCATTTTGCTTTATCATCAGGATGGAATCCATAGGCTATTTTCGCTTGTCCAGGTAGATTTTGGATCAGCATGCCATGTCCGCTTTTCGAGTCATGATTTTTGGCCAAAATACCCTTGGTACCATGTACGAAAAAGGCAGTATTGGCAAAGCACTCAATGAATGCCAAAGACAGCAACAGTGTAACGATGTAAGCCTTCATTTTTACCAAAAATTGAAAACCAGTCAATTGAATTGAATATTGTTCAATTATTTTGGTGGTTTATGGGTGAATAATGGGAGATAGATTTTATTCTCTGATTAATATTTCTGTAAATATATAAAAAAATGTATTTTAAATACAAATTAAATTTCTACATATGAAATTAAACCGAAACTTTAAATACTTTTTGCTAAGGTATTTACTCAAACAGGAGGGGTCGACATTATCCGTAAGATCATCTCTTCAGGTTGACAATCGCGGATTGACGGCAAAGAGATCGCCCTAAATTGCCGAAAAAGTTTAATTTCGATCCAATCCTCTTGCTTATATGAAAATCCTCTTTGCGATATCTATACTTTTGTCCGGGTTTGTGCCAAAAGCCGAGTCAAGTCAGACTTCAAGGCCAAATATTTTATTCATCATTGCGGATGACTGGTCTTTCCCGCATGCAGGAATCTATGGAGACAAGGTTGCGCGGACCCCAACCTTTGACAGGATTGGGACCGAAGGGGCGGTTTTTTTCAATGCCTTTACAGCTGCTCCGTCTTGTTCTCCCGCACGCGCAGCAGTCTTGACAGGAAAATATCCGCATCAATTGGAGAGTGGGGGCAACCTGTGGTCCGAATGGCCTGCCAAGTTTCCCACCTATGTCGACTTGGCAGAGAAGAACGGATATTTCGTAGGTTCCACACGAAAAGGATGGGGGCCGGGAGATTTTCAGGTATCCGGTCTTTCGGATAATCCAGCAGGAAAGAATTTTGAAGATTTTGACGCTTTCCTTACGGAAAGACCTAAAGACAAGCCCTTTGTGTTTTGGTTTGGAAGTCAAGATCCGCACCGGGATTACGAGCCCAATACCGGAATAAAGGCAGGGATGAGGTTGGAGGACGTTGATGTTCCTGGATTTCTACCGGATCTTGCCTGCGTAAGGAACGATATTTTGGATTACTATTTTGAAGTTGAGCGTTTTGACAGGGAGTGTGGGCATTTGATCGCAACCTTGGAGCGAATCGGCGAATTGGATAATACTGTCGTCGTCATTACCTCAGACAATGGGATGCCTTTTCCAAGATCAAAGGCAAATCTTTATGATTTTGGCGTAAAGGTACCTTTAGCTATTCGGTGGCCTACGAAGATTCGAGCAGGCACCAGAATCGAGAGTTTTGTTAACTTGATCGATTTGGCGCCATCATTTTTGGAAGCGATGGGGATTCCGATTCCAAATATGAGTGGAGACAGTCTTTGGCCCTTGTTCGCTGCAATCCAACCCGGCAAGGCTGAGGTATTTTTGGAAAGAGAGCGGCACGCCAATGTCCGAAAGGGGAACCTCAGCTATCCAGTTAGGGGTGTTCGAACCGATCGATACCTCTACATCCGAAATATGATGCCAGATCGCTTGCCATCAGGAGATCCCCATGTACATCAGTCAGTAGGCCAATACGGTGATGTCGACAATTCGATCACAAAATTTCTCATCATGCAGATGCAGGGCAAACAGAACAACGGACTTGATTTCTTTGAACTATCGTTTGGCTTGAGACCCGAAGAAGAACTGTACGATGTTGTGAAAGACCCCTACCAGCTAAATAACCTCGCATACAGCGAAAAATACAGCCCTGTAAAGGAGGAACTCCGCGAGAAACTAATTAACTGGATGAGGGAAACGGGAGATCGAAGGTTTTCCGATCCTAAAAGTACCTATTGGGATGATTTGCGGTACACGCCTGATTATCAAATGAAAGATGTTGATGTAAGGTCTGAGATTGAGAAATACAGGATTGAACCTCCAATAGGTAAGTACTCGAAAACCGGCATCCCGTGCATCAACGTAAGTTCTGACGACAAACAATAGAAATTCCGGCGCGTCAATTGGCCGGTTACTCCTCAGGTTTTTTGAAATCCATCGATGCAGAGTTAATACAGTAGCGGATGCCTCCACGGTCTCTAGGGCCATCCGGGAACCGATGCCCCAAGTGACCGCCACAGTTGGCACAAAGAATTTCCTCCCGAATCATAAAATGGGAATAATCCATTTGCACCAGGATGGCTTCTTGTCGTATGGGTTCCGTGAAGGATGGCCAACCGCAGCCGCTGTCATATTTTGCCGAAGAGCGGAAAATTTCATTTCCGCAGGCTTTGCATTCATAAATTCCCGTGTCCTTATTGAGGTAGTATTGTCCCGTAAATGGCCGCTCGGTGCCTTTTTCACGGAGAATATGGTAACTCATTGGATCGAGTTCTTTTTTCCATTCGCTTTCCTCTTTTTGGATGGGGAAATCGATTTTTTTATTTTTTCCCATGATGCTGGTTGGCTTGCTTGATTTGACTTTCTTCCATTTTCTTAACCCCGTCAATTTTGTTCTTGTTCACACATTGTTGGAAAAAATGTTCTCAGACTTACAGCGACGCTCTACCCGTGCAGGATCATATCCGCGGCTTTTTCTCCGATCATGATACAGGCAGCATTGGTATTGCCTGAGACAATGGTGGGCATAATCGATGCGTCAGCGATTCTTAGGCCACTAATTCCGTGGACTTGAAGCCTTTCGTCTACCACCGCAAACCTGTCATTGCCCATCTTGCAGGTGCCAACGGGGTGATACAAGGTTTCGAGAGTCCTTCGAATATGGGATTCCAGGGAATTTCTATCAAATGCCTTAGGTAAATAAAGCTTCCCTTCATGGAAAGACCGCAGCGATGGGGCTTCCATGACGGATTTTGCCCTTTCGAATCCCCAAAGCAGCTTTTCCAAGTCTGCCGCATCTGACAGTAGATTGGGCTGAATTAATGGAGGGGACAGCGGATCCTTGGATTTGAGTCCGATAAATCCGCGACTTTTGGGCTTCAACAGGATTACCAAGATGCTGAAGCCTGATTTTTTGGGAAAAGTCTTGATATCATAAATGTCTGTACTATAGTCAGCTGCCGTAGCGGATACGGCGAAGTGAAATTGGATGTCCTGCTTCTCATCACCCGCATTCGATGAAAGGAAAGCATTTGCCGTCAGAATGCTGTTCCCGAAGGGTCCTTTATTTAACAAAAGGTAACGGAGCATTTCCTTGCCCATTTGCAGGGGTTTGATGTAGTGATTGTCGGTTGGCACATTGGACCAAGCGGAAAGGCCTGACCAAACGTGGTCTACGAGGTTTTGACCTACTCCAGGGAGATCGTGTTTGGTGTCGATTCCAAACTTTTCCAAGTATGCACGATCGCCGATTCCCGAAAGCATCATGATCTGAGGGGATTGAATCGCCCCTGCAGACAAGATGACCTCTTTGCCACATCGAAAAGTTTCTATGCGATTGTCTTTATTGATCACTTCGACACCGATCGCCCGATTATCCTCAAGGAGTATTTTTGATACTTTCATCCCTGTCTTGACAGAAAGGTTACCACGATGGAGTACAGGTTTCAAGAAAGCGGTGGCGGTACTTTGGCGCTTGTTGTCCTTGATGGTAAACTGCAACATGGAAGCTCCAAGCTGTTCAGGCCCGTTGTAATCGGGATTTTTCCGAATACCGGCAGCTTCGCAAGCTTCGAGGAATTGTTGCCCCAAGAAGTGTGGTTGCTTGGAATAACCCACGTGAAGCGGGCCATTTTTTCCACAATAATCTCCATTATTGTCGGCGTTGTGCTCTGATTTTTGGAAAAATGGCAGTACATCCTTGTATGACCAGCCTTTGTTGCCCAAGGCTCCCCATTCATCAAAATCCGCCGGATTTCCCCTCACGTAGGCCATGGCATTGGTGCTGCTGCTGCCACCAAGAGTCTTGCCTCTTGGGATGTATATCCTCCGACCATCGACATGTTCCTGTGGCTCGGTCCAAAATGCCCAATCCACTTCAGAGCGGTGAAGCTTGGTATAGGCTCCAGGGATTTGAATCTCAAGTTTCTTGTCTTTTGGTCCGGCTTCAATCAGGAGAACCTTGTTTTTCGGATTCTCGGAAAGTCTGTTGGCAAGCACGCAGCCGGCCGAGCCCGCGCCGATAATGATATAGTCAAAGGTCATATTGGGTGTAAATGGAGAGTTATTCAAAAATTAGGAAACTTCCGGAAATAAAAAAAGCAGGTATCTCTACCTGCCTTTGTGTTTACCCCTCTAGGGTCTTTTCGTGCATCTCTTTGATCTTACGACGAAGGATCTTTCCCACGTTGGTTTTTGGCAACTCGTCCGCGAAATAGACCTCCCTCGGTACCTTGTAATTGGTCAGTTGCGTTTTGCAATGTGCTATCAGTTCCTCTGCTGTCAAGGATTTATCTTTTGCGACTACATAGGCAACCACCTTTTCCGTAGACTTGTCATCTGGCATTCCGATGACTCCCGTTTCCAAAACCTTTGGATGAAGTGCAATGGCATTTTCAACTTCGTTGGGATAGACGTTGAAGCCTGAGACAAGGATCATTTCTTTCTTCCTATCTACGATCTTCAGAAATCCGTCTTCATCCATGACCGCGACATCCCCGGTTTTGAACCATTCGCCGTCCATCACTTTGGCGGTTTCGTCCGGTCTTTGCCAATATCCACGCATTACTTGAGGACCCTTGATACACAATTCCCCACGCTCTCCAATAGGCAGGTCATTTCCATTGTCGTCAATGATTTTCACGTCGGTATTCGGCAATGGTACCCCAATCGTGCCGATCCGTTCCGTGCCATCTATCGGGTTACATGTGGCGACAGGCGATGTTTCGGTCAATCCATAACCTTCCGCCAAGGGTACTCCCGTCACTTTCTGCCAACGCTCTGCCGTGGCTTGTTGCACGGCCATGCCGCCGCCCACAGCGATTTTCAGGGAACTGAAATCCAACTTGCCGAAAGCTTCCTGGTTCAACAAACCATTAAACAATGTATTTACACCAGTGATGACTGTGAATTTATGTTTCCCAAGTTCCTTGATGAATCCAGCCATATCCCTAGGATTGGTAATCAGGACATTATGTGCACCGATTTTCATCATTGCCAGACAGTTGACAGTCAAGGCAAATATGTGATAAAGCGGAAGGGCGGTGATCACGATTTCTTCTCTTTCCCTCAACTTGGGCTTCATCCAAGCTGAGATCTGCTGCATGTTGGCGACGATATTGCCATGTGTCAATTCAGCGCCTTTGGATATCCCGGTGGTCCCACCTGTATACTGCAAAAAGGCAAGGTCATTCAGCTTCATTTCCTCCTTTCGAAACTTGGATGCACTGCCTTTGGACATCACTTCCTTCCAGGAAATTGCTCGGGCAATCTGGTACGGTGGCACCATCTTTTTGACATGCTTCACGACCAAGTTGACGATCATCCCTTTCAAGCCGCCCAACATGTCACCCAATTCGGTAATGATGATATGTTTCGCCTTGATTTCACTTTTAATCGTTTCAAGATTGGAAGCAAAATTCGCCAAAATCACCACCACGTCCGCACCTGCGTCCTCAAATTGGTGCTTCATTTCCCGTGGTGTGTAAAGCGGGTTGGCATTGACCACGACCATCCCCGCACGGAGCGTCCCGAAAAGCGCCACTGGATATTGTAGGCAATTGGGCATTTGGATGGCGACCCGGGTACCTTTCTTCAGGTTCAGATCATTCTGAAGGTAGGAGGCAAACTTTTTGGAATAATTGTCAACATCATTGAAGCTCAAGGTCTTGCCCATACATTCGTAGGCAATGGCATCACCAAATTTCTTGACACTCTCTTCAAACAGGTTGACCACCGAATCGTAAGCTTCGACATTGACTTCAGCGTCCACGGCAGTGGGATAAAATTTAAACCAAGGGAAGTTGTGCATATAGGATTTATATTTTGGGTTTTGATTGATAAAGGTTTGTAGATGAATGACTAAATATAGGCGATAATTGTTGTGTTTAAAAAAACAAAAAAACCACCTGATCTCTGTTTGAGTGGTGGCTTTGTTGTTTGCATTTCGGTTAGATTTATTACCTCATTGCAATATCTTCCTCGCGATCAATTCTTTCATAATTTCATTGGTCCCCGCATAGATCCGCTGTACCCTAGCATCTGCAAATGCCCGGGCCACGGAGTATTCCCACATATAGCCATAGCCGCCGTGCAACTGCACACATTCGTCGGAAACCCAACATTGGAGTTCGGTCATCAGATACTTGGCCGAGGAAGCCATGGCTCCATCCAGTTTTTTGGCATTGTGCAGCATCACAAGCTGATCGGAGTAGATACGGCCTTGCTCGAGTTTGGCTCCCATCTCTGCCAATTTGAACCGGGTGTTTTGGAAATCGGACACCATTTTTCCAAAAGCCGGACGGTTCTTTACGTATTCAACGGTGGACAAAAAGGCTGATTCGGCGAGCGAAACCGCTGCCAAGGCCACGATAAGTCTTTCCTGTGCCAACTCTGTCATCAAATATTTGAAGCCTTCTCCGACATTTCCCAATAGGTTTTCCTTTGGAACCTTCACATCCTCAAAAAACAGTTCACACGTATCCTGGGCATGCAAACCGACTTTTTCAAAGGGTACTCCTTTGGAAAATCCAGCCATGGAATTGTCTATCAAAAACAAGCTGATCCCTTTGGCTCCCTGTGTCGGATCTGTTTTGGCGGCTACTACGACTACATCGCAGAGGTAGCCGTTTGTGATGAAAGTTTTCGAGCCGTTGATCAGGTAATGGTCACCCTTGTCCTCTGCAGTCGCGCGAATTGCCTGTAAATCTGAACCTGCACCCGGTTCGGTCATGGCAATCGCACCGATCATTACCCCGGAAATCATCCCGGGGATGTACCTTGCCTTGGCAGCTTCAGTTCCGTAATGCAGTAGGTAGGGAAATACGATATCGCTGTGCAGCGGATAACCTATCGCGGGTCCCGAGCAACTGGAAAGCCCCAACTCCTCTATAAAAATGGCATTATAGCGGAAATCATCGATGCCCATGCCGCCATATTCCTCGGGAGCCTGCATGCAGAGGAAGCCGTTTTCGCCCAACTTCCTCCATGACTCCCTGCTGACCTGTTTGTTTTTTTCCCAAGCAGCATTGTTGGGGGTGATTTCTCGGGCAATGAAATCCCTTACACTCTGACGGAAAAGCTCATGTTCATCCGAAAAAATCGTTCTAGGCACTTGGTACATATATATTTGGGTTTGATGTTGTTCGAAATAAAAACCTAACAGATGCCGATACTCTCTGATATTGAGAGTAAAAGTAGAAAAACCCCAGTGTTCAGCCAAAGATTATTTTGTTGAACGAAGGTTATTGGATGCCGGCATGGATTTTTGCGCGGAATCAAAATGCTGAGGAGTGTTTCAACAAGAAGTCGAACGTGATGTTTTGCGCCTTTGTTATTTCGGGTTTCATTCAACCCGTCCTGGATTTCGGTTGTTCTTTCCATCCCGGTTCTGCAATGCGTCACCCATATCGATACGCGCGGATTCGGCCAAGCGCAGCATCTTTTCGACGATTTGCGATTGCTGAGCGATTACGTTTGTTGTTTCGGAAGGATCACTAGGCACATGGTAAAGTTCCATTTCTTCCATCTTGATCATGTGGTAATCGATCGGTAAGCCATCGCTTCTCGATGTTTGTCCCGGTACGAGACTTCTGTAGGAGTGGGGAAAATAAAGCTTCCAATCTCCCATGACCATTGCCTGCAGTTCATTGCGGTTGTAATAGATGAAATAGGCTTCTTGGGGACTTTTTGCTTTGGCATCCAGCATCATCGCACTGATGTCCTTTCCATCAATCGGCAGCTTCGGCAAATCCGCTTTCGTGAGCTTCGCAATCGTCGGTAGCATATCGATCGTCATCGTCGGGTTGGTCTGAAAAGTTCCTGCGGGGATTTTCCCTTTCCAATACATCAAGGCCGGCACTTTGACGCCACCATCCCAAGAAGTGCCTTTTCCTTCACGCAGCGGATATGCGAAACCCGCATGCCCCGAATAGGAAAGCCAAGGCCCGTTATCGGAGAGGAAGATAACGAGTGTTTTTTCTTCCAAGCCATTGTCCCGAAGGGTTTTCAGGATCTGTCCCACCGACCAGTCGATCTCCATCAGGACATCTCCATAAAGTCCGCGTTTCGATTTTCCGTGGAATTTTTCCGAAACAAACAGCGGCACGTGCGGCATGGGATGGGCGAGATACAGGAAAAATGGCTGGTCTTTCTTCCGCTGGATAAAATTGACGGCCCGTTCAGTCAACTCGGTTGTCAATCTGCTTTGGTCATTGTGCAGCGTGTCCACGACTTTATCATTGAAAAAAAGCGGAAGCGGGGGATAGTAGTTTTTAGTCTGTGGGTGCTGCGGCCACATGTCGTTTGAGTAGGGGATTCCATAGAATTCATCAAATCCCTGTTTTGTCGGAAGGAAAGGAGGGAGGTGTCCCAAATGCCATTTTCCAAACATGGCGGTCTGGTATCCTTGCTCTTTCAACATTTCTGCGATCGTGGTCTCCTCGGGATTCAATCCATGCTTGGCAGTATGGTCCAATGCCCCGTGGATTCCCAGCCGATTGGCATATGTCCCCGTCAGTAAGGACGCGCGGGAAGCGGAGCAAACTGCTTGGGAAACGTAGAAATTGGTGAATTTGACGCCGTTTTCGGCCATTTGGTCAAGGTTTGGGGTTGCCATATCCTTTGCTCCATAAGCACCCAAGTCCCCATAACCCATGTCATCGACAAATATGAGAACGACATTGGGACGGTCTTGCGCCATAGTGGGGAAGTTAATTGCCAAGGAAATCCAGAGCATCAGCATTCCCCATTTGAGCGGATTCCATGTTTTGACTTTGATCATCTACACATCCAATAGCCTACGGTGATAATTTACCTGTCCCAAATGATAATTGAGGTGGCTTACCAAATGGAACATAAAGAACTCATAAGTCATCGGCTCGCCAAAAACGGCATGGGGATAGGTTGCATTGAACTTATCCTCCGGAAACATCAGGATCGTTTCCGTAATGACCTGGATAGTGCTGTCGATCTGATCGAGCATGTCTTTTTTGGAAACTCCCCTCGTCGAAAATTCGGCATCCCGGTCACGCACATATCCCGAATGCCCCATTACCGTGCCGATAAAATGGTTCAGATTACCGACCAAATGCAGCACCAAGGTACCCGTCGAATTCGATATATTTCCCGCTACTTGCCAAATGACGGCTTCATTGGAATAGGCATTCAGTTCGGTCTTGAGCTTTTTCAAGTCCCTTTCAAACATGAAGATCAAGGTCTGTTTCATGGCGTTAGTCTCCAAATGTGATTCCCAATCCTTTGGCGCCTCGGACTATGAAGCTGTCGACGCCGACGTGGTTGTAGTTGCGGGTAGCTTCTTCCAGGGGCACGGAAATGAAGCTGTTGTTTTTGAAGGCCACCATTTTGCCAAAATCTCCTTCCATAACCATTTCAAATGCCTTGACCCCAAACAAGGATGCCAATACCCGATCAAAAGCGGTCGGAGTACCACCACGTTGGGTATGACCGAGGACTGTTTCCCGAATCTCTGCCCGCACGCCTGCATCTTTCAATTGCTGGGAAAGCTGGAATGCCACACCCCCGAGTCGCACATGCCGCGAACCTTCCTCGCCCTGACGCGCCACAATGCTGCCCGCCTTTGGCTTGGCGCCTTCTGCAATGACAATACAGACAAACCCACGCCCTTTCTCGTAGCGGGATTCGATCTTTTGCACGAGCTTTTCGATATCGTAGGGAATCTCAGGAATCAAACAAATCTCCGCGCCTCCTGCTATGGCCGTATGGATCGCGATCCAACCAGCATCCCGGCCCATTACCTCCATAATCATGACACGGTGGTGGCTTTCGGCAGTCGTGACCAATTTGTCAAAACTATCGGTTGCGATTTGCACGGCCGTTTGGAATCCAAATGTCATATCCGTCGCCGAGAGGTCGTTGTCAATCGTTTTGGGAACGCCGACGACTGGCAAGCCATGGTCGAAGAATGCCTTGGAAATCTTCTGGGAACCGTCTCCGCCGATATTGATTACGGCATCGAAGCCCAAGTCCTTGATGCGATCGACAAACATCTTGGTCTTGTCGACCAGTTGGATGTTTCCGTTCTCGTCTTTAACCGGATAGTGCAAAGGGTCGGCTTTGTTGGTGGTCTTGAGGATGGTTCCCCCTTTGATATGGATTCCGGCCGTCTTTTTTCCAGTCAATTTGACGATCCTGAGTGGATCCGTAAAGATGCCGTTGAAGGCTTCCATGCTACCATAAACTTCCCATTCTTTCGATTTTTTGGCTCTTTTGACAATACCTCTGATGACTGCATTCAGGCCGGGACAATCTCCGCCCCCAGTGGCCACTAAAAGTTTTTTCATTTGATTGGAGTAAATAATGATGAGAAGGCAACTTACAAAAAAGGGGAGAGATTTTTTAGGGGGCGTGGCAATTTGGCTATGCTTTCCCAGATATGTACACGATACCTGACGGTGAAACCATCTTGTCTTTTTAAGGAAAGGCTTTGTGACGGGTAGAAAATTAATGGTCTATGCAAATACAAACCATGCAGGGTGACCGGCCAAAATTAATGAAAACCCCTAATCGCCCGCACTACCGCCAGCGGTTCTTCCTCTTGCGGAAAGTGCCCACAAGATGCAAGTTTCACGACAGAGGAATTTGGAAATCCGGAAACAAACTTCTCCAGGTTATGCGGTTTGACGGCAGGATCCTTCATCCCCCAAATGAAAAGCGTGGGTTTGTCGGAGATCAAATGCCGCTTTTCCCAAAGTCCTTCAAACCAGCCTTGATCGTGCAACAAGGACCTGGCAAATGCCAAGGCGCCATTGCGCTCGCCGGGACTGCTGAAGGGTTTTGTGTATTGTTTCAGCAGGTGTTTGGGGAGCTTTTTTTCCCCAAATGAACCCGGAAGGATAAACCGCGGGGAAAAATTCAGGTACCGGTATAGAAAGGGGAGAAGCGGGCTTTTCAAAATCCGGTTTAGCTTGATGAATTCTGGATCATTTTCGCTGCTCCAAAGCCAAGAATTGAGAATGACGAGGCGCTTGACTTTTTCCGGATGGCGCATCGCAAAGTCTATTCCGATCGGACCTCCAAAGTCATGCAGCACCAGCGTGATGTTGTCAAGCTGCAGGCCGCTGACAAAACGCTCCAAGGTCTTGCTGTGGTTTTGGGTCGAATAATCGTACCGCTCCGGCTTGTCCGAAAGTCCAAAACCCATATGGTCGATCGCAAGGCAGCGGAAATTCCCGCGGAGGTCCTTGATCACGTTTCTGAAATCAAAGCTCCAAGATGGTGTGCCATGGACAAAGAGCAAAGTTTGTCCCTTTCCTTCGTCGATGTAGTGCAGCCTATGCCCGTCGATCTGGAAGTAGTTTGGGGAAAAGGGGTATTCTGAGGTATCCAACCAAGGAGTTTTCATCGCTTTCGAATTTGTTTGTGCGACAAATCTCGCGCCCTCCCGGGACCCGATTCTTGGTCTAAACCAAGATCATATCTTGATGCGGTTGTACAGCTTGCTGAAGTTGGTGGGGTCGATACCCAGATAGGATGCGATCAACTTGTGCGGCACCAATTGTAAAAGCTGCGGGCTGCGTCGGCAAAAGGCCCTGAAGCGCTCCTCTATGGTCAGGGAATGCAGCTCGACGTGCCTGTTCAGTACCCCCGCCAATACCGCTTCGGTCATTTTCCGGAAAAGCCGCTCGATGTGCTGGGATTTGTCAAAAAGGTCCTGCAGGGCATCAAAGCTGATCGATTCCATTTCGCTGTGGGTCAGGCAACTCAGGAAGTACTTCGAAGGAGCCTGAAACTGAAAGGACTCAGGAATGGCGCATAGGTTTGGCGGATAGGTGAATGCGATGACCTGGGGCTTTTCCTTCAGGTCAAAGTAGGACACCTGCACACCTTCATTGACAAAATAAAGCTCCCGCTGTACCTGTCCCGGGACAATGATGTTTTCCCCCTTTTCAAAGGATTTCCTTCCCAATCTGGCGCGCAGCAGTTCATAATCCCGGGTCGGAATATCATGGAAAAGCCGGAAGTAATCGAGTCTGTCCAATATTTAGAAAGCTTGTGTAAATCAAATATGGAAAGCTATATCTGCTCTCCGCACTTTTCGATCTCCTACTAAAACTATCAAAATATCCACTTTTTACAAAGGGTCTGAGGGGATTTTAGGGGTGGGAGTTTGCGAAACGCACAAAGTAGATGGTGTACTTGCGAAAGCGTAACAGATGACATCAACCGGATTTCAGCATATTTTACTTCGCTGATTCATGGATATGAACAATTTTCCAATGACCATCTATCCTTTTCCATACGTAGGTATAGGCACCGGTGCCAATGTCCAGAACTTTGTTATCAAGAGTAACCAGTTCAGCAAATGCGGTAAAACCTATCAATGCTGCATCTTGACCAAGCACCTGAACTACCGGATTTTCTACATTTATTTTAAAACTTTTAGTTCCTTTCATTATTTGGGCATACACTTTTTTAAATTCCTCATTGCTTCCAACCGATAATTCCATATTACGGTAATATCTAAAGCTGCTATCTGAATGAAATTCGGCTACCTTGAGCATATCTATCGTTTCCCAAGTTTGGTTATATAGGTCGGTGACAGCAATAATTTCTTTAACTATTTTTTCGGTTTTACTTTCTGTTTGCCCATAGCTAATATGGCAAGCCATGGTTATAACTATGATGATTGGAAGTGATTTTGCCAAGCTCTTAAGATTTTCCACAACTTATATATTTCTAGATTTATCTGGCTTATTAACTGAATGTCAATACCCATGTCCGGTTTCCCTACCTTTCGATCTTCTATTAAAACTATCAAATTATCCACTTTTCAACAAGGGACTGAGGGGATTTTAGGGGGAGAAGTTAAAAAGTACCAAGTACAACGTACAACGTACCAAGTATTCCGGAACCCACTAAGGAAATTGAGTTACAATTTCCGGTGCTATGGACTATGGTCTATCGACAATGAACTCCTTCAACCATCCATCGACTTCGCTCGGGAACCATGCTTCGACTGCGCTCTTGTCCCAATAACATAATAACCAATAACTTATAGCAAATAACTAATAACCACACCAAAATCCGCTTCAAACACCCTACGGCTGATTGCCGGACTGATGGTCGTAACTCAGGACCTCGCTTAGTTTCCATGTTTCCCCAACTAGGATCCACACGTGGGTAAACTTCGCCGTGCTGGTCCAGAGGTCTTCCTTGCCCGCTTCCCGCAAGTAAAAATGATGGATCCCGTGCTGGATAGTCCCGTACAATTGGCCGTTTTGGTACAGGGGAAAAACCTCCAGGCTGTTGGTATCGACTTTTCTGATGGGCTTTTGGGGTCCGCCGGCGCAGAGGTTGTTTTTCACGTTTTGGAAGAAAGTGTCCCTGTCCTGGAATCCACCTTGGTCGTGGAAAAACTTCAGGTCCGCGGCAATGTGTTCCTCCAAGTAGTCGATATCACAGCGGTTGAAGCTGCGCTCAAAAAACGTACTGTCCTGCACCTGCATGGCGCGGAAAAGGGCGCTATTTCTGTCTTCTTGGGCATGGAGCGCAAGGCTCAGCAAAAGCAATAATGCGGTGAGGGTTGGTTTCATGGTGTCATAAAGGTAAGAGAATCGAATTCTACCCCATGGACAATCGCCAGAATCAATTCAAAAGTGAAGAAAAGTCAGTTCTTGAGCGTGTGTCCATTGAGGATAGTCCCATCCTTGACAGTTTTGAGATAGCTGATGACTTTGCCGTCTTCACCCACTTCACAGACGCGGTAGGAGGGAAAGGGATTGCCCCAGTTGCCCCCGAAATGCCCAGACCATAGGAAGGGTTTTTTGCGGTAGATCATTTGCCCGTCCACGTCGTGGTCATGTCCGTGGAATGTCGCCCGCACATTCGGATAGGAAGTAACCAGGTCCAGAAAGGGTTTGCAGTCTACGCCGTGCCGAGTCCAATCATTTTGGGAGATATGGACAAATACAAAGACATGTTCGAGGGCTGAATACTCGTCCAGAATCTTTTTTGCGTAGTCAAGATCTGCGCAGAGGTATTCTCCTTTCTCGTTGGAGCAGTCGAGTAGGAGTATCCCCGATCCCTTTGCCTCAAAAGAGAAATTGGTCGTTTGTCCCATGACCTTTTGGAAGTCCTGTTCACTTACCCGGTCGTGATTGCCCCGGCAAACGTGGTGGGGGACCTGGAGTTGCCGATAGAAATCCTTCACTTCCGGCAACAGCTCCGGCTTGTCATGGATCAGGTCTCCATTAAAGACGACAAAGTTCAAGTCCTTTTCCCGGTGTATGGCATCGAAAAGGTTTTTGTGAAAGCCTTCAAAGTCTGTATTCGGTTGCCCCCAATGGCCATCTGAGGCAGTAATGAATTTGAGACGGGTGGCCTTTGGGAAATTCATTTTCCCATAAAGCACAAAGGGCATAGTCACTAATGAAGTGCCCGCCAATGCGAGTTTCTGTAAAAAAGGTCTTCGGTTCATGTAAGGAAGATAGAAAAAATACCCTCAGGATGAAATCAAAGGATGTTGCGTGATACAATTTCCCCTTGGTAATGCATCATTTTAACATTTCCATCCGCTCTTTCCAATCCTTCAAATATTCTAGTCGATGCTTATTGACGGTTTTTGCGCCCGGACGATTGTTTTCAATCAATTCGGGATCAGGTTTATCTGTCCAATAGTTTGGTCTATCATTCGATCGCATAAATGACCCTCCCCAACTTTCCCCTTCAGGATTTTCCGGATTACCCTGAAGCAGGAACAGCACACTCGGCGTATCGCCCATTTTGATATCGGGTTTTTTCTCAAAAAACAGTTTCCCGAGATGGCCGAAATCCTTCACGAAGCTTTCCACGAAGGAGCTATTGCCCCAAGGCTCCTCCTGAACCCCTCCCATGTACATGCCTCGAAAGGTGGTATTGTTTTCTATCCACCAAAAGTCCGGATGATTGTTCCAGAGGTAATCCCGCGATTTTTGGTCCTGTTGCGTGTTCCAAGAACCGATCGAATATACACGAATCAACGGTTTGATTTCGGGATGAAAATGGATGGCTTGGGCCAAATCCGTCATCGATCCCCATACCAAGACATAGACTGGTTTGCCAAAATCGATGATTTGCTTTAACATGAACTCAGCGCCGGGGCTTAGCCTTTCGGGTGAAAGAGTGGTCTGGATTTCCGTTGCTCCTTGTTTGGATACCATGCGAAGCAGACCAGGTTCGGGATAATCCAATCCACTGACTTTCATCTTAGGGAAATCCCCTTCATAGGCATCCAAGACTTCCTCGATATCGTCCAAGCGGCCTTTTCCAGGAGGGGAGGAGATGATGCCCAAAGTTTCAAACCGATCTGCGTACATTAGAAAATGAACGAGCGATTGGTGGTCATCCGGGTCGTCGCCACCAATATCCGTGGAAATGATTACGGGGATTTTTTCTTGTGAAAAGCCTGGGACAACAGCCGCAGTGAAAAAGATTACGAGGGACGACAGCAAATACTTCAATTTTTCAAAATTTGTCGGGAAGGACATTTTCTTCTCAAAATGTGATTCCGGTGTGCTCCTTTGAAAAGTTCGCGGCATGTATGGAAATGTTTCTATCACCGTATTTTTTGGGAATTTTATTGTAGTGGGATCTTTTGCGTGGCATACACTGCGCCGCCTTCTCCCTTGATTTCAAAAGTTATTTCTTGATTCTTCCAGTCGATCGTGGCCAATCCATAATTGAGCTTGGCGATTAGTTCGCCGACCCTGAACCGATTGGCTTCTTCTGCCGCGCCGCTCCAGGTATGGGTAAGCCCGCTGGAGGTGATTTCATAGATTCCTTTTGGAAAACGCGCATCCCTCAGTTGCATGATTTCGGCGATGTGCCTGTCACCGCTGAGTAAAATTGGATTTTGGACGCTGGAGGAAGCGATTACATCGAGCAGGCGCTCACGCTCATTGGGGAAATTGGCCCATTTCTCATAGGCGTGCTCTGTTGGTAAAAACTGGATTCCCGACACGATCAGGTTGATCCTAGCCGGACTTTCACGTAACTCCTTTTCCAGCCATTTCCATTGCGCATCTCCCAAAATGCCACCCTGGGGATTCGGCTGATAACCGCGATTTACACGTTCAAGCGTATCCCGAAAATAGCGGGCGTCCAAAAGAATCACCTTTACCTGTTCTCCCTCCTCACCAAAAATATGCGCCGAGTAGCCACCTTCACGGTTTCTCTCCGGGGCCTCGGCTGGGACACCGAGGAAATCAAACATAAGGTCCCGGGATTCTTTCTTTTGGGCGTAGTGCTTCCCCGCATCATTTCTGCCGTAGTCATGATCATCCCAAATACCGACAATCGGGATCTCTGCACGGAGGCGCGCATAATCGGGGTGGGCATTCTGCCGCGCGTATTTGGCACGAAGCGTGTCCATGATAGGAGAGTCCCCATAAATATTGTCTCCCATCCAAATCCACAAATCAGGACGGTCGTTGATGATTGGATTCCACAGGGGTTGGGGTACATCTTGCTTGTTGCAGGAGCCGAAAGCGATTTTTGTGATCGGTTTTTGATCTGAATTTTGCGCTCTCGTTTTGGCTGAAAGACCAATCAAAAGCACAATGGAAAAGAACAATAATATTCGTATCGACTTCATGTGGAATAATTTTCAGGGAAATTGGAGACTGAATGCTTGGAAATATACCCATTAATCAAATTTAGCAATTTGTTAATGTCTCGACCCGGTTGGACTGGTCACTATCATCTCATTTGTACAAAAAATAGGTTTTAAATTGCAACCCTGCCGGCGTTTTTACGCGGAAAATGTTTAATGCCTGTAAAAAACCAGACCATGGAGAATGGACAAGTTTAAATCCATTCCAGGGACTTCAAAAAAAGCCGCAAAATTTCGGTTTAAAACAACATGGCTTCTATTTCAACACGAAACCTTTCGTAAACAAGTAGAAACAGTGAGGTGAAAAGATTGAAGTTCCAGTTTTTTCGGAATAATATTTGGGGATTATTTGCGTGGTAAATGCGAGTTGGAAAAGCCCCAAAGGGGGGCAACGCGAATATTAAAAATCGTCCAAATGATGGGTGCCTGCGCGATCCGATCCCATAGCCCATGGTTTTAACCATGGGAAACGAAAAAACAGATTCGATTAAGTCGTTAGCAATGGATTTATCCATTTTTTTTGCTCTTACACAGCCCAAATTATTCGAAACCGTTGAAACGGTTTTTGCTCGTGTCGTCGATCCGATATTTCCCACGAATGAATACGTGGGCAATGAAAAGACCGGATGGATTTGAAATATACTCCGCAGTGCGGCCGCGTTTTTTGTTCTTTCCACAGATTTTAACGAGGTTGTGGGTGGGGGAAACCAACTGTCTCATTGCTATTCGGCGCTGAATCCGTACAATTTCAAAAATTCATCATATTCCTGCTGGAATGTCTTTTTTGTGTGATGCTGTTTTTGGTTTTGAATGTATTGAAACACCTTTTCGACGATAGATTCCGAAACAGAAAAGGCAGCATATCCCGTTTGCCAGGAGAATTTATCGCCAATTAGGTTGTTTTGATTTATAAAATGGGAGCTGCTGCCTTTGATTTGTTTGACCACCTCTGCCATAGATTTCTGTGGATTCAGTAGAAACAGACAATGGATATGGTCCGGCATTCCGTTGATGACCCTTACATGACAACCTTGTTCATTCAATTGTTCGGAAATGAACCGATGGATTTGATTTTCGACGTTCGAATGTATCAGTGGCATCCGGTCTTTGGTAGCCCAAATGGCGTGAATCCATATTTTGTTGAATGAATGTGGCATAGAAATGTAGATTTTTTTAAACCGTTAAAACGGTTGTGTGTCGTGTCATCGGTTCCTTATTTCCCACGGATAAATCCGTGGGCTATGGATGGGAAGCATCCGCATTTTTTGGAACGGATATACCAATCATATTGACTATTGTTTGTGTTCAAAAATAATTAAATCTTTAGAATAGGCCCGTGTTTTCATCATCATTATTCTAGCCCACGGTTTCAACCGTGGGGAACAGAGAAATCGAAATGCGATTTTTTTTGCAATAATGGATTCATCCATTTTCTGAATGATGGTTGTCTGCGCGATCCGGTCCCATAGCCCATGGTTTTAACCATGGGAGTGCCGTTTGGCAATTTGCCCTATTTGGAAAAAATATCCTTGTCCCATTTTCGGTATTCGTAGTACTTGGCTTTGGGTTCACCAGTCCAGCCGTTAATGCCTTTTTTCTTGGGGAGGAAATAGCCGTGGATATAAACCAAAGGCAGGATGAAGGCGGAGAGAAAAATCATCGCCACTGATCTGCCGAACATGACGGAGATACCGCAGACCATGACCAATGTCAGGAGGTATTTGCCGACCCGGCGCACTTTTGGTGTCCGCTCCTCAAAATGTCCCAGCAGGATATTTCCCAAGGCATAGATGATGCTGACTACCGCGATTTCAAACCAAAGTGATGTTGTCGTCCACATAGGAGTTTGGTTTTATTGGTGTAAGATAACAATCAGAATTGGGATTCAATTCGATGAATTACATCCCTCGTGCCAACCCTTGACAGAAATAATTTTCTAACCGGGCCCACTTCGAAATCGGGGCATCCCAGGCGTGAACCTTCGTGTTATTACCCTTCTGTAAACTCTGAATATTTAAAACTCCGGATGACGAAGGGAAAGCCCTCACTTAATACGAATGCTGCTGGATTGCGTAGCAATAACTCAATCCTTCGACTTCGCTCAGGAACCAATAACTCAATAACAAATAACGTCTTTTAGATCCCTCGGGATGACCAATTGAAGCTGATGCAAGAGAATGGCGTCTGTGCTTAGCGACGAATTAACCCAATAACTCAATAACCCTTAACCAAACGCCTACCCCAAAACCTTCCACACTCCCATTCCTCCCAGAACCAACGTAACCAACCACAATCCAACTGCGAGGATATTCATCCAAGGGGAGTTGGTGGCATTTCCCATCAGGCTTTTGCGATTCACAAGCCATAGGATATAGCCGGAGACAAGGGGGAGAAGAGCTCCATTGGCGACTTGGGCAGTGGAAATCAGCAGCAGTGGCTTGATCCCGAAGGAGGAAAACACCAAGCCGAGCAGCAAGATGCCTGCCATGCTGATGCGCATATTTTTGGACTTGAGGTCAGAAGACCAGCTGAATAGGTTGGCAATCACGATCGCTGCGGCAAGGGGTGCAGTCATCGCAGATGTCAATCCGGCAGCAAAGAGCCCAAACGCCATCAGGTATTTTGCCCCTGTGCCCATGAGTACTTCGATTCCCTTGGCAAGGTCGGAGAATTGGCTGACCTCTAGCGCACCACCTTGTTTCCCCACAACCATGATCGCCATGGACACGATGCCCCCGAGAGTAACAGCAAGGATTGTATCAAACCGAATGTAGCAGATGTCTTCAGGTCGCTGCCATTTTTTGGCTACCAGGTCCGCATGGAGAAAAAGGTTGTACGGCACGACTGTGGTGCCTATCAGGGCGACAACGGTGAAGATATTTTCGCCATTGGCATTCGGAATAAAACCCTGCAACAGTTCCATCCAGTCAGGCTTGGAAAGCACTGCGGTAACGATAAATGCAAGGCTCATCCCAATGACAAGTCCCGTGAGGACGTTGCCGATGGTTTTGAAACTGCCCGTGAGCAGCAGGACCATAGCGAGCACACCGATCAGCAGGTTGATGAGGTTAACCTTGAGATGTCCAAGTGGTACAATCTTGGTTTCGACCACAGCCTCAAGGCCGAGTGCGGCCCCGCTGATATTCCCGGCTTCGTAGGCTGCATTGCCGAGGACGATGGCTGCGAGGATCAGCGCAATGGAAAAGTAGCGCAGAATGCCTTTTTGAAGCTTTTCCGAAAGAACAGTGGCGAGGCCTTTTTGTGTAAAGAGTCCGATGCGGGCGGACATTTCCTGAAAGACGATCGTCACCAAGATCGACAGCAGCATGGCCCAAAGCAGTTCAAAACCGAAATTCACCCCGGCCATCGTGCAGACGGTAACTGTGCCCGGTCCGATGAATGCTGCCGCGATAACCGGTCCAGGTCCGATGTACTTTTTCCAGGTCATGGTGCTTGCTGCAGGGCGTAGATGGCAAAACTCCCCAGCCAATGGGTGCCCTCATAGTTGTCATCGACGATGCTCGGGAGGGAATATTTGATATGGGCATTAGCGATGGTCATCAGGTGACCGTATTGTTCGGGATATTCCTTTATCAAACCATAAAGTACCCAAGCCCTACTGAAATTCAGACCGTCGAGGTGTACCAATTTGCCGTCGGTGCGGTCGCTGACCTTTCCTGGTTCGAGTGAAAATTCCGCCTTGGAGAGGTCTGGCAAAAAGCTGTTCAGCCAAGGGAGGAATTCGGCTTGCGGCAGGACCTTGCGCATGATGTCGAGTTCCTGGAAGCACGGCGAAAGGAAATCGAATCCACTCGGTTCCCAGGTCAGCGGACAGTCCTTGTCGCCCATAAACCAATCCTTGGCACGGGACTCAATGAGGGACTTCAGGGGAGTGTTCTCGAGGGTTTTGGCATAATCATAAGCGAGGGAAAGCCCGAATGCGATATTGGTATGCTCGCCGACGCGGATAGGATAGATGAGTTTGGGGAGAAATTCAAGGTATTTCTCCACCATGAGATCAGTCAATGGCTGCAGGTTGGCTTCCATCTGCCTCGCTACCGGATCATCCCAAAGGTGGAGTTCCTCGGCCAGTTTCAATACCCATGCCCAGCCATAGGTTCTTTCGAAAGTCTTGTCAAAAGGCCCTTCGAAATAAGCCACTTCCACGGCAATGTCCTCCGCACTGAGGTTTTCAAGGAGTTTGGTCTTGATTGCCTCCCTGTTTTCCAAATCAGGAAACTGCCGCAGCAAACTCACCAACATCCAATGTCCATGCACGCTTGAATGCCAGTCAAAACAACCATAAAAGGCGGGATGCAGCGCTTTGGGTCCCTTGAGCTCGGACTCATTTCCAATCGTTTGGTTGAGCTTGTTGGGATATTCCACCTGCAAGCAATGCATGGGCATAGCGGCAAGCCGGTTGGCTTCTGCCAAAGTCAGTTTGATGGGTGCTTCGGGGACGGTTTTTTGCTGTTGTTGGGTGCAGGAGAGAAGGAGAATAGAGATGAGGAATAGGAAGAAGAGGGGTTTCATGCTATAAGTATGAGATTTTAGACACAAGACACTAGACAAAAGAGACAAGAAGCAAGAATCAAGAAACGAGACTCCCTTGTGCCGCTTTTAGGAAAGCAGTACGTCACCGCCATTTATACTGCTTCTGGAGAAACAGGGTAGCGGGAAAACCCCGCTAGGGGTTTAACCTTGAATAGCCCCGGGTTTTAACCCGGGGTATTGGCGAAACAAACAACCCCGGCTAACCCCAGCGGGGTTGAACAATTTTCAAGCCTTTTATCCTATGCTGGAGCAAGTCTCCTATTTCCCACTCAGCCTTGCGACCATGATACCCGATTGGGATTTGTTGGGCGCTAGGTAGTCGGCAAGCGGTTTTTCCGATACTTCGACCATCTTGGAAACCGAACTTGCGTGCATCAAGTGGATACGGCCATTCTTTTTCACCGCAAATCCCACGTGCACGATGTCGAGATTGGCCATAGAAGCCGTAATGGCAATCAAATCTCCGGCTTGGATGCCTTGCTCGAGGGAAGCGATCTTGTCTTTGGGAATGTAATGGTAGGTCCTTGCACCGATGACTTTTTCCCGCTCTTTCAATTCATTGACAAAGGCTGGATTGGAAAGTTGGGCATAGAACTTTGGGTTGGAAGACATAAAGGAAGGTTGGTTCGCGTAAACGACACCGCCGATATCAGCAGTGATGTCCTTGAGTATTCCCTTTTCCGCATTATCCGCAATCCAATCGGAGAAGTAATGCAGGCGTGTGGGATAACCGCCTTGTACACCCTCGATATAGCGGAGTTTGGCCAATTGTGCGCTGTAGTCCTCAAAAGTGCAGGTTCCCATTTTTCCCAATCTTGCCAAAGTCACTACTGTCTCGAGGTAAGTGGTGCAATCCAATCCCATCAAGTCAATAACCAACTGCTCATCGCCGGGGATTTCGAGGGTTTTCTCCACGTAGGGAGTTTTCAAAAACCAAGTTCCGACCTCGACTACGAGATCATTGACATCCTGTTTGGAATTGTCGGTTTCAGAGAGTTTTTGTAGAAATCCGTCCAATCGCTCTTTGCTTTCTAGGCTGCAGACGGTTTGTGCCGGAGCAAGGAAAGGAAGGAAAACAAGCAGGAAAAGGAAATGGCGCATGGATTTTCGGAATGGCTTTCAATTGCCAAAATGCATGATTTTTTTGGGAAAAGCGAAAGTAGAATGAGATATGAGATTTGAGACAGGAGTTAGATAACGGAAATGGGTAACATCGCGGCTGGAGATGGAAGGCTTTTCGGAAAAGAAGAAAGCTTCGGTGAGTTGCCTGGGGATTTCCTGGCTCCTTACGCGCCAATTTGGTTGCCGCCAATATTTCTTCGGTTAGATCACCCGGTTTCGTTTTGCCGATTTTTCACCAACGAAAATCCCACAGCATACAAGCCATAGGCTGTGATATTGAAGATATTGTGCAGCCACCACATTTGCTGTCCAAGCAGGGTATTGGCAAGCCCGAGGATAAAAAAGGTACAGAAGCAATAAAAAAAGATACCCAGCAAGATCCAAAAGGCGGACTTTTGCAGGGGATGGGCATTCTTTTCGACGATCTCCAACAGTAAGAATCCAGCCAAAAATGCTGCGATGACTTGGTACACCGGATCGAATACCGCGCTGATGAGGAAATTCGATTCAGGTTTGACAAGGGAGAAAATCGTCAATCCAAGCCAATGGAGCAAGGTAAGTACCCACATCAGGGAAACAAACCGCTTCAGGAGTAAATTTCCGCTGGAGTATCGAATAAAAGCGAGGAACACCAAGGCTTCTGTAAGCGAGTAAAGGCTATAGATTAGTGAAGCTACCTCGTTATTCCCTGTTCTCAAGCAATACCAAATGGCCAAATCGACGAAAAAGGCAAAAAGCAGGAAAACCCAAAAATACCGAAGCCCTTTGTCCAAATTCCGCCATCCCAACCACCCAAAGGATAAGGGGACGAGAATAGAAAAAATCGAAACGATCCGAATCCATTCATCGACTGTCATCACAATCAGGTATTGGATAAATTTTGACCCCCGACTTTCGCAGCCGCAAATTCATCCCTGCAAACCCAAAACCCAAGGGCGTAGATGATATTGGTGGTGATGTTGACTGCATTATGCAGCCACCAGATTTTGTTTCCAGTAGAAGTGGTAATCATTCCCATGACGAAAAACGTGCTAAAATGATAGAAGAAGATACCGAATACCAACCAAAACACCAGCGGCAACCCATCGCCACGTTTGTTTTCGATCATCTCCAATAGTACAAAGCCCGCAATAAAGGAGTAAGCAACACCGAGGCTTAGCCTAAATGTATTTAACAAAGAGTATTCAAAAAGATGGGCAAACCACAGCAATAGCAAACCTAGGAAGACCCATTGGCAGATGACTTTCACCACCTTAACCTTGGTAGCCCAGCGCAGGAACCAAGCATAAAATGTGAGGTCTATCAACCAATAAAGCTTTCGGATGACACCATAAAAATCATTGTTGGGGTAATGTGCATTGTACCAACCCAGCAGGTCTACTGTCAAACCTACAGCCAAGAACGCAAGAAAATACCTCAATGCAGACGCTTCATTCTTCACAACCAGCAAACCGATGCCAAGCGGTGTCGCGGTGGAGAGGGTCGAAAAAACATTGATAAAGTATACTGCTTCGTTATTCATGGTCCTGAATCCAAAATACAACAAATAGGCCAATTCCTCTTAAGAAATTGGCCTTGAAGTCGTTTTTTTATGAATTCGGTGGTGGAGGTGTGGATTTTTGAAGCAGTGAATAGCTTTCACCCCCAGATTCGCTCATGGTGTTGGGTATAATTTTGCCCGATCTGTCAACGGCGGCGAGAATTGGTCTCAAAAAATTTGGGTAATGTTCATAGTCTCTACTGTAGCCTAAAAGGTAGGCGACTTTTTCAGGCATTTGATTCATGAATTCATGAAATTCATAATTAGTGGCGAAAATCGAAACGACAAACTTCGCATATGGATCTTTAGGATTCAATTCGTTTGAAGCGTGTTTTCGGATTTGATTTCGAAAGTTGGATGCAAATTTCAAAACCAGTCCTTGTTCTATTTTCCCTTCTTTTTCATCGATGTATTTTGAAAACAAATCACCTTTCAGATATTCAACAACAGTATCATACTGATCGTTTTCGCCAAGATAAGGTACTACTACAGGCAATATCAGATCGTTGGCCATGTTGGTAACATCCTCAGGGAGGTCGGGATCGAGAGAATGCAAGGTCTCCAAGGCCAAAAAGAACTCAGGATACCTATTGTCGTCGTAATTTAAACAGTACCAAAGCCTTACATAATTTGCTGATATGTCATTTCGAAAGTGTGCCGCATCAAAAAGCCCTGCAAACGACCCGATGTTGATTCCGCGAACTCTGTCTTGACTGATGGCCAAATATTTACCGACCATTTCTGCCCCGAGCCGAACTAATGGGATTAATTCAGGCCCAGATTTCATAGCTTCCTGTTCGGATGAACCATTAGTGAAATTTTCCATATTTATGATTTTTGCATTTCTAGGTTTATTTAAAGAAGCGCTGAGACTTAGTTTTTTTCTATTTTAGAAAATCATCCTGCCTTTTTAACATCCCAACTCCCCAATCCCTCAAACCTCCACTCCCCCCCAATCTTTTTCGCCTTTGCCGAGCCTTTTGGTCAGTTGCATTTCGGCGGACTTGGGTGAGGAGATGCTGATGGTGAATTGCCCGCCGAGGGGGCTTTCCACATACCACTGCAAGATATGCGCCCGGTCGTCGAGTTCGACCTCATTCGGGAAACCCATTTCCAAAGCCTGCCCATCCAAAACCAAATGGACCTTGCCTTTTTCCATAAAAGCACTCACCACCAATTTTTTCATCGTCTTAAACTACTGCACCACCTCCACCTTTCCGAATGCCAACTAGCAGACGTAAAACTTCCCCAAGAACTTGGTTAGGTTTGGCTAGAAATCGGCGCGGCTACCGGATCAATTTAAGGAACTCATCCTTGCGCCTCCGCGAAACATCCACATAGCTGCCGTCCTCCATCTTCACTTGTCCACCCTCTCCCTTGATGTACTCCCGCACAAAGGCCAAGTTGATCAAATGGCTGTTGTGTATCCGGAAAAACCGTTGGCTGGCCAGCAACTGCTCACATTCCTTGAGTGTGCGGGACACGATTATGGGCTTTTGGTTGAGGGTATAAAAGGTCGTATAGGTATTGTCGGATTCGCAGCGGATGATCTCGTCAATCGGGACGAATACATACCCCGAGAAGGTTGGGAGAGCGATCTTCTGCTTTTGCTGGGATTGATTCAGGTTTTCCAGCAGTTGCCTCACTTGATTGAATCCTACGTTTCTTTGCTCTTGGGAACGAAAGCGGTCAAGCGCCTTGTCCAAATCCCCTTGCAGGAGGGGTTTTAAAAGATAATCGACTGCAGCAAGCCGAAAAGCCTGTATGGCATAAGTATCATAGGAAGTCGTGAAAATGACCGAGAAGGGGAGCTTGGGATATGTGGCGAGCCAGTCAAAAGCATTTCCCGGCGGAAGATCCACATCGGAAAAAACCAAGTCGGGCTTTACCTTCTCCACCAAATTACCGGCGTCCGCCAAGTTGTAAGCTTGTCCCGCAATCAGGATATCCGTATGTTTTTCCAGCAACTGCTTGAGTTGGGCCTGTGCATGTGGTTCATCCTCGACGATGATGGCCGTAAAAGTCTGCATAATCAATCTTCAAAAGGGATTCTAAGTTTCACAATCTTTCCGGATATGCCGTCGGTCCTTTCCTCGATGCTGAATCCGGCATTTTTCCCGTTCATTTGGTTCAGCATGGCAAAGCGCTCTTTCATCAAGCTCATGCCGAGGGAGGTTTTTTTCACTTTGGTTTTCAGGTCAAAATCATTTTCAAAATGGCCCCCATTACCGGAATCCTGTATTTGGCAGAGCAGGTGCCAGTCGTCCCATTGGGAAATGTTGATCTCGATTTCGCCACCGCCCGCGACACCATGCCACACGGCATTTTCCAGAAATGGCTGTATCAGCATCGGGGGAATGTGGATGGATTCAGTATCTAGGGTAGGGTCTACTACAAACTTAAACCCGAAGGCGTGGTTCACGCGCAACTGTTCCAATTCCAGGTAGTTCTTGTTGGCTTCGATTTCATCTGCCAAGGGTACCATCTTGACTTCGCTGCTTTCGAGTACGTAGCGGATCTGCTGGGAAAACTTCAGGAGGTAATTTCCCGCTTCCTGCACCGGATGTTGGTACATGTAGTGGTGGATGCTGTTGAGGCAGTTGAAAATAAAATGCGGATTGATTTGGGCTTTGAGGGCCTTGAGCGCTACTTCGGTTTTTTGGAGTTGGAGTTCGGTTTCCTTTTCCCTAAAGACCGCTTCCCGCCGCGAGCGGTAAAAGACAAAGATAAGGAAGGAAAAGGCAATCAAAACCGGGAAAAGGGCGAAAATGACCAAGGTTTTGAATTCGGACTGCGAAACAGCGGAAGATTGTAAAAAGAGCATCGGGGGAAACCAAAAAAACTTTGATCCATCCAATCCCGGAAGATGCAAATGCCACATAAAATTTTGAAGGAAAGCCTAAAATAGGTAAAAAATGTATAATACGATCAATTCAGTTATATTAATTCCATTTATGGATTCAATAAGATCCTGCGCAGAACGACAAACTGGAGGCATTACATTTTCAAACTTCTTCAAGAAATCCTCAAAACGCGAGGGAAAAATACGCTCAGGATAAGCTGCCGTTTTCTTCCCATTTAGACCGAAATCAAAGCCAAAAGCACCATTTGCTGTCTTTGGCTGTCAAATAGCGTAACATCATACTAGATTCAAATACTTTTTACGCGGGTATCTTCTATCACGGTTTTAAGAGACACTAGGGTAGCGTAAGTTTAAATCCAAAGCCACCTCCAAAAGGGGTGGCTTTTGGGTTTATTCTAGGATTTCAGCGGAGAGATCAATCCCTTCGGGATTAAAGCCACGGAGTGGTATTTACCCCGGGTGCAACCCGGAGGCACTTGGGAAAATGGGCGTCAAAGTACTTCCAACCCTGGAAGGGTTGAATTCAACCACTTTCGTGGTTGGTGGATATCCTGTGGATCTGCCATTTCCTTGCCACCGGATTGGCATCCGGGGCCAATAACCCAAGGGTATTCAATCCCTTCGGGATTTGGGAATTTTGACCAATTAGGGAGTTGCGGGCCATCCTGGGATTCCCGCTTCACGTTTTCTCCTGATTGGCATCCGGGGCAAATAATCTTTGGTATTCAATCCCTTTGGGATTTGGATAAAAAGTTCAGGTTCAAATAGATTTATTGCATTCAGCTGTGAGATCAATCCCGCTGGGATTTGGAATACGGTCGAAATGCCTGATTGATTTGAGAAATGTTTTTGATCAAAAAGGTGAATACGATGGGTAGATGTAATGTTACACCTTTGGCCTAAATGACCGCTGCCGACTGCGAATATTTGTCCAAAGAAGACATTGCTCTCTTGGCACCGTCAATTTGATTTCCAACGATGTTTTGTTGGATTTTGTGCAGAATAGAAAAGAAAGATCTCGTTGACATCCGGGATAAGATATTTTGGACTAGGCCAAGAAACATAGTTCTATTATCGCAGCCTGCGAGATTCCGACCTTTTTGCAAAGTACCACCTACCTAACCCCAAACCTGCACCAGTCTAGGTGCAAAGTAATACCAGTCTAGGTGCAAAGCAGTAGCAAAGTAGTACCAAACTAGGGGATAGCTAGACCTTACTTGTGGCTCTGATTTATTTTCCATCAAAAAAAATACCCGAAGCATTCCTCCGGGTATTTTCCAGCTACGTTTTAAAAGGCCATATCATTCAAAGTCTTTGAACGATCTGTTTTGTTCAATTATGCCCTCATACTTCTAACTTCCAACTTCGTATTTCTAACTTCATACTTCGTACTTCGTACTTGGTACTTCGTACTTCCAACTTCGTCCTTCCAACCTCGTACCTCCCTATTTCCCCTTCGGCCTCGCATACCTGATCGGCGCTTTGGGTTCTGGTTTAAGTTCGACACCTTGGGTTTCGAGGAGTTTGAGTGCTTCCTGCACGGCTTTTTCCAATTGGGGATCTTTGCCGGCGATCACGTCTTTGGGCGTCTGCTCGACAGGGATATCGGGCGATATGCCGACCCCTTCCACAGCCCATTCGCCATTGATATCAAAGAATCCCCCACGCGGCGCGACCATGCGTCCACCATCCACAAAGGGTGGCGTATCCCAAGTACCGACCAATCCGCCCCAAGTTTTGGTGCCGATCAGCGGACCGATTTTCATTTTGTTGAAAAGGTAGGGGAGAAGGTCACCGCCGGATCCTGCGCGCTCGTTGATCAACATGACTTTGGGTCCCCAGATACCAGCCATCGGGGTGGTGAAGGGCCTTCGGTCGTTGGCGCGGCTATTGAAATAGCCATGCAGTTCCCGGGCCATTATGTCGACCATATAGTCGGCAGCGGAGCCTCCGCCATTGTTTCTTTCATCGATCACCGCTCCTTTTTTGTCCTGCTGCGCAAAGTAGTAGCGGTTGAAATACGTGTAGCCAGGACCGCCGGTATTGGGGACGTAGACGTAGGCGAGTTTGCCCTTTGACAGTTCATCCACTTTTCTGCGGTTACCTTCCACCCAGTCCATCATCCGCAACTGACCCTCGTTTTCAACCGGGACCACGGTCAAAACCCGTGCATCTTCGCCGTTTGCTTTGGAGCTGACTTTAATTTTGGTCTGCTTGCTGCCCGTGCCTTCGAAGTATTTGTACAGGTTTTCGTTTCCGTCCACAGCTTGTCCGTTGACTTCGAGCAGGTAATCACCCACCTTCACATCGATACCCGGTACTGAAAGCGGCGCACGGAGGTTTGGGTTCCAGGATTCGCCGTTGTAGATCTTTTTGAAGCGGTATTTTCCTTGGCTGATTTCATAATCAGCTCCCAAGAGTCCAATGTTCACCGATTCGACCTGCGGGAAATCACCTCCAGAGGTATAGCTGTGTCCAACTGCTACCTCACCGCCCAAAATGTCGATGATGTAGTTGAGGTCGGTGCGGTGCTTTACATGGGCAACCCAAGGCTTGTACCAGCCATAGATTTCGTTCCAAGGTGCGCCGTGTACATTGTCCACATACAGGAAGTCCCTTTGGAACCTCCAACCTTCGCGGTAGATCTGTGCCCATTCTTCCTTGGGTGTGACTTTGACTTTGAAGTTGGCCAATGCCTTGAGACTGCCGTCACCAGGTTTCTTGGGTGCGCCTCCCGTATCGACAATACCCCAGTTGCCATTGGATTGATACAAGAGCGACTTCCGGTCCTTGGAGACAGTGGCGTAGCCGACATTGGGCATGAAAGCCTCTGCTTTTTTATCCTTGAATTGGTAGCGGTGTAGGGTGAGCCCATTTTCGTTGGGAATACTTTCCAGATAAAATACCACATTCTCAGGCCCTTCCACCAATCCGATATAATTTCGCGCGGGAATGTCAACTGCCAAAATACGGTTGGCCAAGCCATTTTCGTCGATCACCACCGGTTTGGTTTCACCGTTTTTCGCAGGCTCTTTCTTTTCTGTTTCCTTTGGTTTTTCCTCGTCGCTTTCGGGGAGCAGCGGTGATTTCCCTGCCTTATTCAAGACAGCCAAATACAGGTTTCGCGTCACGGGCCTGTCATACGAGCTCATGTCTAGCCAGCCTGTATTCAGGCCAAAGTTGGTGCTGGCAAGAAAATACAGGTACTCACCATTGGCATCCCACACAGGTGTGATGGCGTCAGCCATGCTATCCGTGATTTGGATTTTCTTACCAGTCTCGATCTGGTAGGTGAAAATTGCCTTGAATTGGTTGTCCAAAAGGCGGGCATAGGCTACCCATTTTGAGTCAGGTGACCAAACGGGGTTCAGGCTCCTGTTGGGATGGGCGAAGCGGTCCGTATCGGCAATCTTGGCTGCACCCGTGGCTACATTGACAATCCATAGGTTGTAGTCGGTATCTGTGAAAGCGAGGTGCTTGCCGTCGGGTGCCCATTCGGGTCTGAAGTAAAAGGAATTGTTCGGGAGCTTGATCGCTTTTGGCTTGCTGAGGCCCTCCTGATCGCCAACCATAAGTTGGTATTCGCCACTTTCGTCTGAGAACCAAGCGATTTGTTGCCCGTCGGGCGACCAGACAGGAGACCTGTCGGCAATGCCGGAGGTGTTGGTGATGTTGCGGGCATCGCCTTTTTCTTTCGGCACAGTGATGATTTCACCTCGGAATTCAAATACGGCGCGCTGCCCGGTCGGAGAAAGGCTCGCATTTGTCAGGCTTCTGCCGTTGACTGTTTGCCATCTCTCTCTTGCCCAATGGAAGTCCCCGCGGACGTTGATCTCCAACTTTTGGGATTTGCCGGTAGCGGGATTGAGCAGGTGAAGGAAGCCGCCTTGCTCGTAGACGATTTCGGTGCCGTTGCCATCGAGGTTTTTGACATCAAAATCGGCATGGAAAGTCTCCTGCTTGAGATCGTTTGACTTGGGGTCAAAGGACCAAATATTGTTGGCATAGTCTCTTTCTGACAAGAAGTACACCCTATTGCCGTTCCAAATCGGCTGGGTATGGCGTTCATTGTCTGTCTGGGGAGTCATTTTGAGGGAAAAGTCCTTCAAGTCCACGATCCAAATCGGCTTGGCTTGGCCGCCCCGGTAGTTTCTCCACTCGGGATCCCAAAAGGCGATCTGTTGGTAGGCGATGGATTTACCATCGGGAGAGATTTCGCCATTGACTGCCCTAGGGATTGGAAGTGATTCTTCCATACCCCCTGCAAGCGGGATCTGATAAAACTTCGATTCCCGGGTTGGCACATTTTCCCGACTGGAAGTAAAAAGGATGTTTTTACCGTCAGGTGTCCAACCACTGACCAAATCGGGGCCCGGATGCCACGTCAGGCGTTTCGGTTCTCCGCCTTCCGTAGGGATGACATAGACGTCCGTATTGCCGTCGTATTGGCCTGTAAAGGCAATCCACTTGCCATCGGGAGAAAACTTGGGAAGGCTTTCACTGCCTTCGTTACTTGTCAAGCGGATTGCTTCACCTCCGGTTTTTGCCACTCTCCAAAGGTCATTGGCATGGACGAAAACGATGTGGTCTTGACTGATGGTCGGCTCCCTGAGGAGCATTGTACCTTGGGCATAGGCAAAGACTACTGCCAAAAAAGCCAAGGCTGTAAGTAGGTTTTTTTTCATTGGGTAGATGTGGATGTGATTTACTTGGGTTTAAACTCGCATGGAAGTTGGAAGGTAAGAATTGATAATGTCAAACTGAAACCTTTTTCCCGACAGCGAAAGAATAACTGTTTTTATGGAAGAGTTGGACAGGGTTTCCTGCTTTCAATTACCGTTCGACAAATAGTTTGTGAGTATTACAAACTTTTTGTGATTTCGATAAACCTTTTTTCCAAAGCCTCAGTTAGAGTATCTGTTTTTCGATCTTTTTATGGAAAGGATTTTACAAAAGCTCAGGGTAGAAGTCAACGGGGATATCTTTCTGAAGGATCCTTTCAGCTCCGATTTGGGCAAGGAAATTATCCAAAAAAGTGTCGCGCTGTTGATCGAATTGGGATTTGAGAGTTTCACTTTCAAAAAGTTGGCTCAGGCTGTGGGCTGTACCGAGTCCGCGATCTACAGGTATTTCGACAACAAGCACAAGCTGCTGCTGTATCTCCATGCTTGGTATTGGGGCTTTTTGGAACAGAATCTGGTCTTTGCAACTGCCAACTTGGATGATCCAAAGAAAAAGTTGGCCATTGCAATCGAAGTCTTGGTAAATGGACCCATATTTACCAAAAATGACTTCATTGATCCGCGTGCGCTGAGGCAGTTGTTGACCGACGAAGCTGCAAAAGCATTGATGACAAAGGAAGTCGATGAGGAGGACCAAAAGGGTTTTTTCGATCAATATTACAAGCTTGGTGCGCGTATTGCCGAGATTATCAAAGAAATCAATCCAGATTATCAGTATCCCAAAACCCTGGTGTCCACGGTGATGGAATCAAGTCTTACACAATCCTATTATGCCAAGCATCTTCCTGGCCTGACCGACGGTATAGCCGGCGGCGATGCTCGGATGGATTTTTTCCACAACCTCGTTTTTAAATCTATATCCCATGAATGCTGACTATGCAATAACCCCCTTGAAAAGGTTTTTCAAACTTCTCAATGAAGAGAAGAAGGAGGTTTATTCCATCTATTTCTATTCGATACTCAATGGTGCCGTTTCCTTGATTTATCCTTTGGGTATACAGGCGATCGTCAACTTTGTGCTTGGAGGCCGGGTGAGTACCGCATGGTTGATCATGGTGATGGTCGTAGCCCTGGGAATTGTCTTCGGTGGCTTTTTGCAGGTGTCGCAGCTCTACCTGACTGAGAAATTGGAGCAGAGGATATTCACCAAGACGGGGTTTGGATTTGCGTATCGACTTCCTCGCTTGAAGTTGGATGAGCTGAGCAAGCAATACACTCCCGAATTGGCCAACCGATTCTTTGATGCGGTCAATCTCCAAAAAGGCATATCCAAGATATTGATCGACTTTTCCTTTTCGACCGTTCAGATCATTTTTGGAATGATCTTATTGGCCTTGTACAATATCTTCTTCGTTATTTTTAGTTTTGGGCTGATTGCATTGGTCATCCTGATTTTCTACTACACCAGCCCCAAGGGGATGGAAACAAACCTGAAAGTGTCCACAATGAAGTACAAAACGGCTTTTTGGCTCGAGGAGATCGCGCGGACGATGGAGACCTTCAAGTTGGCCGGGAACTCCAAGTTGCCTTTCAAGGCTATCGATAAGTTGCTCCAATCCTATGTGGACTATCGGAACAAACACTTCGGCGTGCTGGTGTTCCAGTACAAGGTCATGATTGCGTTCAAAGCCTTGATCGTGACGACATTGTTGGTTGTGGGTAGTTTGCTTTTGATCGATAACCAAATATCCATCGGCCAGTTCGTAGCGGCTGAAGTCATCATTATCTTGATTGTGAGCTCGGTGGAAAAGATTATTCTTTCCTTGGACGCTGTCTACGATACCTTGACTGCGACGGAGAAGATCGGCCAAATCATGGATATCCCGATGGAACGACAGGAGGGTACAGAGAAATTCCTCCAAACCAACAATGAAAGTCTCCAATTCCAGATTCGCAACCTGAGTTTTAGGTCTAAAAACACCACCCAAGAGATTTTGGACGATGTAAGCTTTGAACTTAAGCCCGGAGACAAAGCCGTATTGACTGGAAAAAGCGGCAGTGGCAAGAGTACCCTGCTGTATCTCATGTCGGGACTTTTCACGGACTACCGAGGCAGGATCATTGTGAATGGCCTTCCGATCGACACGATGAATCTGGAAAGACTACGCAGCTACATTGGGGATAGCCTTTCCCATCAGTCCATTTTCCATGGCAGTATTTATGACAACGTCACACTCAGTAGGGACGTCGATGACCAAAGAGTAAGAGAGATTTTGGCCTTGGTGGGATTGAAAGACTTTATCTATCAGCTCACCGAGGATTGGGACACAGTGCTTATGCCCGAGGGCGCAGGATTGAGCAAATCCATCAGCAGCAGGATCATCTTGGCAAGGTGTCTCGTGACCCAGCCAAAGGCGCTTTTTCTGGAAGATATGATTGCCTTCCTTGAGCCTGAGGAAAAGGCGGAAATCATCGATTATATCCTCAAGGGGGCTTGGACGGTGATGATGATTTCACAGGATTTGGATACGATTGCGAAGTTTCCAAGGGTTATCAAACTCGACCATGGCAAGGTTATCTATGATGGGGATGCAGGTGTTTATGTTTCTATGAACAAAGCTTAAAAGGAAAAGTCTATGTTAGGTATATCGAAAAATACGATTGGTGCGAACGTCTCCTTCAAGGAATTCAAAAGCATCGACATGACCATTCCCAAGGAAGAGAGTAAAAAAAGGGTACAAATCCTGATTTGGTTTCTATTGGGAACCTTCCTGTTTTTGTTTTTGCCTTGGACTCAGAATGTGCGCTCCAAAGGATACGTGACCGCCCTGAGGCCCGACCAACGTCCACAGACGGTTCATTCCATCATTGCGGGGCGGATCGAGAAATGGTATGTGGCGGAAGGAAATTATGTACAGAAAGGCGATACGGTCTTGGCCATTTCCGAAATCAAAGATGATTACTTTGATCCCTTGCTATTGGAGCGGACGGAGCAGCAGGTGGCGGCAAAAACACTCTCCGCAAAATCCTATGCTGAAAAAGTGAAGGCTTTGGAAATCCAAATCCAGGCGCTGAAGGAAAACAATGTGCTTCGAAAAGAACAGGCTGAAAATAGGCTTCAAATGGCCGTGCTACAGGTGACTTCAGATAGTATCCGTTTGGAACAGGCGAAGGTCAATTACAAAATCGGGGAGGAGCAGCTCAAGCGGGCCGACAAACTGTACAAAGAAGGCTTGAGGTCCTTGACGGATTTCGAACAACGGGAGCTACGGTTTCAGGAAGTACAAGCGAGTTTGATCGCTTCGGAGAACAAGTTGTTGCAAAGCATCAATTCGAGAATAGCAGCCCAGATCGAACTCAACGCCATCGACAACGACTTCCGGGACAAAATGGCAAAGGCAAGGGCCGATATGTACGAGGCCATGTCCGCGCAGTTTGATACCGAAGCGACAGTTACCAAGTTGGAAAACCAATACTCGAACTATGAGGTGAGGACCGGGTACAGACATGTTTTGGCTCCCCAGGAGGGCTATATCACAAAGGCAATCCAGGTTGGTATTGGTGAGACGATCAAAGAAGGAGCAGAGATTATTTCGATTTTGCCGGGAAATGCCCAATTGGCTGTAGAGATGTACGTCGAACCGGTAGATTTTCCGTTGATGCGTATCGGAAACAAGGTCAGATTTATTTTCGATGGCTGGCCCGCGATTGTGTTCTCAGGTTGGCCGCAAATCACCAATGGCACCTTTGGAGGTGTTGTACAGGCAATCGACAATTTCTCCGGTCCCGACGGCCGCTACAGGATTTTGGTGATCGAAGACCCGGAGGAAAAACCCTGGCCGCCGGCTTTGCGGATAGGGTCAGGTGCGGATGGCATCGCCTTGTTGAATGATGTGCCCCTTTGGTACGAGATTTGGCGGCAGCTCAATGGATTCCCGCCAGACTATTACACTGAAAGAGAAAAGGCCGAACTCAAAGCTGCAAAATAAGATGAGGTACTTGCTTCTTGTTTTCTTTTTTCTCACCATCGGTATCGCCAGGTCCCAAACGGTTTTGGGCTACGATGACTTCATTTCTTGGGTGAAGGCTTATCATCCTGTATCCAAACAGGCGGAGATTACGCTCGACTTTGGTGATCAAACATTGCGGGCGTCACGAGGAGGCTTTGATCCCGTTTTGTACTTTGACTACGACGCGAAACGTTTTAAGGAAGCGAATTATTACGATAAACGACAGACCGGTGTTCGCGTGCCGACTTGGGCAGGTGTAGAGTTGAAGGGCTTGTACGAATACAATACAGGTAACTTTCTAAATCCAGAGCAGGCGCTGCCGCCAGAGGGACTTCTCGCAGTCGGTGCCTCTGTCAACCTGGGACAAAACCTCATCATGGACAAGCGGCGCTTGGCATTGCGGCAGGCGCAAATCTACGCCGAAGCCACCAAGGCGGAGCGCCTTCAGATTCTTAACGACCTCTATATGGAGGCCACGGAGTCCTATTGGGTATGGTCGGCGGATTTCCAAAATGTGAAGATTCTGGAGGAGGGCGTGGATTTGGCCAAGGAGCGCTTCGAGATGGTGAAGGAAAGTTACATTCAAGGGGATTTTCCTGCAATCGATACGGTTGAGGCCTATACGCAGGTCATGGACAGGATTTACAGGCTGCAGTCTGCCCAAATCCAATTTTTCCGCTCCACCCAAATGCTCAATACTTTCCTGTGGGATGAGAATGACAGTCCATTGGATTTGTTGGAGACTATCATTCCGGAGAATGTTTTGGATGAAGTTGAGTTTGCCTACGATAAGGGTGCCCTCAGGGATTATATCTTCTATCACCCACAACTCAGGCTCACCGACTTCGATATCGAGTCCCTTCAGGTAGATAGAAGGTATAAAGCAAACCTTTTGCTGCCGGTCTTGAAGTTTGATTACAATTTTCTAACGGAGTCGCTGGGTGAGTTCAATCAGGCAGTATTCCTGCAAAACAACTATAAAGCAGGTTTCACCTTTGCGATGCCTTTATTTCTGAGAAGGGAAAGGGGAGACCTTGGAATGGCCAAAGCCAAAATCAACTTCAAGCAGTACCAACGAGACCTCAAGCTCGTCCAACTACAAAACAAACTCGAATCTGAGATTTACAACTTTGAGACCGTGCAATCACAGTTGGGAGTATACAACCAAAATGTCGTCGGTCTCAGGAAACTATTGGCCGGCGAAATGACGCGGTTTGAAATCGGAGAGAGTTCGCTTTTCCTCGTCAATGCGCGGGAAGTCAGCCTAATAGCCGCACAGACTACGCTCAACGACCTTGCGGCAAAGAGAAAAGCTGCCTACGCCAAGATGCTCAATGCCGCAGGCTTGGGCTTTGACGAAGTGCTTTTGCAGGGAAATTGAGAATTTGGCCCCTTTATTTTTTTGACCCTGGTTCAATAAGCGAAGGTGCTCAAATGGGCAGCGGTAAAGGCGGTGTAAAAATCCCTGATGCGGATGCAATCTTCACTGTTTCCTGCAGAACCGGTGCAATTGAGCCCATAAGTCTGCGCACGTGTGATCAAATCGACAGGGAGGGCGGTTACGGCCGCAGTCAGAATCACGTTTTCCTCATCGGCCAATAGCGTAACATAGGTCAATATCCCATATTGCCGACCGTCGTTTGGACTCTCCAGCAATTCGGCACCGTTGGCCATGATGTTGAATTTTTTTCTGCCACTATCATATCCATCGTCAGCAAAGGAATACTCTTCAACAATTTCGAATCCCGCAATACCAAAAGCCTGGGCCAATTCGGTGTAGAAATATTCATCCAAAAACGTCATGACTTCTTCGATGTCCATGGAATTGATATCATCCACGGCATCATTTTTTGCCACGGCAAATGCCAAATAGGTGAATTCATTGTCCCTGAAACTTACCTGAAGGGCTTCTTCATCTGTTCTCGCATTGATGACCTCCAGATTGAGACCCTCGGGAACCACCACCACAACTCCGTTTTGGATATCTTCATAGATATCGAGGCGGATGTTGCTGAGATTCATGTTGATGTTGTACTGCCGAGTGATCTCATCGCTGAGCATCATGATGTTTTCGGGGTCTTCCGAGGTTTCGGTGAGTTCGTCGATACTTCTGTTTTTTGTAAGATAGAACTCAAAATCCTTGGTCTGCACTGGGCGAAGCTGGTTGGAATTTTGATAGATTTCTTCTATCGAATCCCCATCTTCGCTAGTAAATACAGTTGATGAAAATAGGCTTCGGTTGCCCGCTACATTCGAAGGCAACTGAGTAATACTAGAACTTTCCAAGTCCGCTATATACTTCGCAGGGATGGCCCAACTTATATTGACTGTACCTTTTTCCAAACCACCGCTACCGATTCCAACCAATCTGCCCTGATTATCGAATATTGGAGCACCAGAATTGCTTGGAAGGAGGTTTCCAGTACCGAAAAACAGAATATCCAAATCTAGGTTAAGGCTTGAAGACGCCATCAAATCCCTTTTTATTTTATCCGGCAAGAGGTTATTCAGTGTTTCTTTTGGATGTATGCGCCCAGTAATCAGGGTACGGGTCGGTATTCCAGAAGATCCCTCCAGCAACCCAATACAATGTACTTCCTTGCTTGCCGTGATTTTTTCGGTATTGGCATTCAAAATAGGGGCTACGTTGGTGAAATTTTGATCATTTCTCACTAATTCCAGAAGTACAAGGTCAGCCATTGGTAGGACTTTCTTGATTCTTGCTTCCCTGAATGCCGCCTGTTTCGCATATTTTACCTCGATCTTCCAGCCTGGTCTCATGCCATGCAAAGCGGTGACGATTTGATTTGGTTGTTTCCAAACAAACCCTGTCAACACATTCTTTTGCTTTGTACCGTTGACATCCGTTACCCAAATGTGAACGACAGAATTGATTGCTTTATCCGGATCAAAGGACTGTGCTGCGGCCTCCATTTGGAAAACCGAAATAATTAAAATCGAAAAGAGTAGCTTTTTCATGATTTGAAGAGTTTGGCTAAAAGTTGGTAAATGACGAGTCTTTTTTCTTCGGAGAACCGCTGCTGCATTTGGTTGACGAGGATTCCAAAGTTTGCTTGGTCGCCCAAAAGGGCCTGTTCGATCGAGCCAGCCTCGGTCTTTCCAGCAACGAGGGAAACAAATGACGATTTGAATTTTGTGAAATCCGCAGGAGGCGCCACACAAAGGATGTCTCTGATCGTGAGCAGCACTTGGCCCTTATCTGCCTCAGGGATGCTTCTATCAACTTCCTCAGCGAAATCAGCCCAGAATCCTCCTGGCGCTTTAAAAGCTTCGATAATCTCACTTGTTTCCGTGCCTGAATTAGCACCACTGAGGTAATCGCAGTCCTGTGCTTCTATCGTACCTGAGTAAAGTACACTTGCTTGCCTTACGACTTTTCCCGAATCGGCCTTGATAAATCCCGTGATCATCGCCCTGGCTTCTTCGTCGCTGTAGCCGATCGACCTGTATTCTTCCATTTTGTCCAAGAGGCTTGGCGCAAAGGGGTCGTTGGCTCTCAGATAAAGACCTAGCAAAATACCAACGACTGAAAAAAGCCCAAATGAGCCGATTCGGAGGCTTTTGAGGGAGTCGAGGAACTTTTCATTAAGCCCGATCAAAACAGCCAAAAGTGAAGAAATCGTCGCAATTACGCCGCTGACGACTGGCGAAACTGATAGACCCAACAGGATGCCGAGTAGCAGTCCTACTCCAAGGCCATTGAATACCGCCGAAAATCCCGAGAGAAAAGTCACTTTGACTGGACCTGCTTGCGGATCTCCGACGATCCATTCCTTCGTAGAATTGATCAATTCCTTTGCTACGTGTTCTTTTTGCTCTTCTTCCATTTGATTGAGGGTAAAAAATCAGAAAATAATATTATGATTTGGTATAAAATATTCATCTATCTAATTGAATATTTCAAAAGGTATATAATTATCTATATTTAATTTGATTTTTCAAAGTTTTGAAGAAATTTTCAATCTGACACCAATAAGTTTAATGTTTATTCTATATTTGTAGAATAACATCTATACGTGTAGAACATGAACTTAACAAACGCCGAGGAGCAGTTGATGAACTTTATCTGGAGTAGGGGTTCAGCATTTATGAAGGATATAGTGGATGACTATCCTGAGCCAAAGCCTGCACCTACCACCATTGCGACGCTGCTTAAGCGGCTGATTGAAAAAGGGGCGATTTCTTACCGCACCTTTGGCAATTCTCGGGAATACTACCCGCTTGTGGACAAATCCGGGTATTTCTCCAAAAAGGTCAACGAGATCGTAAAGAACTTCTTTGATGGTTCCCCTAGTCAGTTTGCCTCTTTCTTTACACGGGAGACAGCCATGGACACCAAGCAGTTGGAGTCCCTAAAGGCCATTATCGAAGAACAACTTAAATCCAAGAAGCCATGATTTCCTTTATTCTCATTTCAACCTTGGCCTTGGTCCTTTTCCTTTTGTTTTATCAGTTGGTGCTGGAAAAGGAAAAGATTTTTGTGTTCAATCGGTATTTTCTACTCTTTACCCTGGCATTGGGTTTTTTGATTCCATTTGTTGAATTACCAAAATCTTTCACCCCGCAGCGGCCTGTTGAAATACTCAAAGCAAATATCTACAGTTTTGCCGCCCCCGAATTTGAGAAAGCAAGCAGCGCGGGAATATCTGTTCCCGAAGACCGAGTTCACCGACTAATAAACCAGCCAGGCCCTGGTCTAGACGTGACGCAAGTATTGATAGGAGTTTATCTGTTGGGTCTGGGGTTCTTTTTCGGAAGATTTGCTTACCAGCTATTCACGATTTCAAAGACTATCAGGACTGCCGAGAAACTCAATCAGTCTGGCTACACGATTGTGTTGATGAGCATTCCGATTCAGCCATTTGCTTTTTGGAAGTATTTGTTTCTTTCCAAAGATGCCTATGAACACGGGCAGCTTGAGCCTGAGATTATCAGTCACGAACTTTGCCACATCCGGGAAAAGCACACTTTGGATATCATTTTGATAGAGTTTTTGAAAGTGGTCTTTTGGTTCAACCCTGTTTTTCTCCTCTACAAAAGGTATATCCAACTTAATCACGAATACCTCGCGGACGATGCAGTTATCAGGCAATCCGGAAAGGTGGTAGATTATCAAAGGCTTTTGCTTTCCAAGGTAAATGCGAATGATACTTACTCCGCCGGGTTTGGTAGTGCTTTCCATTTTTCCGAAACCAAAAGGCGACTAATCATGATCGGGAAACAAGCGAACCCAGCTCGGATAAAGTGGCTTCAGCTTGGTGCTGCGATATTTGTTTTGACGGTTTTACTTGGGCTCACCCCGGCAAAATACGATGGGCCATGGAATCTGCAAGGTACGGCTCTGTCTGAACAAGCAGGCGACTATGAAGCAATCCTAACCGCTGCAATGGAACCCGAAAATCCTTATATTCTGAGCCTATCTCGTTTGGATATTGGCGCATTGAAACGGGCTTATGACCAAGTTCCCGCCGACCAAAAGGGTAGCGTCACGGCGTTCCCCTTCCTTGAGGGATTGGCATATGAAAAGTTGCTGGAATTAAAAGGATCTGACCGGGCATCCAAGGTTTGGTTTTTGTATCAAACCCCGCCCCAAAAGCAGGTCATTTCTAATGAGGTGTTTGAAAATTGGAAGAAATCCAAGGGGTTGGAGTTGGAGATCGATGGACAGAAAGAGGAGGTGAATGTGCTTGATAGCCACAAACCATCCGATTTTGCGCTTTTTGAAGTGCGTGGCATCGAAGAAAGGGGTTTTTTGAAACGGCGTAGATATTCAGTAAAGCTGTCAACCCACGCCTACTATGACGCACAATTTATTCGCAAGCCCAAGAAATTGAATGAAGTATCTCTTCAATTGGTGGATGGAGAGCGTTACGTGGTATACTATGCAATGAGCTGGGTCAAGATGAACGAGGAAACCAAAGAATTGGAAGAATACTGGCCAGAAAACTACGAGGCATCGATATTACATGCCTTCCAAATGCTCGACCCAAAGGAACTTGAGCTTCGCAAAAACTCGGTGATCTACGATATCGGAAAGCAATTCTCGATCACGGTAGAAAAGGGTAAAACAAAATTTTTCCTGTCATTTCCGACCATCTAAATCCCCGGTACAAAATTCCTTTTGAAGTTGAGGTAATAGTTCAAGTCTCGAAGTGGTTTTTCGACTCCGGGCGGTAGGGGCATTCCCGAAAACTGCTGGAAATACAGCAGGCATGAATCCCGCCACCATACCGCTTCCTCAACCTGTATCCGCAGAAATGATGCGATGTGTTGGTATCGTTCGGGATCAATTTTGCCCTCGAGTTGCATCCATTGCCCCTCCATCCACCGGGCCCCCTCGACGCCCCGCTGATAGCGCAAGGCCATTTCATTCCAAAGCATATTCCCTGTGGGCAATTTGAAATCCCAGGGGACACGATGGAACCACAACAGGTAATCCAAGGAGATTGTGTTGGGATTTCCCCATGCTTTTGTCCATACCGGCGCATATTGGGCCAAGGCATTGCTTCCGCTGGCGGTACGGTCAAACCCGATGCTGTCCTTGGAGGCTTTGTGGTAGTAGGTCGCTGTCCAATCCTCCCTTCCTCCGCCCGTTACCCAAGGTCCCGGCCCCCAATGGTGACTCCGCGCCATGATATGGTGCAATCCCAAGGGCGTCATGTAATCTACGAGAATCGGATAGGATTTCATCATGATTTCCTTTGTGGTATTGACAAAATCTTGGTCCTGCGTAAAAGTCATCTTTAGCCAATCTGTGGCGATTCGATCGATATCAGCGTCGGGATTCCAAGCGAGCCTGCCAAAGGAATACCAATCGGCCTGCGCCGTCGGATGCCCGGTCCAATTGCGGTCGGTGCCGATATTTGCAACTCCTGCAATGCCGGTCAGGGAATAGGGGTGGACCTTGCCCTGCAGGACCTTGCTGACTGTGCTGCCTTTTCCCTCGGCGTAGGTATCTGCGTCAAGTATTTCCCGCCACATGCTTGCCAAATTCACCCAATGGGTGTCTTGTCCCAGGTATTCTTTGGTAATTTGAAACTCCATCATCAAAGGGGTCTTTGGCATCGCACCGAATAGCGGATGGAAAGGTTCACGGGGCTGGAAGTCGAGTGGGCCATTCTTCACCTGAACGATCACATTTTCCCGAAACTTCCCGTCCAAGGGTTTGAACTCGTCATAGGCTTGTCGGATACGGTCTGTCGGGGTTTTTTCATTGTAGACAAATGCACGCCACATGACGATTCCTCCAAAAGGTTTGACGGCTTCTGCGAGCATATTGGCACCTTCGGCTTGGGTCCTGCCATAGTTGTGTGGTCCGGGTTGGCCCTCGGAGTCGGCTTTGACGAGGAAGCCGCCAAAATCAGGGATGTATCCGTAGATCTCCTTTGCCTTATTTTTCCACCATTGCTGCACCGCGGGGTCCAGCGGGTCTGCTGTCGGCAGGTTATCCAAAATCATGGGCGCATTGAATCTTGCAGTCAGATAGACCTTGATGCCATAGGGTCGAAACGCATCCGCAAGCGCTTTCGCTTTTTCCAAATATTCCGGCGTCAGGACCAAGGCGTTGGCGTTGACATTGGTGACCGATACACCGTTGATGCCAATCGAGGCGTTTGCCCGCGCGTAATCGATGTATTGTTGGTCAATGTGGCGCGGTAGTCGGTGCCAGTTCCAAATGCTGAATCCAGCATAGCCGCGCTCGACGGTACGGTTTAGATTGTCCCAATGGTTGAGCAGGCGGAGTTGGATTTTGGGGTTTTCCAATATTTCAAATCCATCAAGCGGGGTTCTGGTCTGGACCGCTTTCAAAAAGCCGAATGTCCCGTAGAGAAGGCCCTTATCTGTTTTTCCGATAATAAACAGCCTACCAGCATGCGACTTGATCCAATATCCTTCCTCCGTGATTTGCGACAATTCAGATTTCCAAGCTGCTTGAAGGTTTGCGGGAACTGATTCGATTGTTCCGATCCAAAGGCGTGCGTCGGGGTTTTGCTGGAATTCAGGTTTATGTTTTTTGGCAAAGAATCCTTCGGCAGCAATCTCAATTTCCTCCTTTATCACGGAGATAGTCTGTGAATTCCCGACGACCGAAATCTTTAAAAAATAGGGCAAGCAAGAGGCCTCATGCTCTGCATTTTCGAAGGGATAATATTGCAGCCAAAGCTTATATCCGTCGTTTGCGAATGTCAGCGAAAAGCACAGGAAAAAGGCCAAGCTGAGGGTAAATTGCTTCATTCCGTTCAACAGGTTTGGTTCCCGATAAATATACAAAAACAGTTAGCGGATTTGCCGAAAACATTATATTTGGAAACATTACGGTTTAGAAATGAAAAATATTCTTTTCAATCGATTCCGAACAAAAAACCAAAACAATAAACCATAACCCATGCTATTAGAACCATTAGACCTAATTGTTTTTGTCGGGTATTGCTGCCTGATCATTGGGATGGGCCTCTTTGTTTCGCGAGAAAAAAAGGGCCACGTCAAGGATTCCAAAGACTATTTCCTCGCCTCCAAAGCGCTGCCCTGGTGGGCAGTCGGAGCATCCCTAATTGCCTCCAATATTTCGGCGGAGCAGTTCATAGGGATGTCGGGATCCGGCTTTGCGATGGGTTTGGCGATTTCCACCTATGAATGGATGGCAGCGGCCACGCTCTTGGTTGTGGCGATCTTTTTTCTCCCGGTTTACATCAAAAAAGGCATTTACACCATGCCGGGCTTTTTGCTCGATAGGTATGACTCACGGGTGCGGACGACGATGGCAATTTTTTGGCTTTTGCTGTATGTGTTCGTAAACCTGACTTCGGTATTGTATCTGGGCGCATTGAGCTTGAATACCATTTTGGACATTCCTATGACGACTGCGATAATCGGGTTGGCGCTATTTGCTATGGTTTATTCGATCTACGGCGGTCTCAAGGCAGTTGCATGGACTGACGTTGTACAGGTCATTTTTCTCATAGCGGGTGGCTTGGCTACGACTTATATTGCCCTACAAATAGTTGGAGGGGGGGATGCTTGGGAAGGATTGGGAATGTTGAGAAAAGAAGTACCCGGACATTTTTCAATGATTTTTTCCAAAGGAGAAATGATGATTTCCGACGGCAAAGGCGGGGTAAGGGACGCCTACCTCGATCTTCCCGGCATCAGTGTATTGGTTGGTGGAATGTGGATTACCAATCTGAGTTATTGGGGCTTCAATCAGTACATTACCCAAAGGGCTTTGGCCGCCAAAGACCTCAACCAAGCCCAACTCGGGGTGATTTTTGCAGGTTTCCTGAAGCTTTTGATGCCTTTGATCGTCGTGATCCCTGGTATTGCGGCTTGGGTGATCGTGAAGAACGGTATTGATGTCAATTTCATCGCTTCGATGAACGATCCAGTTACGGGATTGATCAAGTCCGATAGAGCCTATCCAACTTTGCTGCAGATTTTGCCGACAGGGCTTAAGGGTCTTGCCTTTGCTGCTTTGACGGCGGCGATTGTTTCTTCCCTTGCGTCGATGGCCAACAGTACTTCCACAATTTTCACGATGGACATTTACAGGGAATTTATCAATAAGAACGCTTCGGAAACCAAACAAGTAGCAGTAGGTCGGATTACCGCACTGGTTGCTTTTGTAGTTGCGGCCGTTGTTGCTCCTGCATTGGGCAATCTCGATCAGGCATTCCAGTTTATCCAGGAATACACAGGCTTCGTATCACCCGGTGTTTTTGCGATATTTTTCTTTGGTGTATTCTGGAAGAAAACGACATCCAATGCTGCGCTTACCGCTGCGATCTTGACAATTCCATTGTCCACTGTGTTGAAATTCGGGCTTCCAAACCTGCCGTTCATTGACAGGATGGGCGTGGTATTCTTGATCATTTCTGCATTGATCATCGCGATCAGTCTTTACGAGGGCAAAGGTAAAGACCATCCCAAGAGCATCGAAGTCAACAAGGAGCTTTTCAGGACAAGTACCACTTTCAAGATCGGCGCTATGTTAATTGCCGGTATCATCGCTGCTTTGTACATCATTTTCTGGTAAGATCATGGCAATAAGAAGATTATTGATTGGGTACGATATCGGTAGTTCGTCCGTAAAGGCCACTTTGCTTGACGCCGATTCGGGAAGGGTTGTCTGTTCAAAGGCGTTGCCGAAAGTAGAAATGCCCATCGACGCACCGAAAAAAGACTGGGCGGAACAGGATCCGGACATGTGGTGGAAATATGTAGTAGACGCCACCCAGGCGCTCGTAAAGGAGGGAGAAATCAAACCAGGGGAGCTCAAAGCGATAGGTATTTCCTACCAAATGCATGGCTTGGTCTGTGTCGACAAATACAACAAGGTGCTTCGTCCAGCGATCATCTGGTGTGACAGTCGCGCAGTAGGTATCGGAAACAAAGCATTCAGGTCGCTCGGGGCTGAGTTTTGCCTTCCCCATTTGTTGAACTCGCCTGGCAACTTCACTGCTTCCAAGTTGAAGTGGGTGCAGGAAAACGAACCTGAAGTCTATCAGAAGATACACAAGATCATGCTTCCAGGTGATTATATCGCTCTAAAGTTGACCGGCGTAACCATGACCTCTGAGACCGGGCTGTCTGAAGGGATTTTATGGGATTTCCAAAAAAACAGCCTTTCAAAGGATCTTTTGGATCACTTCAAGTTCGAGCGTTCGCTGATCCCGGATGTCGTACCTTCATTTTCCCAACAGGGGAAAGTATCGGCGGCATCAGCATCGCTCTTGGGAATCGATGTGGGGGTGCCTGTGACCTACAGGGCAGGAGATCAACCCAACAATGCATTTTCCCTTAAGGTATTGAAGGAAGGTGAACTGGCAACGACCGCCGGCACTTCAGGTACGGTTTACGGTGTGAGTACACGAGCGGTATATGACCCTAAGTCTCGGGTCAATACTTTTGTGCACGTCAATCATCGCAGGCAGGCCCCGAGCTATGGAGTATTGCTTTGCGTGAATGGCACAGGGATTTTGAATTCTTGGTTGAAGAGGCTGATTGGAGGCGACAGCATAGGGTACGAAGATATGAATGCCCTGGCAGCGGAAGTTCCGGTCGGATCAGACGGACTGTCATTCATTCCTTTTGGTAACGGCGTAGAGCGGATTATGGAAAACAAACCCGTGGGCGCACATCTTTCAGGATTGAATCTGCTGAAGCATGACAAGCGACATTTGCTCCGTGCAGGCCAAGAGGGAATCGTTGCCGCATTGACTTATGGATTTCAGATCATGAAAGACATGGGCATGAACCTCAATACGGTAAAAGCTGGACATGCCAATATGTTCTTAAGTCCCTTATTCAGAGAGGCTTTTGTCAATATGAATGAAGTATCGCTGGAATTGTATGATACCGATGGTTCACAAGGAGCAGCGCGAGGTGCGGGCATTGGTGCGGGAATCTACGCAAATGAGGATGAGGCATTCCAAGGCCTAAGCCGGATATCTACACTAGAGCCAAGTGGCAAGAAAATCAAGCAGTACCAAGAGGTGTATGCACAGTGGCTCGCGGCTTTGGAAAAGATAAAGTAACATCGGGTCGGAAGAAAATTAATGAAGAACATCGAACTCCGAATCATGAATATCGAAATGCGGGCTATGGTCTATGGACTATATACCATCAACTTTAAAAACAATAACTCAAAAACCTATTTGTAACATGTCAAAAACCTATTTTCCAACTATCGAAAAAATCAAGTTTGAAGGAAAAGGATCTAAAAACCCTTTCGCTTTCAAATACTATGATGAAAACAGAGTCGTGGCTGGCAAGACCATGAAGGAACACTTCAAGTTTGCCATTGCCTATTGGCATACATTCTGCGCGACAGGAGCAGATCCCTTTGGTCCGGGTACCATGGTTCGTCCCTGGGATGCCAACCCCGACCCAATTCAGCGGGCGAAGGACAAAATGGATGCAGCCTTTGAGTTCATTACCAAGATCGGTGCTCCTTATTATTGTTTTCATGACATCGATTTGATCGACGAAGGTGGAAGCATTGCGGAGTATGAAAAGCGCATGCAAATCATCACGGACTATGCTTTGGAGAAGCAGAAGGCAACGGGCGTGAAATTGCTTTGGGGCACGGCCAATGTCTTCAGCAATCCGCGCTATATGAACGGTGCATCGACCAATCCGGACTTTGACGTGGTGGCTTGGGCAGGGGCACAGGTGAAGAATGCACTCGATGCAACCATCAAATTGGGAGGCGAAAATTATGTGTTTTGGGGTGGACGCGAAGGCTATATGTCGCTTTTGAATACCGACATGAAACGTGAGACAGAACATCTTGCCAAGTTTCTAACCATGGCAAGGGATTATGCCCGCAAGCAAGGTTTTAAGGGTACGTTCTTTATCGAGCCAAAGCCCATGGAGCCAACCAAACATCAGTATGACTATGACTCCGCGACTGTAGTCGGATTCCTACGTCACCATGGATTGGACAAAGACTTCAAAATCAACGTAGAAGTCAACCATGCTACATTGGCCGGACACACTTTCCAACACGAACTGCAAGTCGCAGCTGACGCCGGCATGTTGGGTTCAATCGATGCCAATAGGGGAGATTATCAAAACGGCTGGGACACCGACCAATTTGCGCTCAACCTGCAGGAATTGACCGAGGCGATGCTCGTGATCCTGCAGAGTGGTGGTCTCCAAGGTGGTGGTGTTAATTTCGACGCCAAAGTGCGCAGAAACTCAACGGATTTGGAAGATTTGTTCCTGGCCCATATCGGTTCCATGGACGCTTTTGCAAGGGCCATGTTGATCGCGAATGAAATCCTTACGAATTCCGCCTATTCCGAACTCCGTCAAAAGCGTTATGCTTCCTTCGATGCAGGTAAGGGCAAAGAGTTTGAGCAAGGCAAATTGACTTTGGAAGACCTTAGGTCCCATGCCTTGTCTGTCGGCGAGCCTAAGCAAACCAGCGGCAAGCAGGAGCTTTATGAGAATTTGTTGAACGAATACATCGTCTGATAGCTTTCTCGTTCAACCCATCGAAAAAGCCGATTTGGATACGCCAGATCGGCTTTTTCATTTTTCGTTTTTCATCACATTCAGCCGGACCGTAATTCAAAAAAACTACAAGCCTTTGGTCATAGAATTGTTCCCCATTCAAGCATCAAATCGTAATTTCATCTGCAACCGACCAACCTCAGCCATGAATAAACTCACGATGCTATGTCTTTTCTTGATTTCAGCGATGATCTTCAATGCATGTCAGAAACCAAGCAACGAATCCGAATATCAAGCTGACATCATCGTGTATGGTGGGACCTCGGCAGGAATTATCGCTGCATTACAGGCCAAGAAAATGGGAAAGTCGGTTTTGGTGGTATCACCGGATAGGCATTTGGGAGGGCTTTCTGCGGGTGGATTGGGCTTTACGGATACCGGTGACAAGTCGGTGATTGGAGGATTGGCGAGGGAATTTTACCATCGGATCTATTTGCACTACCAAAAAGAAGAATCCTGGAAATGGCAGGCAAAGGCCGACTATGGAAACGTCGGCCAGGGTACGCCGGCGATCGATGGCGATGCCCGGACCATGTGGATTTTTGAGCCCCATGCCGCCGAGCAGGTTTTTGAGGATTTTGTAAAAGAATTTGATATTCAGGTTTTTAGAGACGAATGGCTAGAAAGAGCTTCCGGTGTTGAAAAACAGGAAGGAAGGATCGTTTCCTTCAAAACGCTTTCCGGTAAAGTATTCAAAGGAGAGATGTTCATCGACGCCACCTACGAAGGTGATTTGATGGCGGCCGCGGGTGTACCCTATCATGTTGGCAGGGAATCCAATGCCACCTATGGGGAAAAGTGGAACGGTGTACAGTTTGGCGTTTTTCAGCATGGCCATTATTTCAGGGATAGCATTTCGCCCTATGTGGTGGCGGGAGATCCGAGTTCTGGACTTCTGCCTGAGATTTCGGATGGGCCTGTGGCAGAAAACGGCACGGGTGACACCAAAATCCAAGCCTATAATTTCCGAATGTGTCTCAGCAAGCACCCAAATAACAGGGTACCGTTTCCAAAGCCAGAAAACTACGATCCAGCGCGTTACGAACTATTGGCGCGGGTTTATGCTGCAGGATGGGGAGAAACCTTTGACAAATATGACCCGATTCCAAACCTCAAGACCGATACCAACAACCATGGTCCGTTCAGTACAGACTATATTGGAAAGAACTATGCCTATCCCGAGGCAAGCTATGAGGAACGTAGGGCAATCATCAAGGAACATGAGGATTACCAGAAAGGCTTAATGTACTTTTTGGCAAATGATCCCAAGGTACCTGAAGAAGTCCGGGCCCAGATCAATGAATATGGCTTGGCAAAAGATGAATTCACCGACAACGGGCACTGGCCGCATCAGATTTATGTGCGTGAAGCACGGAGGATGCTCGGCGATTATGTCATGACCGAACATGATGTTTTGGGTGATAAAGTGGTTCCAAGGCCTGTAGGAATGGGTTCCTACCATTTGGATTCGCACAATGCTCAGCGGATTGTTGGCCCCAACGGCTACGTGCAGAACGAAGGAGATATCGGCGTCAAACCAAAGGAGCCTTATCGAATTTCCTACGGAACCATCATTCCAAAAAAATCAGACTGTACCAATCTCCTCGTGCCTGTCTGCGTTTCGAGTTCCCACACGGCCTTTGGGTCAATTCGCATGGAGCCGGTTTTCATGATCTTGGGACAATCCGCAGCGACGGCAGCTGCAATGGCAATTGATGAAAAAAGGGCCGTGCAGGACTTACCTTTTGAAGTGTTAGAGCAGAAGCTGAAGCAGGACGGACAAGTCCTGTATTTGGAAGAAAGGTTGAATTGAGTCGGAATACTGCACGAACCTACGCCATTACTGCCAGCATGCTCAGTATGTGTTCGCCCAAGTGTTTTTGACCTGATATCTCCACAAGCAGCTTTGCTTCTTCTTTTGTAATTCCCTTGGTAAAAATCCTCCAGGCAATTTCCCCAGGAATGGAAACCGTTGCATCCGGCATTTTGTCTGGATGGATAACCAATTCCCAGGCATCGGTTTTTCGTATTAACCACCAATCGCCTCCGCCTTCACCCCTTACCTGAATTTTAATCAAGGTATTATCTTCAGCTTCCATTTTCCGATAATGGTGCGGCAAGGCCAGCATCGACGTCTCGAGATAAGGACGGTAAAGTTCAGCCTGAAACAATTCGGATTCCTGATCGACTGCCAACCTGATTTGCTGTTGGTGGTGCCACTTTTCGGTGTATTCCCGAGCGACATGAAACCAGTTTAGGGAAACATTCTCACCTGCCCAAGCAACCGAGAAAGCGGCAGGTTCAAATGGAGGCAAAGATGCAATATGCGTACAATATGCCTTTCCCGTCATTTCTAGCAAATCGACTAACAACCGAGGACTCACACGTCTCATCGCTTTTACCCAATGGGTATTAAGCCCGTTGAGAAAATCGAGCAAATCAGCGTAAGAATTGACGTTCTCTGGTTTTTCCCCATAATACCCATCCCGCAGCATCGACAGGGAGCGGATATTGCCATCAAGCAGGTGCGCTGCAATATCCTTGATGGTCCATTTTGGGGAAATGGTTTTTCTCTCCCAATCTTCGGAATTCAGGGACCGCAGGACTTGAAGCAATTTTTCGTCTAGAATTGGAAATAGGTGTACGGTTTGAATCATGGTCAATTCTTTTTCATGGTTCACAAAATGGCGACTTTCCCATTGAATGATGAGACGTTTATTGCCGGTTAATAAATCCTACCCGAGGGAATTTATCGGAAGTGGTATCTTTTTTCAAAAAACACGGGCTATCTATAAAAAAGATTCACCCGATTGCTCATTTTGCCTCTCGATTTTCGGATTTTCCTCCTGTCCAACGTTTGAGGATATCCATTTCGGTTTTGATCACGAATCCAATCACAAGGAATTCTGAGATAAAATAAATCCAGCCTAAGGCAGTCACTTCGCTTCGTTGAATAAAGAGGATCCACATGGTCAGCAAAACATAGGAGAGATTTGCCAGCATGATCACCTTCAATAAAGTCGGTTTCTTCGTTTTCACTGAAACGAAGCAGATCAGATCGTATAGGCAGAAAAGGCATGCTATGAACCCCAGCATTGATAGCGAGTCCTTTGAAACGCCTATTTCCTCGGAAAAGAACCTTAGCGGTCCTAAAATGAGCATACCCGACACTGCGGCGCCTGCACCATCGAACAAAAATACGTTTCTGGGAGCTTTTCGCAGCCATAGGGACAAGGCTTCTCGCATTTTTTGATTAGATAATTTTTTGAAATATAGGAAGCTTTGACAGAATCATTTTGAAGTACTCGATCCCGTTCAGCCTTCGATCGCTTCCAAAATCTTCGCACAGGCTTCCCGAATCTCTTTTTCCGAGATCGTCAAAGGCGGTGCGATTCGCATGGCGTCATCACAGAATAGGAACCAATCCGTAATCACACCTTTTTCGATTGCACGGTCAATGATGGGCTTGAGGACTTCGAAAGATTCGAACTCCACCGCCATCATCAGGCCTTTGTTGCGGACGGATTTGATTTTGGGATGTTTGAGGAGTTCCTTGAAAAGATTTGCCTTTAATTCGACGCCAGCCAAAAGGTTTTCTTCTTGAATTACGCGAATTGTTCCCAAAGAAGCTGCAGCGCTCACCGGATGTCCGCCGAAGGTCGTGATATGGCCCAATAGTGGGTTATTTTTGAAAACACCCATGACTTCCTTATTGGCGATGAATGCGCCAATCGGCATACCGCCGCCCATTCCCTTGGCACAAACCAGAATGTCGGGGATAATGCAGAATTGCTCAAATGCCCAAAAAGTGCCCGTCCGTCCAAAGCCTGCCTGTATTTCATCCAAGATCAATAGCGTGCCCGTTTCGTCGCAACGCTTTCTGAGTGCTTGGAAATATGCATAGTCAGCCATCCTGATTCCTGCCTCTCCTTGCACCGTTTCCAAAATGATGGCTGCGGTATCGGCATTGATAAACTCCAAATCTTCCAATTCCCCAAAGCGGATGTTTCGAATTCCGGGGAGAAGTGGTCTGTAAGCCCGTTTGAAAATCTCGTTGCCGCCGACGGAAAGCGAACCATGCGAAGAACCGTGGTAGGCGTTGACGCAGGAGATGATTTCCCTGCGGTTGGTATAGCGCTTCGCCAATTTGAGCGCACCTTCTACGGCCTCACTGCCCGAATTGACGAGGTAGACATTATCCAAACTGGGAGGGAGGGTTTCGCAAAGCGCTTTGGCCAATTGGACTTGGGGGGATTGCACATATTCGCCATAGACCATCAGGTGCAGGTACTTGTCCAATTGCTCTTGGATCGCTTGCAGCACCTTCGGATGCCGATGGCCAACGTTGCTGACGCCGATACCCGAAATCAGGTCGATATATTTTTCCCCGTTTGGTCCGTACAGATGGACTCCTTCTGCTTTTTCCACCTCGATCATCAGCGGAAAATCCGTCGTCTGGGCAAGGTGGGAGAGAAAGAGTTGGCGGTTGTTCATGGGGAAGGGGAGAATAGTTAATAGTTATTAGGTTACTGAGTTAATGGTGGGGAGTCCATAGCTTATAGTCCATGGTCCATAGAAAGTCGATAGCTTATAGTCGATAGTCCATAGAAAGTCGATAGTTTATGGTCGATAGTCCATAGCCTCGGCAATCAAACATCAATACCCGATTCGGATTCCCGATACTTGGTTCTTCGTACTTCTTACTTGGTACTCAAATAGTCAATAGTCCATAATCCACGGCCGTAACACTTCGATTCTTGGGGTTGATTTAAGGATACTTGGTACTTTGTACATCGTACGCGAGTCTCAAGTCTCGTGTCTCACCTCTTACACAAACCCCAACTTTCTCCTAACCCTTCCCAATACATCCTGTGCAATCACCTTGGCGCGGGATTCCCCTTCCGCCAATTTGGCTTCCAACTCGGCCGGATGGTTCATGAAGTAATCATAGGTCTTTCGGGCTTCTCCATATTTCTCCAGAATCACCTGCATGAATTCCATTTTGGCGTGGCCGTAGCCGAAGTTTCCCGCCAGGTATTTCTCCCGCAATTGCGCCGTTTGTGCGGGACTGGCTACCAATGAATAGAGTTTGAACACGTTGCAAGTATCCGGGTTTTTGGGTTCCTCAAGTGGCGTGCTGTCCGTAACGATGCTGTTGATGTTTTTCTTCAGTTCTTTTTCAGGAAGGAAAATGTCGATGTAATTGTTGTAGGACTTGCTCATTTTCAAACCGTCGGTACCGGGTACGACCATGACTTCCTCAGAAATCCGTGCTTCGGGCACCACGAGGATTTCCTCCTCCATCCTGTTATTGAAAGTCTGTGCGATGTCCCTCGCGATCTCCAAATGCTGCAATTGGTCCTTGCCGACGGGCACAATGTGTGCGCTATAAAGCAGGATATCCGCAGCCATGAGTACTGGATAGGTAAACAATCCCGCGTTTACGTCTGACAAGCGATCGGATTTGTCCTTGAAGCTGTGGGCATTGGCAAGCATCGGGTAGGGGGTAAAGCAACTCAAGTACCACGTCAGTTCTGTGACCTCCGGAATCATCGATTGCCTGTAAAAAACCGTCTTTTGGATATCCAAGCCAAATGCCAACCAAGCTGCGGCGACGGCCAAGGTATTGTTTTTCCTTTCGTTACCGTCCTTGATGGTGGTGAGGGAATGCAGGTCAGCGATAAAGATAAACGACTCGTCTGTTTCCTTTTTTGTCAATTCGATAGCAGGGATGATAGCCCCGAGGATATTGCCCAAATGGGGCTTTCCGGAGCTTTGTATACCTGTCAGGACTCTTGCCATGGTTGTAAAATTTGCCGCAAAATAATACAATTCGAGGTACAATTGGCTTGAATTTTCACGTTATTTGCCCGTATGCAAAACAGAATTACCCTTATCGCCTCGCTCGTTTTAGCCGTTTTTGCCACTGAAAACCTTGCAGCACAGACTGTTCAGCGCAAAACCTTTACCTGGGAAACCAAAAAGATCAACATCGGACCTGTGTTGGATGAAAAAGGTCCTGTTGAAGTGGAGTTTTTTGCAAAAAATGAAAACCAGGTTCCGCTTTTGATCACAGACGTCGTGCCCGATTGTGGTTGTACGACCGTGGGATATTCCAAAGACAGCATTCCAGCAGGTCAAATCGGAAGCATCAAGGTGCAGTTTAACCCCGAACAAAGGGGTGGTGAATTTTCCAAAGGCATCATCGTCCGAACAAACGAGGATATCTACGGAGACACCCTGTTTTTGGAGGGAATCAATATGCCGCTTTCCGAAAATCCCGAAATGGACTTCCCCCATCGGATGGGAAGTATCGGCATGCGGCTGAGTGCGGTGAATTTTGGATATGTGTTCACCAACGAGCCCAAGATCAAATATGTCGAGGTCCATAATTTCGGTACCGATGAGATCCGCTTGGCGGATGAAAGCGCCCGGATTTCGGATTATCTGTCGCTTTCCTTTGCGCCGGAAGCGATTCAACCGGGTCAGCGAGGGCTTCTTGTGATGGAGTATAACGGTGAGGCTAAAAAGGACCTTGGGTTTTTTGAGGAAAAAATCTCCCTGAAATTGGCATCAGGGGAAGACCTTGGGCTTCGTGTCTTGGCTGTGGTGTATGAATATTTCCCGCCGGTTCCAAAAAGCATGGAAAATATGGTTCCAAGGTTGGGCATTACGGAGACGGAGTTTGACTTGAGGGAAATATCCGCCAACCAAAAAGTAAGCCGGACGATTTCGATGACCAATACAGGGCAGGAACCGCTGCATATCCGCAAGGTCAGCACCAATTGCAACTGCGTCGTGACCACGCTTGGCAAGGACACCATTCAACCCGGCGAAAGGACCGAGTTGGCCTTCACCTTTGATCCGAAGGGTAGGAGGGGCATTGACCACAAACACATTACCATTTTCAGCAACGATCCCATCAATCCCGTGCGCACGATTGTGGTGCGGAGTTCGGTGCGCTGATTGTTAATTTGGGATCAACAGCCGAGTCTGTTATTTTTTAGGATTTGCGGGTTTACCTTTTTGGAAATTGCAGGCACTTGGTTAGATTTGGAATACAAAAAGCGGGTGTAGCTCAGTTGGTAGAGCGTCAGCTTCCCAAGCTGAAGGCCGTCGGTTCGAGACCGATTACCCGCTCTTTTTTATCCCTTCATTTTCTTCGAATCTCTATTCTCCCACGCCTTCAATTCGATTTTAAATTGTTTTTTGGGAACAAAAAATTCTTGTTTTCGTCTAATTTGAGTAGATTGTAATGGTTTCAAGCACATTATTTGCTTGTTTTAACTAGATTCAGTTTTTTGTTTAACCATAAATAGATAAAGCATATGAACTCAACAAAATTTCTCTTAGGCGCATTGGTAGGGGCTGTGGTCGGCATCCAAATCGGTATTTTGATTGCTCCCGACAAGGGGGAAAACACCCGCAAAAAAATCGCGAAGAAAGGAGGCGAATACTATGATGAAGTGACGGGCAAGCTCAACGGCTACATCTACAACCTTACCAAAAAGGTCTCCAACGTCAGCGACGAGGTCGACAAACTGGCCCGAAAGGCCAAAGCCGAGGTCGACAAAGTCACCAGCAAAAACTAAGAAAAGGGCCGGAAGGCCCTTTTTTTTTTGCCCATTGAACGCAATCGAAGAATATCACCGATCGGAGGTGTATGTATCAAAATCCCCACCCGAGTCATATGAATTATTAGATTTTTCCAGTAAAAAACTTTCATAATCGCACATTTTTACTGCTTTTGGGGTATTTTTTTCGCTTGGCCTTTTCCAGAAATTTATCGAAACGATAATCTCTAAAAGACTAGAGCCTAACTATTAAACTGGAAATTATGAATTCATCCATTTTCAAGTCGAGTATTTTCTCAACACTGGCCTTGTCGCTGGTTTTGTTGATGTATGTTTCCTGCGAGGGGCCAGAGGGTCCGGCAGGTCCTGCGGGTGCGCAAGGCCCAGCAGGTGCACAGGGGCCCGCAGGTGCACAAGGCCCAACGGGCACCCAAGGTCCGCAAGGTCCAGTAGGTATTGCCAATGTCATCCATAGTGATTGGGTTACAGCCACGTGGGTTTTAGGTAGCGACAGTGACAATACTTATAGACATAGGTTCGAAAATTCCTCTTTTACAGAACAGGTTGTCAGCAAAGATTTGATTTTGATTTACATGAAGGATAGGCCTGCCTCCGGCGAGGTTTATCGGGTTCCTAGAACAGTCTATCATGAAAACCAAATGATTTATGATTTGTTGATGGGAGTCAGCGCGGGAAGGGTCAGTGTGATTCAGAATAGATTTTCTGCCATCGATCCGCTTTTGGAACCCAATGTTCTTTTGGCAGAGGCACAATTCAGATATGTCGTCGTTCCCGCTGCCCTATCCGGTAGGGTAGGCCTTCCCGATCTGGATGATTACGAGTCAGTGTGTCAGATCCTTGGCATCGAGCCTTAAATGAACATGCGATATTCAAACGAACTTTTATTATGAAGAAATTAGAAATTAGAAATATATCCCTCAGCCGCTTCCTGCTTTTGGCTGGTCTGTGTATCATCACTTTCGCCTGTGAAGGTCCCGAGGGTCCTGCAGGTGCGACCGGTTCTGCCGGGCCGCAAGGGACAGCCGGCGTGCAAGGGCCGGCGGGTAACAAAGGCCCTGACGGTGCGCAAGGTGTTACGGGTACTGACAATGTGTTTTTTTCGAGTTGGATTACCAATACGTGGACGAAGATGCCCGACAACTTCGTTTGGGATACGATTGCCGCTCCGCAAATTACTGACGATATTCTCAACAAGGGAGTCGTCCTTGCCTACTATCGGGACAATGCGACAGTGAATTGGGCAAAACCCTATCCCGCCCAAATCTATCAAGGAGGTACTGCCGCTTGGATGTTCACCTTGGAGCATAAAGCCATCAAGGAAAAATTGATCCTTTTTCACGGGCCTTCCCGAGTAGCGGGTTCGGATGCTACCAATATCGTTCCCTTCAGTCAGGTGCGGTATATGGTTATTCCGGGTGTGACTCCGGCGGGACGGCTGGATTTCTCGGATTATGAAGCGGTTTGCGCGTACTTCGGCATAAATCCTTGATCTCCTTCGGTTAATCAATTGGCTATCTTAATCAACAACCTTATGAAAGATTTTATCAAGCAGCTTTTGCAGACCATTTATATACCAGGCATATTACTGGCAGTATTGTTTATCACTTCCTGTGAAGGTCCCGAAGGTCCAAAAGGAGCGACAGGTCCCCAAGGTCCACAAGGTGCTGCCGGTCCGGCCGGTCCGGCCGGTCCCGCGGGAAACCCAGGTGCACCCGGCCTTGCCAATGTATTTGCTTCAGCATGGATTACGAACACTTGGACGAATTTTCCCGATCGGCGCTCCCAAACGACGGTGCTGGCAGCCGAAATCACAGAGACCGCGATTCTGGAGGATTTGGTCATGGTATATTGGAGGACTTCGTCGACGGCAACTGGATCTTTCCCGCTTCCCCATGATTTTATCAATGGTACTACGCGCTTTTTTTCCGTAAGGCTTGAATTCCTGCTGCAACCGGGTTCCATTACGTTGTTTACCGGGGTTCCTTTAACCACGGTGAATGCAGTTGGACAGGCATTTCCAAATTCCCAAACCCGGTACATCATCGTAAAAGGCGGCAAATCCTCCCGAATCCATCTTCCAGTTGATGTGGAGGATTATGAAGCTGTCTGCAAATACCTCGGAATAGAACCCTAATATACCTTTGTGGGTTGAGAAACCCCCTTTTTGAACAAAACACAGAACATGAAGACCCCGGAATCAGTCGAAGCGGCTGGTTTCGGGGTTTTTGTCTTCTACATGTGCCTTGTTTTGGGTCGATCATTAGACTCAATCCAAAAAGTCTGAATGTCGATCCTATTGAATTCAAAAGACAAGGGAGTTATTCGTCAGTCATTGTTTTCCTTTATCACAAGTAGTGAAGCAGGGTGATTTTCATCTCACTTTTATCTTCTAATCAACCTTTTCCACAAAGTACATATCGATATCGCCCTTGCCTTTGGCTGAGATTTTTCCACGATAAAAGCATTCTGTTCGGTCTTTTACCAGCTCGTAAGTGGTGCCAGAGATATTGACTTTCCCGATTTCACCACTGCTTTCCATCCGGCTTGCTGTGTTGACCGTATCACCCCAGATATCATACTGGAACTTCTTGACGCCCACAATGCCCGCCACTACAGGGCCCGTATGGATGCCAATCCTGATTTCAAAAAACAGATCACCCCGTGCTTCCCGGTCTTCCTTGTGCTTTCTCATAACTTCCTGAATGTCCATGGCGGCCTTTACCACATCAATCGCATGTGTCTGATTGGGTGTGGGCAAGCCGCCGGCAGCCATATAGGCATCACCGATCGTCTTGATCTTTTCTATCCCATACTTCTCCATGATCAAGTCAAAAGCAGAGAAACACTCGTTGATCTCGGCGACCAGTTCCTTTGGGCTCAGCTTTTCCGATAATTGGGTGAAGCCTTTGAAATCTGTGAAAAGTACCGTCACCTCGTCGATCAATTGTGCGTCCGCATTGCCTTTGGCCTTCAGTTCCTCCGCCACTTCCTCAGGGAGAATATTGAGTAAAAGGTCATCGGATTTCTTCTTTTCCGCCCGAAGTTCGGCGGTTCTGATCGACACAGTTTCCTCCAATTCCTCTTGGCGTTTTCTCAATGCCCATTCCCGTTGTTTGATGTAATTGCGGAATATTGCGAAGAATATCAGGGCATATCCCAAATAAGCCCACCAAGTCCTGTACCAAGGCGGTAAAACCTGAAAAGAGAATTCCAGCGGCTCGGTCCATGCATCGGCGCCTTTTTCGCTGACGCCGGTAAACCTTGCCCTGATTTGGAAAGTGTAGCTTCCTTCCCGGATGTTGCCAAATGTGACTTTGGATTCTTTGGTCACGGGACTCCAATCCTTGTCATAGTCTTTCAAATAATATTGGTATTCGATCAAATCAGGATTGGTCAGTTCATCGGTACCAAATTCAAACGTCACCCTGTTGAAGCGATAGGGTAGGACAAGCTCCTGCGGAATCATATCAAATGGCGTCACATCCTTCATTTTGACTCCCGTGAAGTGGCTGGCCAAGGAATCCCGTTCTGCGTCGTTCAGCTTTTTCCCGAACTTCAGCATTTCTTCCACATGGGCGGGGACGGTGTTGGCTGTGTCCTTGGGCTCGATGACAAGTGGGTAGTCAATAATGGTTTGCCAGGAAACAGGTGCTTCGTTCAGCCTGATGTCCTTTAGTCGAAGCTGCGGCGTGGTTTTGTTTTTATTTACTTTCCTGTAATCAAACCGCACGAGGCCCGTATTGCCGCTTTCCGTTGCGGCCCAGATGATTCCATCCCGATCCAAAAACAGCGTGGTTTTTCCGACTGGGTTTATGTCTTTCACCGGAAATCCGGTGCTGGTATGGTACCATTCGCTGGCACTCATTTTCGAAAAATTACCTGAACCCAAATCGGGTACATCGAAAATTTGGATGCCCTTGGGCGATCCAACGGCCAATTTTCCTTCAGGCAAAAACAAAAGTTGGTAGGCGTGTCTATCCACCAGGCCATTTTTTTGGGTGATGGTTTTGAAGTTCAGCCTCTTTTCCAAATTTGTGCTTATTGAACTGAGCTGTTTGGAATCCAGAAAGAGGATCCCGTCGTATGATCCGAGCCAAAGATTCCCCTTTTCATCCTGTAGAATATCTGTGACAACCCCCGAAACGCCCTGTTTCGGACCGTATTGTACAAATGAATCATTTTCAAAAAGTGTCAAACCACTGAAAGATGTGATCCAAAAATTCCCGAAACTGTCGATCAACATTTCCTTGATGTCGCTCGGAATGCCATGTTCGGACCCGAAATATGTGAAAGAAACACCATCAAATCGGGCGATTTGGGTGTTAAATGCCAACCAGAATATCCCATCCTTGTCCTGAAGCATGTCTACTATATTTTCGTCGGGAAGGCCCTGCGCCAAGCCAAAATGCGTGAAACTTTTTCCATCAAACTTGGTCATGCCCTTTGCCCCGGCAAACCAAAGAATCCCTTTATCATCTTGGTAGGTACGCTCGATAGAGTTTTCCAACAGCCCTCCATGGTTTCTGCTGTACATCGTGAATCCAAAACCATCATACTTGTGCAGGCCCATCAGTGATGAGAACCACATATTCCCGTCCCGATCTTGGAATATATCGTTGATGACGGCGGTGTGTTCAAATCCGAAGTCTTTGGTAAAATTGGTAAACGCCTCTCCGGCAAATTTACTTAATCCAGCTTCCTCGGTTCCAATCCAAACAGTCCCATCTTTCCCAATTTCTACATCCCGGGCACCATTTTCCAATAAGCCGACGGACTTGGTATAAGAGGTGATTTTTGACCCATCATAATGGCTCAGCCCAAAATAGGTCGCCAACCAGAGCTGCCCCTTTCCGTCTTCAGCCATGTTCCAAACCGTGTTGTCAGCCAAACCATCATCTACCGTAAAGTTTTGGAATGATTTTCCATCATATTTGGACAATCCCTCGACGGTACCAAACCAAAGGCTTTTGTCCCTTTTTTGTAAAATGGAAAGCACGGCAGTGGAGGGAAGGCCGTCTTCGATCGAGAAGTTTGTGAGCTTGTCACCGGAGATTTTTGTAAGTCCACTGATCCCCCCAAACCACATATTTCCCGAATCATCGCTTTCTGTTCCTAGAATGAAATCACCCGGAAGTCCCTCGGCTGCACTCAGGTTTGTGAAGGAATTGCCGTCGTATTTGCCCAGGCCTGCATCGAAGGTCCCAAACCACATATTACCCTTGTTGTCCTCATCGATGCTCCAGACAATGTCAGAGGGCATTCCCTCGTAGCTTCTCAGCTTGGTGAATTGCTTCCCGTCAAATTTGCTTACTCCTCCGTTGTTGGAAGCAAACCAGAGATTGCCTTTGCTGTCTTCAAAAATCTTGGTAATCGCATTATCAGGCAGTCCGTGTTCGGTCTTGAAGTTTGTGAATTTCCTGCCATCAAATTTGCTCACACCGCCACCATAGGTACCTATCCAAAGCTCGCCCCGCTTGTCAATCTGCATGCTGATGATAGCATCGGCCGCCAAGCCATCTTCCGAAGTGTAGTTGGTAAATTGGCTTTTTCCGCCTTTGCCGATGACATAGGGCTTTTCTTCTGCGTTTTTTACCACTTCCCCGTCCTCGTTTTTCAGGACTTCAAACTGGTGAACTTGGGGCGGTTCCACTTCAATGGTTTGCTTTTCCCCTGCAATGTTGATTTTGTCATAGACATATTCCCCCTTTTTCTTCGGAATGGGGATTATCCGGGGAGGGGGATACTGGCCAAGCGACACGGTTTTGGGTTGGAGCGAATCGGGAAGGTCGGACAGGCGGGTAATCCGCGGAGGGTTGTGTTCGAGGCTTTCCACATCACTTTTCTCAGTCGTGGTCTCTGATGGTTTTGTACAATAGACAAGTAGGATAACAATCGCGAAAACGAAAAGTCGAACGGGGTATCTCATAGGCAGAACCGTAAGTTAAACCGATTTCAAAAGGGGGATGGAAATTGTTCTTTTGTCTGGAATTTAGGCCAAAAAATTCAGATTTAATCCCTTTGTAACATAAGATTTCGAGGGAATTCACCGATGCGGCTTGGTATAGCTAAATGTAGCTATAAAGGCAGTTTTACTACTTTTGGGGTATTTTTTTCGCTGGCAGGCGCGGGTAAATTCGTTTTCGAGTCTTTCATCTTTTCACCATTAAACCTCAGACCCATGAAAAACTTCAACTATAGTAGTTCGTCAATCGAGCGTAATTTTCACTTGAATATTCCATTTTTAATTCACTAGAAATGAGAACGTTAAGCTATTTTCTAACCATACTGATGGTTTGTGCAATTGCCCTAGCGCATGCACAAACACCGGTTGCATACTACCCATTCAACGGCAACGCCAATGATGCGGTAGGAAGTAACAATGGCTCGGTTAACGGTGCTACGCTCACGACTGACCGCTTTGGGAATCCCAACAGCGCGTACAGTTTTGATGGGGTGGATGATTTCATTTCGGTACCATCGGCTTCCTTTTCGTCTTACACCGTCATCGCATGGGTAAGGTTCAACAGCAGTAACCCGAGCGACATGAGCGTTATAGTTTTGGCACCAGGCGGTGATGCGGGCGCACCGAATGGCGGCTGGAGCCATCAGATGAGGACGAGTGGTGGCTCCTTTTTACACTATTTATATACCTGGAATTTGTACTTTTTGCCAGGTTCGACTTCCATTGTACAAGATCAATGGTACCATGTTGCGATTTCAGCAACCGGAAATGGCCAAATGAAATTGTATGTAAATGGGCAACTGGAGGGAACAACCGTCAATATTTCTGGTGATCCCTGGAGTGGAGGAACACATTTTCACTTCGGAAGTGCGGGGGGAGGTGCGGGTCATTTAAATGGCGCGATTGATGAAGTCAAAATTTTCAATACCCAACTTTCAGACGGAGAGGTGTTGGCGGATTTCAATGGCACCACGCCGCCGCCGCCGTCTTCCTCTCCAATTGCATATTACCCATTTAATGGTAACGCCAATGATGCAGCGGGTAGTAACAATGGTACGGTAAATGGAGCCACACTTACAACCGACCGTTTCGGAAATCCCAACAGTGCGTATAGTTTTGATGGCACAAGCAGCTTTATAGAAACAGCCAACGTAGCCACTACTCAAACTGATAACTACTCCATGATGGCGTGGATAAAGCCAAGTGTTTTGCCCCAATTGGGTAATATTGTTTTGAACGGCTTTGACAACACGGTAAATACTTCAAATGGCTATTCAATTGGAATAAATAACGGAAACGGAACCGGCCCCGGTAATGCCCTAATGAGCGGTATTGGTGGAGTAACCTGGTACAACAGCGGCAGTAATTTAACTGCGCCAAACATTTGGTACCACGTTGCATTAGTTCGAAAGAATGGGGTAAGTCAAATGTACATTAATGGTATACCAACAGTTTTCACAAATTCTTCCACCCCGGTAGCACCATCTGGAACAGTACGAATTGGTACTGCAAATGGTGGCCGTTTTTTCAATGGGGTTATTGACGAGGTGAAAATTTTCAATACTCCGCTAAGTGTTGAGCAAATAATAGCTGAATTGAACGGATCCGAATTCACTCCGCCGAACTATGGCGCCCAATTCGGCAACAATGTTCAAATGAATGGCTCCACTGACCACATAGACGCCGGCAACAACAGCGCCTATAACCTAACATCGGCCATCACCATCGAAGCTTGGATTAATCCAGCATCATTTAACCTAGTCAATCAGGTCATTCAGAAAGGTGGTTCAATCGGTCCGGGCATTGACCGCGATGGCTATCAGCTAAGACTTGATGCCACCAGCCCAAATTCATCAAATCTAAACTTTTTTGTTTCGGATAATGATGGTTTGGATGCGGTAACCATTCCATTGACGAATGCAGACCTTAATGAATGGTTACACGTTGCTGCGGTATACAGTGGCACCACCATGAGCATCTATAAAAATGGTGTATTGGTGCAAAGCAAGGCAACCACCCGCAACATAACGCACAATACCAACCCTTTACTCATTGGTAAGCGGCAGGATGGGTTCCACTTTAATGGCACACTTGATGAAATCCGCCTCTGGAACACGGTGCGAACACAATCTGAAATTGTAGCTAACATGAACAGCCAACTTACCGGCAACGAAACCGGACTTGTGGGCTATTGGGACATGAACCGCAGTGGAGCGGGGGCTGGGCTTACAGTACAAAACAAAGCGACGTCAACAGGAGCTGCTTTGGATGGAACTACCTTTGGTACGGCAAGTACGCCGGTGTTTTCAGGTGACGGCTGTATAGCCACCAGTGGAGTAGTGCATGTGGTGGGCTGCGAGAGTGTGGAAGTAAATGGTACCAGCTACACAGAGAGCGGTATCTTCACCCAAACACTCACCAACAAAGCAGGTTGCGATTCGCTACTTACCGTTTATGCGAAAATTGATGGGATCATCAAGCTGCGTAGTGGAAGTCCTGCCGAAGGTAATGTGGACAGGTCCATCAGGATGTTGGTGGGACCTGATGACGGGCCATTCACTGTTCCGTTTACAAGCTCGGATTTTGAAGCAGCCCGAAATGGGTCAAGTCCGTTCGTCATTCCTCCATTCCCAGGTGCTTGGCTCACTGGTTTGTCATCTGATCCTGAGGCAAAATGGATAAACAATACCGGGAGCAATGGGAACGGAAACACGACTTTACACGCTTTTGATTTTTTCATTGACCAACCATTTGAACAGGCAAGTCTGATTTTCAACTTTGCTGTGGATAATGAACTCGGCAATCCGCTGCCGGGACTTTACTTGAATGGGCAACCTCTTACAGGTAAAACTGACGGAGGCAACGGATTTGGCTCGGTAGCAACAATCACCAGAAACGACATTGCGCCGTTGTTGGTCCAAGGATTGAATACGTTGTATGTCAATCAAACAGAACTGGGTGGACCAGGAGGAATCATCTTCAGCGCAGAGATCAGATTATCTGAAATCGTTCCTGAATTTGACCCTATCGACCCCATTTGCTTTGGGGGAGCGGTCCCAGAATTGCCAACTACTTCTAAGAATGGGATAACTGGTACTTGGAGCCCTGCTATTGTGAATAATTCACAAACAACAACCTATGTGTTTACTCCAAATGCCTCAGACGGTTGTAGTGCGGGTATCGTTGAACTGACGATTGTGGTTGCGGATGAAGAGAATCCAGAGATCACAGCACCAGACGATTTGACTATTTCTGTTGCTCCAGGTGCTGAAAACGCAACGGGTGTAGTACTTGGCGAGCCTCAGGCGACAGACAATTGTGGAATTGAAAAGATCGAAAACAACGCACCAGCTTCTTTCCCTCTTGGTGTTACCGTTGTAACTTGGACAGTTACTGACAAGGGGGGTAAGACTGCATCAGCCACGCAAAATGTTACTGTGGTTCGACAAGTGCTTCCCACCATCACGGCACCTGCGGCCATCAATGCGGACACCGATGCAGGAGACTGCTTTGCTACCCTTGCTGACCTCGGCACACCGAGCGTGACGGGCGAGGACATCCCTGCCGACGGCATCAGCAACGATGCACCGGAGACCTTCCCGGTAGGGACAACCACCGTGACCTGGACGGTCCGCGACGGAAACGGCAACACCGCCACCGCAACCCAGCAGGTAACGGTGACAGACAGGGAGCTTCCAACCATCACAGCTCCGGCTTCCGTACAGACAAGCACGGGAACCAGCTCCTGCGACGCGGTCGACTTTGCCCTCGGCCAACCAACCGTTTCGGACAACTGCGGCATCGCCTCCGTGACGAACAATGCACCCGAGACTTATCCATTGGGCACTACAACAGTGACATGGACCGTAACGGACAACAACGGCAACGTTGCCACCGCGACACAGACCGTGACGGTGGTCGACGAACAGGATCCAATTGTCACCGCACCTGCGGACGTCACGGTCCAGATCGCCCCTGACGCGGACAGTGCCACAGGCGTAGCCCTCGGGGATGCACAGGCATCCGACAACTGCGGTGTGGCTTCCGTCACGAACAACGCTCCGACGACATTCCCGATTGGCACAACCGTGGTCACCTGGACGGCGACGGACAACAGCGGCAATACGGCAACGGCACAGCAGCGCGTGAACGTGACCCGCGAGGAGCTTCCGACGATAAATGCACCTGCGGACATCACGACCGACGCCGGTGAGGGCGACTGCTTCGCTACCCTTGCTGACCTCGGCACACCGAGCGTGACGGGAGAGGACATCCCTGCCGACGGCATCAGCAACGACGCGCCGGAGACCTTCCCGATTGGTACAACGGTCGTCACCTGGACGGTCCGCGACGGCAACGGCAACACCGCCACCGCAACCCAGCAGGTAACGGTGACAGACAGGGAACTTCCGGCAATCACCGCTCCGGCTGCCGTACAGACAAGCACGGGAACCACCAGTTGTGACGCGGTCGACGTGGCCCTCGGCCAAGCAACCGTTTCGGACAACTGCGGCATTGCCACAGTCACGAACAATGCGCCCGAAACCTATCCATTGGGTACGACGACAGTCACCTGGACGGTGACGGACAACAACGGCAACGTTGCCACGGCGACACAGACCGTGACGGTGGTCGACGAGCAGGATCCTTTGGTCACCGCTCCTGCGGACGTCACGGTCCAGATCGCCCCTGACGCGGACAGTGCCACAGGCGTTGCCCTCGGCGAGGCACAGGCATCCGACAACTGCGGGATTGAGAAAATCGAAAACGACGCTCCGAACGTCTTCCCGCTCGGCCTGACCGTAGTGACCTGGACGGCGACGGACAACAGCGGCAACACGGCAACGGCCCAACAGCGCGTGAACGTGACCCGCGAGGAGCTTCCGACGATAAATGCACCTGCGGACATCACGACCGACGCCGGTGAGGGCGACTGCTTCGCCGAAGGCCTTGAGCTCGGCAGCCCGACCTTCACGGGTACGGGGGCCAGCGTCTCCAACGACGCTCCGGACCAGTTCCCGGTAGGGGTGACGACGGTGACCTGGACCGTGACGGACGCCAACGGCAACACGGCCACGTCGGTACAGCGGGTGACCGTGGCCGACAGGCAGGCACCGCAGATAACGGCTCCGGGCAACATTGCGGTATCCGAGGGCGAGGGCGGTGACGCACCGGCCATAGACCTGGGCAATGCGGTCGCCACGGACAACTGCGGCATAGCCTCGATCGTGAACGACGCACCTGCCGTGTTCCCCGTGGGGATGACGGTTGTGAAATGGACCGCTACCGACGTCAACGGCAACGAAGCAACGGCCTTGCAGGTGGTGACGGTGGACGCCGTCACCCCGGTCTGCACGATACAGATAAAAACCAAACAGGAAATCACGGTGGTATTGAACAAGAACGGCAGGGGCAGGCTGACCACTGCCATGGTGGACGACGGCACGGCCAGCAGCTGCGGACCGGTGGTGCTGAAGCTGAGCGAATGCGACTTCAGCTGTGCCGACATCGGTGAGCAAAAGATCACCTTCACGGCGGTGGACGCCGTAGGCACCAAGGCTTCCACGGAAGTGACGATCAGGGTGGTCGACCAGACCAAGCCGAAGGTAACGGTGCCGCAGCAGCCCTATGTGAAGGTCATCCGCAGGGGAGATACGTTCGTGATGCCGGACCTGAGGAACAGGGTGACGGCCAGCGACAACTGTGGCTTCGAGCTGCACCAGTGCCCCGAGCCGGGCAAGGTGTTCAGGAAGGCACAGAACGGCTGGATAGAGTTCGAGGCCAAGGATCCATCGGGCAACGTGGGCAAGGGCAAGATGAGGTTCAGGCTGCTGGTGGTGGGCTGCAGGAAGCCCGCCAAGAACGGCAGGGAGGAACTCGAGGGTTCCGAGAGCCTGGTCACCGTGCCATGGAACACACCGCTGCCCAAGATCGCCTCCGACTACGTGTACTTCGAGGAGGGCAGCGACATGGAGCTTGCCCAGCAGATCAAGTGGTCGATCAGCGACTTCGACCCGCTGAAGCCGGGCTTCTACCAGATGGAGGGCAGCCTGCCGGCGGAATACCTGGAGGAAGGCGACAACGGCCCTGCGATCAGCCTGCCGGTACTGGTGCTGAACAAGCCGCTTCCGGTGGACATCTTCGCCGCCAAGGACAGGGTATCGCACAAGGTGAGGGCAGGGGAGATCCTGACCGGGCTGCACACGGTCGACCCCGCGGACGACATCCACAGCTACAGCATGGACGAGCATCCGGACGTTTACCTGGAAAACAACGTGCTGGTATGGAAGGGCAACCACATGCCTGAGGCAAGGACCACGGTGAAGGTACACAGCACCGACAGGGCGGGACAGACCATCAGCAGGCAGATCACGCTGTACAGGGAGACCGACAGGCCAACGGACCTGCTGATCTACCCGAACCCGGCGATGCAGGAGACCAACCTGATGGTACAGATACCGGAGGGGGCGAACGTGTCGATCCGCATCTTCGACGCGGCGGGCAGGCTGGTGTACCAGGAGGAAGGCCAGCACGAGCTGAGCTTCACCAGAAAGGTCGACCTGCGCCACTTCGCCCAGGGCATGTACCAGGTGATAGTACAGGTCGACCGCGAAACGCTCCAGGGCCGCATCATCAAACAGTAACTCCTCGTTCTGCATAACCCTAAAACCGTCCCGAATCCGGGACGGTTTTTTTATGAAAAAGGCAGTTTCTATTGGTTTCAATCACCTATAAATGGTATAAATCCAGCCAAAACCATATTTTAGAATCTCAATCTTCCACCGTATGCCCAATTGGTCTAGGCTATTATTGTTTCAGTTGATCTTGAGCTTGACAAGCTTATTGGCCTTTTCCCAATCACAACTGCAAATACTATCCATAGACAGCGACAAGGGGCTAAACAGTCCTGTGATTTTGAGTTTGCGCCAAGATCGTGGAAACCTGATTTGGATTGGGACCTATGACGGCTTGTATTGCTTTGACGGCTTTCAGGCGTATCCGGTGGAGATCAGGCATCATGCGACCAAAGAACCAATCACCGGGTCGATCGACGCCATTTTTCCAGACAGCAAGGGACGCTATTGGATCATTATCGGGCGAACCAAACTGGGTAGATTGGATCCGTTCTCAAACTTATTTTACCCCATAGATTCTGGGGAGGCAGAAGGGTATTTTTTCAATATCTGGGAATATCAGGGAGATATATGGTTCAATAGGATCAACTTACCACCTGTACTCTTTGATCCCGAAAGCAACAGGTTTGTCGAAATGGTGATTGTTGATAAACAAGGAGATAAGATTCGTCCCGACGTAAACCTTTTTCTTACCTATTCGGGGGGCAAGTTCTACTCTCTTCTTTCAGAAAGGTTCAAAGAAGTGCAAAGGGGCGGGAACCTTGGTGAGTACAGGTTGGTAAATGAAGATGTGGTTATATCCGATACCTTGTTAAGGCAAGGCTATTTTCGTACCCTTATCGATGTCCATGGAAACATGTGGTGCCGATACGCCTGGGATTGGAGCAAATGGGCGGTCTTGGACACGATTCGGAATAGAGACCGTACCGCTGAGGTGATGCAAAAACTGGGAGGTCAAAAAGTAGAGGAAGTCTATACGACCCAGCAGTTTAGCCTTTTTAAGACCGAGGCGGGATATTTCCTTTGGGAACTGGGAAAGGAGAATCCCGTTGACGTCAACGTGGAAATGCAGCGCCTGGGAATTGCCGATTCGCACCTTGGAGGCTTTTTGGAATCACAAAGGCACGGGGAATTCGCTTATGGTTTCAGACGAGGGCGGTTGGACCTGCTGTACCTTAAAAAGGATTTTTTCAGAAGCATGACCGCTGCAAATGGAGAATTGCATCGTGACTTCATGATAGGCATATACCCATTCGAGAAAGATCGGGTGATCATCCGACATGATTTCTCGGACTCTGTATTTACAGTGATAAATCAACGAACCAAAAAGACCGAGATCATCAATACTCAAAAACTTGCGGAAATGGTGGGCACCAAGCCCCGCTTCAATTATCTGCCTTATTTGGAATGGCGGGATTGGACCATAAGATTTGGAAAAGAAATCCTTGATTTTTCACAAAATCAAAATGCAAAAAATATCTGGACTAATGAGTATGCGGTCCACGATGGAAAGGAATACAGATACTTGGTTGATTATGGACTGAGACTCATCAGGCTGGAGGACAATAGGGTGATCTTTCCGAAGTTGACCCCCATCAGCCTCAGCTATGATGGGGATATTGCTTGGATAAGTACCGAAAGTGAGGGCTTGCTGTCGCTCCATATTCCTTCTGGAGAAATCAGGCAATTTCTGCCCATGCCAAATGATCCCAAAAGCCTTCCTTCGGAAAGGACTTATGCCGCCTTGGCAGCTTCAGACAAATACCTCTGGGTCGCAACGGCAAATGGCCTTGCCTACTTGGATAAAAAGACAGGCTTCAGCCGGGTGCTCAATACAAACGATGGGCTGCCCGACAACCGGATATATTCCATGGCCTTTGACTTGGAGGGCGACTTGTGGTTGGGCACGGGAAAAGGGCTTTCGCGCATGGATACTTCCACCAAGGCTTTCACCAACTATACGCAATCTGACGGTTTGATCAATAGCGAGTTCAATCGCAACTCGGCCATGGTCTTGGAAGATGGCATGATGCTGATGGGTGGTGTCAGCGGCCTCGATTATTTCTATCCGGCTCAGGTACCAAAAACCAATTCGGCGCCTAAGCCCATTTTGGCGATGGTACGCAACAACAACCGCATGGTGGATAACACCACGCCGGGTGATTTCAGTTATGATCAGGACTACTTGACCTTTCATCTTTCAGCAACTCCAATTTGGCTCGCTGCCGAACAGACCTTCCAATACCGACTCGCAGGTGTGGATGATGCATGGAAAGACCTCAACAACTCCAACTTGGTGCAATATCCCACTTTGCGCCCAGGGAGCTACCGATTTGAATTCAGGATTGCGAGTCAGCAGGAAACCGTTTCGTATGAATTCACCATCCACCCTCCTTGGTACCAATCGATTTGGTTCAGGATATTGGCTTTTTTGGCTTTTGCAGGGGTTGTGGCGATCATTGCCAGGATGGTATTTGTAAGGAGGATTGCGAAGCTTGCCTATGAAAATGAGCTGATTCGCTTGAAGGCTGAAAAGGAAAAAACGCTCGCAAAGGAACGGGAGCGGATCACTGCGGACCTGCATGACGATGTGGGGGCGACGTTGAGTAGCCTTCAGATTTATGGTGAATTGGCCAAAAACATGCTTAGCGAAGAACCGGAAAAGGGCAAAGAGCTCGTGGACAAAATCCAAGTCCAGTCCAAAGAGTTGCTGACCCGGATGAGCGACATTGTATGGAGTATGAAGCGTCCACAGGATGGTAACTATACCTTGGCTTCGCGCATATTGAACTATGCGAGTGAATTGCTGACGACTAAGGGCATCCAATTGCATGTTTCGATAGGAGAGGAACTTGAGGAAAAAATCGTGCAGCCCGACGTCCGAAAAAACCTGCTGCTGATGATCAAAGAATCCCTCAACAATATCGCCAAGCACAGCAAAGCGACAGAGGCAAGCTTGGACCTGATGCAAAACGGGGAAACCGTGGTTCTCAAGATCCATGACAATGGAGTTGGGTTTGACATGCAGCAGGTCAACCAAGGCAACGGACTGAAGAACCTCCAGCGTCGGGGCAAGGATTTGGGTGGGGAGACACAGGTTATTTCCCAAAAGGGACAGGGTACCACCATCATTTTGGAATTTCCAATAGCTAGATTTAGCCTTGATTGAAGGGTTGCATAGACTTAATTTTAAACGATGATAAGGGTCGCGATTTATGACGATAATCCTGTACGAAGAGATAGTCTTCAGACCGTTCTGGCTTTGCAGTCGGATTTGGAATGTGTGGGATCATATGGCCATTGCGGCAGCATTTTGGAGGATTTGAAAAAAGCGCGCCCGGACATCATCCTGATGGATTTGGAAATGCCCGTTGTCAACGGAATTGAAGGTATTCGCTTAGCAAAAGCAAACTTCCCGGAGATCAAGATCATTGTGCAGACAGCTTTTGATGACGACGAAAAAGTGTTTGCGGCTTTGAAAGCAGGGGCCGAAGGGTATATCCTCAAATCCGCTTCGGTGACCCAAATCACCCAAAGTATCGACGAAGTGTCCAAAGGCGGGGCAAGCATGAGTCCCTCCATTGCGATGAAGGTGATTCGGTATTTTGGAAATGATCCCGGCGAAAAGCGGGAAGATTATCAGTTGACCCCAAAGGAATCGATGGTACTCAAAAAGCTAGCCGATGGACTTAGCTACAAGATGATCGCGGACGAGTTGGGCATCAGCTATTTTACGGTCAACAACCACATCAAAAAGATATACGAAAAACTCCACGTCCATTCTTTGGGTGAAGCTGTAGCCAAGGCCCACCGGAGCAAATTGATTTGATTGAAGATTATCTGGCCATTTTTCTGTTGACTTTTTGTTTCCAAGAGTTGAATCTATTTTATTAGGTAGGGATTTTTCACCTGCCTATTTTTTTGCCGGAAATTCAATATTTAAGAAGACAGGTCGGGAGGATATCGGGGTTTGTTTTTGACAGCTGATTTCCAAATTTGATTTTTTTGAAGAATTCGAAGAAAAATTCTTGAAAATTCAAGAAAAAAGCCCGAAATATCTGAAACTGAAACGAAACCGAACAGTTGGTAAATTGATGCATAACCATTCTTGGTGTTTTGTTTTGTTCATTGCAGTTTGGACTGTAGCTATTATTAGCTATTTCGGTTTGGTCAGTAAACGATAAATTTGTTTAGATAGTGTTAGTTCCGTTTTGTATTTAATGAGGACTGATTTTGTATTCCGAGATCGGGATTTATCGTCGGAGGCTGCATGTTTTGAGTTCCCTTTTGGAAAATAGTTGCTCTTTTTCGTACCCTATGGCCCATTTGTTGATTTTGGTTTTCGTACAGCTTTTTTTTCCTGCCACGCAGGAGACGCTTTTTGCTACCGATCAGCCTGATTATCCTGTGGGCGAATACATTAGGTATCTGGAAGACCGTCCCGGTGAACTGGGGCCTGAAGCGGCACTATCCGCATACAGGAGTGGAAACTTTTTACCATTGGACAATCCCCGGCTTTTCAACAAAGGTTTTACAGAGTCGATTTGGTGGTTTGGTTTTGGGATAGAGAATGGATTGGAAACCGATATTACGCTGATCTTTAGCCCTGCGGGCGCTACGATCAGAGATGCTACTTTGTATACTTTTGATCAAGAGGGGAGGTTAGTCAGGACACAGACAACGGGATTTGACCACACAGGTACCACGCGGGATTTGGCATCTAGGATCAATTCCTTTCAGCTCAAGCTTCCCAGGAATGAGCAATTTACCTACCTGATGCGGGTTGACAGCAGGGGAATGAATACCTACATTCCATTTTTCTTGGATGAGCCCAATTCTTATTGGGAGTATGAGACGATGCGGGCCAGTAAGTTTGGGACGGTCACAGGGCTTATTCTGATGGCGACCTTACTGGGGATATTTCTCTGGTTTTATTTCTTCGAAAAGATGTACCTGATTTTTGTCGGCTACCTGCTTTCGTCCCTGGCCCTGGTATTGGAAGAGGACGGGTATCTTTTTTTATGGGTGTATGGGAGCAAGATTGGCTGGATCACGCCTTGGGTGATTCCGTTTTTTTCAGTCATGATGTCCACATTTCTGTTGCTGTTTATAAATGAGTTTTTCTTTATCAAGTCAACCAACAAGCGGCTGCAATGGGGGGTTAGGCTATACTTTGGTGGGGTTTTTCTGGTTACTGCGATGATGCTGGTTTCGGGAGTTTTGGATATTGGTTTTGGATCCATTCTGGTTTTTCAGCAGTTTGGATTTATTGCGTCTACGATCAATATCCTGTTGGTTTTGGGAGTCAATATTTCGCAAATCCGCGAAAATAGGGAGATTTCGCTATATCTACTATTGGCCAACCTGGTGCTCATTTTTGGGTTTACCAATTACATTTTGAACCTCCAAGGATTGATTGATTGGCACCCGCTGAAGCCTAACGGCTTGATGGTCGGGTCTATTTTCAACGTTGTGCTTTTGACGGTCGGTATCATCCACCGGTACTACTTCCTCAAAAAGGACAAAGAATATGTGGAGCAAAAACTTATCCAGCAAGAGCGCGAGGTCAACCGCAACATCATCGAAGCCCAAGAAAACGAAAGGCAGCGCATTGCCAAGGATCTCCACGACGATTTGGGCGGTTTGCTTGCATTGATCAAACTGAAAGTGGGTAGCATCCGCATGGAAGAGGAAAACACCATGGATGCGGAAAGGCGTGCTGCACTGGCAGAGACAGACAAACTGCTCGATATGGCCTGCAAGGACCTGAGGTTTATTGCCCATGAACTGATGCCCATGGAAGCCAATGACAAAACCCTCCGGACGATGGTGAAGGAGGTCCTTGATTTGGTCAAAATGCAAAAACAAATCAAGATCACGTATACCATTGAGGAACTGCCTTTTTTGGGCTTGGAAGCCAAGATCAATCTTTTCCGTATCATCAAAGAACTCCTCAACAACATCATCAAACATTCACAAGCCAAGGAAGCCGATGTGCAGGTTTTTTTGGACGAAATGGATGATACCGTCACGCTGATGGTGACTGATGATGGCAAAGGAATCCCAAAAGACATCCTGGAATCCCCACAAAAAGGCCTGGGCCTCAAAAACCTGCAAAAACGCGTGGACTACTTGATGGGCCACCTCCATATAGATTCACACAGTGATGGGACGACCATCATCGTGACAGTACCAGTCAAACAAATTTCAATTTCCCATGAGTACAAAAATAGTGATAGCTGATGACCATGAGCTCTTTGCAGATGGGCTCGAAAAACTGATCCGTGCCAACCAAGACTATCAGGTCGTTGAGAAATTCAAAAACGGCGTAGCGGTGATGGAATATATTGATCGGGGCGGGCAAATCGACCTGATGGTCCTGGACCTGAATATGCCAAAAATGGACGGAACCCAGTTGCTCGGTCATTTGCACCGAAACCATCCCAAGCTCAAAGTATTGGTAGTCAGTATGCACCATTCCCCAAGCACCATGGAGATGGTCCGCAAGTTTGGAGCCAAGGGATACATCGGTAAGGACTCTTCTGTTTCGGAGCTGTTGACCGCGATAGAGGAGGTACTGAAGGGAAATGAGTATTTCAATGAACCCTTGGAAGAGCCAATGCCCTCGGTAAACCAAGATCATTTTGGTGGAATATTCGGGGCCTATGGCCTATCCAAGCGAGAGGTGGAGATCATCCGCTTGATCATCAACCAATATGAAGGCGGCGAAATCGCCGATATCCTCAACCTTAGCCCCTTGACGGTCAAGACCCACCGGAAGAACATCTTCAGAAAGCTTGGTGTCAGGAACCTTGCAGGAATTGTTTCCTTGGTGCAAAAGAGCGGCATCAATTGGCAGAGGTTAAACTAAAAGGCTACTTTTGTTATTTTGAGCCGGGTTAAATCTATTCCCTGTAGTTGGATTTTTTTGGGAGTTGGCACGCTCGACTTGGAATAGCTAGATGTAGCTATAAGTCCTGTTTTACTACTTTTGGGGTATTTTTTACCTAAAGGGGAAGGTCTAATTTGGCTAATCATTAGTCAAATTTTCAACCTTTAACCTGTTTTTGTATGAAACATCAAAGCCTTAGTCCAGCCCTCAAACTATTCAGATTTTTGACGGCTGCATTGTTTTGTCTAGCATTTGTAGTGGTGTCGTCCTGTGATCACAGCGATGAAACAAATCTAGTGGATGACTTGGACATTTTGGCCCAATCATTGGCAACTCAACATGGAAGAATCGGTGTCAAGGATGCCGCCAATGACGGCATCGACGAGTTTTACTTCCTAGGCCCAACCGTGGGAAAGGACCCAAAATACCATGGGAGGTTCAATCCAAACCTGAATCCAAAAGTGGAGATCTCGGACGATCTGAGCTTCAATCAGATTCATGCCGCTTTTGGTGAAAAGGCAGGTGGATCCAACAAGGTCCACATGAGCCCAGCAGAAGAGACCTACTATGTAAATTGGGATCCGGGTGAAACCCAGGCCGTTGTAGGTAAGATCTATCGTATTCGGGTCGTGGTGGCAAATAAGGTTTTGGGCTATGCCGATGTGGGAATCGTTACCAATCCCGAGCACACCTTGAGAAATGGCCTGATACCTGTAGCCCAAAATCAGCAGTTCCGTATTGCGTTCAGGATCGAAGACAAAATTTGTCCCGCAAGGATCCTAATAGAGCCAGGGGAGGCAAGTCTAGTACCCGGTGAGGAGATACAATTAAGGGGGACAATTTTCAATTTCTTTGATGAGGAATTGACTGACGTAAAGAGAGATTGGAGCGTTGAGGACGAATCGGTAGCCACCATTGACCAAAATGGCCTACTAAAGGCACTGAAAGCCGGGACTACCAAGGTAACCTTGAGATCTTTTGATGTGTCGGTTTCTATTGATGTCACCGTAGTCGAATCAAATGGACAGGTGATCGGACGGGTCGTCGATGCATTGAGCGGCAATCCTATCGAAGGGGCACGGGTTGCCTTCGGCAGTCAATTTGAGGTTTTCTCGGAATCCGACGGACACTTTGCAATCGATGTACCGCAGGGCAATTATGAGGTGACCGTCCAAAAGACCGGGTACATCGCCAGCTCGGTGCCTGATTTTGCCGTTGAGGGTAATGCAACGAATAACCTTGGCCTGATAGCACTTTCACCAATCCTGCAATCGGGTGAATTGAGAATTGTATTGACTTGGAATCCAACGATCGACTTGGACTCCCATCTTACTGGGCCGATTCCAAATTCACCCTTCAGATTCCATGTATACTGGATAACCCAGTTCACAGAATTTGCAAGTTTGGATATTGACGATTTATTTGGGCCGGGGCCGGAGACCATTACAATAAACCAGACTTTTGAAGGTGTTTATAGGTATTCGGTACACAATTTCGCGAATACGGCAAACGGCTTGGCAAACTCAAATGCAAAGGTCAGGGTCTTCCGCGGCGATGAGCAAATCGCAATTTTTGATGCTCCCCAGCAATCGGGGACGCTTTGGAAAGTATTTGAATTTGACGGCATCACAAAAGAGATTACAGTCTTTAATGAAATGTCAAATGAATTTAATTCTTCGGCAGTGACAAGGGTGAATCCCGATGCATGGGAAAAGGAATCAAACGACATCCTCAAAGCACCTAGAACAAAGAAATAGGGGCAGGGATATGTTGTGCGCCCGTTGACCGGCCACTTATTCAGAGTGTTTGTAAATGGTAATTCTGACAGGTTCAATATGTGAGGCGATTACTTACTTTCCTGGCACACATTATCCGGAATTTCAGATTAACAAATGGGCTTTAGTTAAATTTAAAAGGCCTGCCATGTGGCAGGTCTTTTTTTATGTGCTTCGTTTTGGCTATAAATATATGTACTGACAATGCTGTGTTAATGTCATATGTTGGTTGTCTAAAAAATATCAGGGCTTGTTAGGTTGTTTTTCCAAAAGGAGAGAAAAAATCACTGCGAAAGACCACAAAGGATTTTATAATATCGAGGGTTTAGGAACTCCAATTTTTTTTTATTGTTAGGATAAATATAATTTAATATATGAATAAGATTATTAATCTCAAGAATTGAATGAATAAGGTTATTTTAAATTTATACTGCAAAATAATATTTTAAACTTTTCGGTTCACATGAGTTTTACTTCTAAAAATTTTCCGGTGTAGTTCTTTTTTTTGACAACAAAAAGCATTTTATTTACTACAAACGACATCAAAATGTCGAATTTTGGTTACGATTCTTTGAGTAAAAAGATCACCGCCTATATTTTTAATAACCCAAAATTGTTTTACTATGAAACCAGATTTACCCAATCCATGGAAGAGTTTGATCCAAGGCATGGTCATGCTTTCGATCCTGATGTTATGGGGATTTCCAGCCCTTTCCCAGACATCAACCGCCACGGTCACCACCGACAAGGATGACTATGTTCCTGGTGAAACCGCAATCATAACCGGAACCGGCTGGTCGCCGGGAGAAATCGTCGAACTCGATTTCGAGCACATTGGTGATTTTATACCAGATCACGAACACGTATACAAGTATGTTACAGCGGATGTTAAAGGGGAGATTTATTTTGAATGGTTTGTTTCTGAACAGGAACTGGGGACAACTTTTCATCTTATGGCTAGAGGCCAGTCTTCAGGTCTTTTTGCTGAAACGTATTTCACCGATGGGAATTTTAGATTGTATGCCAGAGGATTGCCAGATGGTGTAGATATTACAGTCAATTACAATGTTTCAGGAAGTGGAGGGGGCTCTGGAAATCAATCTAGAACTTTTACGACACCAAATTTTGGGACTCAAAGTATCAACAATAGAACAATCTCGGGGATTTCCTACACTCCTTCTAGCTTTGAGATTAATAGCAAAATATACACAATTTTAAACTACACAATCAATACTGGTACAACATTATCAACGTCATTTAACAGTGGTCCTGGAAATCAGGAGACTTTTTTTTATGCCAATTACGGCGCTTTGATTTCTGCTGATAAATCAGCCATTTATGGCAGTTCAGTAACTTTAACGGCTACTTTTTACTCTAATTTCCAGACAAGTACAGGTATTTCAGGGAAAGCCATAACATTTTATCTAGATGGAACTGCGGTCGGAACCGCAAATACCAATGCCAGCGGTGTTGCTTCATTGACCTTGGATTTAACAGCAGTTCCGACTTTGGGAAAATTAAACGTTGGAACTTACGAAATCACGACCTCTTTTGCGGGGGATTCCGGATTATTTGCAGTTCCACAAGCCAGTAGTACAGGGTCGGAATTGGAGGTTACCCAAAGACCAATTACCATAACCGCGGATACGAAATCAAAAATTTATGGAGACCTCGATCCCGCCCTTACTGCACAAGTAACGGCAGGCACGATAGTAAGTGGCGATGTGGCCACAGGGTCCCTGATTAGGGTAGCCGGCGAAAATGTGGGAACCTACGCTATAAACAAAGGTACATATACCTTTGGAGCGAACTACCTTGAAACCTACACAGGGGCACTTCTGACCATCAACCAGCTTGCAGTGACGGTGACAGCGGATGCGAAGTCCAAGACCTACGGTGATGTTGATCCAGCCTTGACCTTTGTGTCGGTACCTGCGGTCGGCAGCACGCTTGCCAACGGTGAGGTGGTAGGCTTCACCGGGGCGCTCGACAGGGCCGCGGGCGAAGACGTGGGCACCTATGCCATCAACCAGAACACGGTTGCCAACGGCAACTATGCGATAAGCTACACGGGTGCGCTGCTGACCATCAACCAGCTTGCAGTGACGGTGACGGCGGATGCGAAGTCCAAGACCTACGGTGACGTCGACCCCGCGCTGACCTTTGTGTCGGTGCCTGCGGTCGGCAGCACGCTTGCCAACGGTGAGGTGGTAGGCTTCACCGGGGCGCTCGACAGGGCCG
>NZ_JAKEVZ010000090.1:0-281 GCF_021491425.1 Mariniradius sediminis | reverse complement strand
CTCTTTACCAGGATGCGAGAAGCAGACATGCCCTGGATGCGCTCAAAAAACTCACTGAACCCCTTACCCAGGTGATCCGGGATGGCCAGCACCAGACCATACCCTCCAGCGAACTGGTACCTGGAGATATTTTCATAGTTGAAGAAGGCAATTTGATACCGGCAGATGGCACCATTCTCCAGGCCAATGATTGCAGCGTAAACGAATCTATTCTAACGGGTGAATCTTTTACAGTTACCAAATCTGTCAGTGACAACGATGAACGCAATGATGAACTCTAC
>NZ_JAKEVZ010000089.1:0-283 GCF_021491425.1 Mariniradius sediminis | reverse complement strand
TATGCGCGGCCAGTGGTTCTTCTGTCAGCAGGTTGCCATTGTTACCTACAAAGGTGGCGAGTGACATTACCAATCGCTCACGAATTGGATCAATTGGCGGATTGGTTACCTGAGCAAACAGTTGTTTGAAATAACTGCTGAGGTGTTGCGGCTGATCACTTAATATCGCAAGTGGGGTATCAGTACCCATTGAACCTACTGGCTCTTTGCCATCTATTGCCATGGGTGCAATGATGGTTTCAAGATCTTCCGTAGAATAACCAAAAGCTTTCTGGTATTTGAA
>NZ_JAKEVZ010000088.1:0-283 GCF_021491425.1 Mariniradius sediminis | reverse complement strand
CTGTTGAGCCTGAACAATTGAAGCAACTAATAGGAATGCGGATAAAATAAAAAAGCCAACTCGTTTCATATCGTATCGGATCAAATAATTAATTACCTGTTAATGTCAATCCTTGTAAAGCCAGGGTTGTAAAGCTGCCTTCTCCGGAAGGCTTGCTCACTAGGTAAAGTTTATGAATTTTTCCATCAGTTACTGGTTCAATTGCTGCTGAAAGCATAGTGCCGCCAAAACTTCCTGGTTTTACAGCCGGATGACCTGTGGTTCCAAGCTGTATGGTTCCCAG
>NZ_JAKEVZ010000087.1:0-283 GCF_021491425.1 Mariniradius sediminis | reverse complement strand
GGATGTGTCAACAATGTCAACAACCTTAACAGCCTGGTCATCAACACCCTCATCTTCTCCACCCTCAGCAGAAGGGTTTGCACCAATGTTTACATCAACTGCTCCTTTAACAACCCACTTCCCCTCAACTTCCCACAGCATTCCATTCTCAATTTCCTTGTAACGGAAGGAGTCAGAGAGAAGCTCATCACCTGAAAGGAGGTCCTGGTAAACCAACATGTTTGCAGAGTTTCTCTCGGATCGCTCCTAACAACAAAGTTCGTGCGATGAAACTGGTACGGAG
>NZ_JAKEVZ010000086.1:0-284 GCF_021491425.1 Mariniradius sediminis | reverse complement strand
TGCTTAAACTATAAGGCAATGTTTGAGAACATGTTGGGCATTCACCTGACTCCGGTTGCTGAAGCTTATGATTTCGAAAAACTTTTTGTAATACAATTTTTCTTTCTTGATAATAAGAAAGCTCATTGCTCGCTAACACATGCTGGTCTTCTTTTTTTGCCAGGTTTTTGTAGCGACTCCGATAATTGTTTATGTATTCATTCGAAGTTTTAACAAACTCCTCATCCGCCAATTTTGCAAGTTGTAACTCTGCATTTTTACCTTCAAAATCGCCAAGGACTGTG
>NZ_JAKEVZ010000085.1:0-284 GCF_021491425.1 Mariniradius sediminis | reverse complement strand
ATAAGGCATGTAAAAAGATAATTTAAAAAATTCGGAGCAAATATAATAGTCTAATGCTTACAACCTTGAATAAACGAGGTAGAGACGCATTTTTTGTGTGGGATGCGAACCACCCCCAATTACCGTCCTGCCGGAACCTAACCTGTTACTGATCGTAATCGGAATCTGATTGGAGCCAATGGAAGTCACCACAGGCCGTGTTGTAAAAGGCGCATACAACCGAAGGGCAAACGATTTTTCTTTCCTTGTTACAATTCCCTGAATATAAGAGGTGAGATCGAATT
>NZ_JAKEVZ010000084.1:0-284 GCF_021491425.1 Mariniradius sediminis | reverse complement strand
AGCGAACACAAGGCCGTGGCCTATGACGTGTTCATGGAGATCGCCAAGGACTGGAGCCCCTGGCAGCGCTACGTGCTGCGGGTGCGGGTCATGGCCATCATCACGGTGATGTTCACCCTCAACATCAGCCGCTTCGGCGCCCTGTTGCTGGCCGCCGACGGCATGGACTTCAAGAAGGCCCGCCGCGCCACGTTAGGCTATCTGTTGTGGAAGCCGGGCCTTTTCCGCATCAGCTGGTCGAGCTACTGGGACTGGTATCGCCCGGGCTTCCATCCCTGGGATAA
>NZ_JAKEVZ010000083.1:0-285 GCF_021491425.1 Mariniradius sediminis | reverse complement strand
TTCTTTGGTGAAGAAATGCCGGGCCACATCCAGCATGAGTCCGCGCCAGCCAACGCGCGGTGCATCTTTGATGCTGCAATAGGGGAGCGACCAATTAACCCCTTCTACCTTAGATTTCGCTTCAATGGCTGGTGGTAATAATTGCCAGAGTGTTTGCAATCCATAAAATAATCCGGCTGAAGAAGGCGCTTCAATCAACACGCCCTTCTCATTTACAGTTAACTGATAGGACTCCGAAGAACCAGCCGCTTTGTTCAATTTAAACCGAAGCTGCGCCTGATCTGA
>NZ_JAKEVZ010000082.1:0-286 GCF_021491425.1 Mariniradius sediminis | reverse complement strand
ATCTCGGAACCCGCACTGAACCTATTAAAGCAGGGATGGTATTTACCATTGAACCCGGCATCTATATTGAAGAAGAAAAAAATGGGAATACGCATTGAAAATAATTTCTGGATCACCCGCACCGGGAATAAAGACCTTATGGCCAATATCCCCATCACTGCTGATGATATCGAACGTTTGATGAAATCCAAATAAACTAACGCCCACCGCTAACCGATAACATGAAACAAATTCCCAACCTCTTTACCCTGCTCAACCTGGTATTCGGATTCCTGGCTATTATTAC
>NZ_JAKEVZ010000081.1:0-286 GCF_021491425.1 Mariniradius sediminis | reverse complement strand
TGCCATTTTTGGGATCGATTACCCTCCCACCTTTTATCACGATGGAATAGGATTGAGCCTGCACCCAGCCGGAAAAAAGCAACAGGCCAATCAGGAGTTGTATACTTTTTCTCATGCTGATTTTTTTAATTCTTCCAGGATGCGTTTGGCCACGATTTTATATTCCCCTTCGCGCAGCATAAAAACAGTGAGGCTGATGCCTTTGTCATTTGCCAGCACTTCAATAGAGGGAGCACCATTACGAAGAGCAAGCTGCAGTTCAGCAGGCTTGAGAGAGATATCACCT